>JAEZIQ010000121.1 GCA_023436605.1 Actinomycetes bacterium | reverse complement strand
CCGGGGCCTTCGCCCGGAACCGCCCATGGTTCCGACGGTCGGTTGCTCTGGTCGGTGACGAGGCCTCGGTCGAAGTCCTGAGGCAGCGGATCGAACGGCATCCCGAGTGGGGACTCGAAGTCGGACTCCGCCTGACCCGGCGTCCGGAGGAGGAAACCTGGGATATGTGGGGTCGCCTGCCCGAACTCGCCGCTTACCAGGAGGTACTCGATCCGGGGGAAACAAGCGCGATTGGCATGACCAAGCTGATCAAACGCATCGGCATAGACCGGGCGATCATCGCCGGCGGTTCCGGCACCCTCGACACCAGGATTGAACTGGCCCACACGCTGCTCGACCGGGGAGTGGCGATCGACTTCCTGAGCGGCGGGCCCGAAACCTTTTACGGCACTTCAATCACCCAGCACCTCGAGGGCATGACCTTGATGAGTTCCCGCCCCTCCTATCCCCGGCCGCTGGACCGCAAGATCAAGCGGACCATCGACGTCCTGCTTTCATCGCTGCTCCTGGTTGCCTCTGCCCCGGTCCTGATCGTCGCGGCGATCCGCATCAAGCGGGATTCACCTGGCCCCGTCTTCTTCCGTCAGGAACGGACCGGCCAGCACGAGAAGACGTTTGAAGTCCTCAAGTTGAGGACCATGCGCGACGGTGCTCACGAGGAGCGGGACGCACTTCGCGCCGCGACCGAGTCGAACGGCAACGATGATGTGCTGTTCAAGCTCGACCGTGACCCGAGGGTGACCAGGGTCGGTGCCTGGCTCAGACGCACTTCACTCGACGAGTTACCGCAGCTCTGGAACGTGTTACGGGGTGAGATGAGCATGGTCGGACCCCGGCCCCTGGTGCCGGAGGAAGCCGAGATGGCCAACGGCATGTACACGGCCCGCTTCAAGGTCAAACCGGGCATCGCCGGCCCCTGGCAGGCCGAGGGGCGAAGCGACATCCCCTTCGACGACATGCTGCGTCTCGACTACTCATATGTCGCGGGCTGGTCGATGGTCGAAGACCTCAAGCTGATGCTCCGCACCTTTGCGGCCGTCGTCGTCCGCAAGGGCGCCAAGTAACCCGCGACTGGAAGAATTCCTTTTCTTGACGAGCCTTCGAGCGTTCGCCGAAAAGATTCGCCCGCGTCTCCCCGCCCTGGCCGGATACGCAGTGCCGTTCCTCCTGGTGGCCTACCTCGGTCTGGAATCGGGCGGTTACGAGCTGGTTACCAGGAGTCAGGTCGGCATCGTTGTTTGGTGGGCGATCCTGCTGGGGGTCGCCGCCGGGCTGATGCCGGTTATCCGGGTTACTCGTTCCGGCTGGATCGCATTGGCAATCATGGGGGCCCTCGTCTTCTGGACGGCTCTGGCGGCCGTGGCGTGGACCCAGTCGACTGAGCGGAGCATCATCGAAGTGAGCCGCTCGGTCACTTTGATCGGGTTCCTGCTGGCGCTGCTTCTGCTTCAGGGAAGAGACGGACTGAGGCGATCCGTCGGGGCGCTCGGGGCAGCCGCCACATTGATCGCGGTTGTCGCCCTTGCCTCCCGGTACCACCCGGGCTGGTTCGATCTGCCGCAGTTCCCGGAGAACTACCCCAAGGCGAGACTGAATCATCCGCTCGGATACTGGAACGGTCTGGCGACCCTGATGGCGATGGGCATCGCCGTGCTGCTCTGGTCGGCCAATTCGGCCCGAACCTCGATCGGCCGGGCCGTATCCGCCGCGGTGATACCGATGCTGGTGGTTGCGACCTACCTCACCGCTTCGCGCGGTGGCGCGATTGAAGTCGGGGCGGCGATCGTGCTGCTGTTCCTGATCACCCCCGGCCGTTTCGCCCTGCTGGTTCGGACCTTCATCCCGGCCGCACTTTCGGTCGTGCTCATCCTGCTGGTAATCAAGCGGCCGGAGCTGAGAGACAACCTCGGGGGCCCCGCCGACAGTCAAGGAACCCAGATGATCTGGCTGACCCTGCTGGTCTTCTTCGTCGGGTTCGGACTGGCCTGGGTCCTGGAGAGGCTGCTGGCGGGCGTGCGCCTGCCAACCGCCTCGCGACGCACGATGCGGAATATCGGAATCGGACTGGCCGCGGTTCTGGTGATCGTCCTGGCCGGGGCACTGGCTTCCGGATTCCTCGGGGAACGCTGGGATGAGTTCAAGAAGCCGGTCGGCCAACAGAGTGGCACCGTCGAGCGGCTCGAGAGTGTGAGCAGCGGGGAGCGTTACGAGCAGTGGCGTTCGGCAATCGACGCGGGTGAGACCGAGGTGGTGACGGGACTCGGTCCCGGGGTGTACGAGTACTGGTGGTCGAGGAGCGGTACCGGGCCCGAGTTCGTCAGGGACGCACATTCGCTCTATCTCGAAGGGTTCGCTGAACTTGGTATCCCCGGGTTGCTGCTCACCCTGGGTCTGGTCCTGTTTCCGATCGGGCTCGCGGTCAGAAGGGCGTTGCGCGATGCCGAGGACGAGCGCCGCCCGGCCTTCGCTGCGGCGGCAGCCGGAATGGTGGCCTTCGGTGTCGCTGCGGGGATCGACTGGGCCTGGGAGCTCACGGTCCTGCCCGCCGCCTTCCTCGTCCTGGTTGCCGCGGTGTGCGGACCGGACGCCGAGGTCAAGTCGGGCCGGGGAAACCGGAGCGATCTGCGTCTGCCCTTCCTGCTTCCGGCAAGGGTCGGGTTCGGCGCCGTTTCGATTGTCGCTCTCCTGGTAATCGCTATTCCGATGATCGGCACCCAGCGAATCCTCGACAGTCAGGCGCTTTACCGCGAAGGTGATCCGGCCGCTGCCTTGGAGAAGGCTGAAGGAGCCCACGACCTGATGCCCTGGTCCGCTCAGGCCGACATCCAGATCGCCCTGCTCCAGGCCGAAGCCGGAGGAGGTCAGGCCGCACTTGAAGCTGCCCGCGCGGCGACCGAGGATGATCCGTACAACTGGCAGGCCTGGTACGTCCTGTCCGGAATTGCCGGGCGTGAAGGTCAGGAGGACCTCGCTCTGGAAGCGGAGGCGAAGGTAAGGGAACTCAATCGCAATCGGCGCCAGCAGAAGCCTTGATTGTCCCCCGGATCAACAGCGAGCGCCTAGGGGACTGGTTCGGGAAGCTGGCTCTGGCGCTGCTTCTCCTCAGCTTCTTCTTTGCGCCGCTGAACACGCTCCGCTTCGGCGGAGTTGCGATTGGCGACTTCTTCGTGATGGGACTGATCTGCCTCGTGCCGGTCTCGATTCTGGTCTGGGGGCTCCCCCGCAAGACCGTGCCGGGATGGATGCTGATCTCGGCCGCGCTTTTCGCCGGCAGTCTGGTCCTCACCTTGATTTTCCCCTTTGAGTACGACCAGAGCCTCTATGAACGTCTGACTCGCGTTGGTGACCCTTACTCGTCCTCCGTCGTGATCTGGGTTCGGCTCGTCTTCGCGGTGCTCGTGTTCCCGATGGTGGTGGCTCTGCTGGTCAGGGACCAGGGTCGCCTCAAATGGATCGCTGCGGCCTGGGTCGCCGGGGTCTCGCTAAGTTGCCTGGTGGCCCTGATCGACGCCGGGCTCGGTACGCATATCCAGGAGAAGGTTTCCTATGACGCTTTCGTCGTTCGCGGCTACATGGGTATCTGGGCCGATGTCACCGAGTACGAGCGTTTCGTCGGCTTGACCGATCACCCCAACACGCTGGGGATCACGGCCGCCATGGCCGCTCCGATCACAGTCGTCTGGATGAACTCGCTTCGCCGTCTCGCGGTCGCCGGACCGGTACTCATGCTGCTGGTGATCGGGGTCTTTCTTTCCGGCTCCCGGGCGGCCCTGGTCGGCCTGCTCGCCGCTGGCGCCGCGGTGCTGTTTCTCTACCGCAAGCCGATCCTGGCTTGGGTCAAGGGCATCTTTGCCGTTCGCAAGACCCGAATCGGTTTCGTCGCGGTCGTCTCGGTTCTGTTGGTGGGGCTGGTGGCAGTAACCGCGTTTGCGGTGAGCCAGGACCGGATCGGGGCGATCGGTGACTCGGTGACGCTGGAGCGCATCTTCGATCCTGACTCGGCCAAGCTCAGTAACCAGGAAAGAACTACCTCGCTCCAAGCGGGCATCGATGCGGTCGCTGCCAGCCCGGTCACCGGGTCCAGCTACATCTGGATCGAGTCGCCACACAACATCGTTCTGGGACTGCTCATGTCCGGCGGGGTCCTCGCCCTGGCCGCCTGGATCTGGGCAATGGTTGGGTACCTCAGAACCGGTTTCGCGGCGCAGGGCAGGGTGCCGGCGACGATCAGGAGCCTCGTCGTCGCGAGCACTGCTTCCCTGCTGGCTTATGCGGTGATGTCACCGCTGGTCAACCAGAGCTTCAATCGGTATCTGTATCTTCCGGCCGCTCTCTTGATGGCGATCCAGGTGCTGCTGCGCCGAGAAGGGGCTGACTGACCGGAGTTGGCAGTGCCGGGCCACCGGTCATCCGGGCCAGCGAGGACCAGCCCATCCCGATCATGTGGCGGAGGATCTTCAGGGCGTGGATCGGCAGCGGGGGTTTCTCGTAGGCGTCGACAAAGACCTTGTAGTCGAGCGCATCGTCGATCTCGATCGACGCGGGGTGCCGGATTTCTCCAATCCCCGATCTGGGTCGGTTACCGAGCCCCCGGAAATCCTTCCAGCGCTTCGTGTTGGTGGCCTGGTCACCGAAACCGATGTTGCTGACCAGGTTGGTTCTGCTCGAGATTGAGACACCGTCGGCCCGCCAGATCGTGACTGCCCACGGGTAGTCCCAGGTGTCCATACCGCCCCCGTAGAACCACTCGAGGAGGTTCCTCCAATAATTCCGCTCTTTCTCGGTGCGGAATGAGCCGACGACATGGTCCATTTCCTCCCGGGGTAGGGGATCGAGGGTGAACTGCGACCAGGCCCGCCGCCAGGTGGCAAACCCCCAGATCATCGGGTAGCGGGAAAAGAAATATGTCTCGTCGCTGTAGTCGAAGTCGGTGAGGGTCGAGCCGCCGATGTGCATGACCCGGTGATCGGTTTCGTATCGGGTCAGGAGAGCGTCGCAGTAGCGGAAGAAGTCGAGGTGGGGGAGGACATCGTCTTCGAAGATGATTCCCGCCTCTTCCTGCTCGAAGAACCAGGAGATACCTCCGGCTATCGCACGACGGCAGCCCAGGTTGTCGTCCCGGAACAGCGTGGCCACCTGGCAGTCCCAATCGACCAGGGACAAGGCGAGCTCCCTGGTCGAGGCGACAGCCTCGGCCTCGCCCGGGCGGTCCGGGCGTGGGCCATCGCTTGCAAAATAGAGCCGCCGTGGCCGGACAGTCCGGAGCACATCCATCAACTGTCGGAGCGTGGACTGACGGCTGAAAATCGAAACGAGGACCGGACGGTCGAACTGCGCCGGATTCTCTAGGTGATCAGCCAGTGGTTTGCCCCCAGTAATTCAAACCTGGCTTCCGGCAAGAGTGCCCTTGCCTCAGCCAGTATGTCTCCGTCGGTGATCTCGATGATCACCCGGGTTCTTTTTTCTGTGACCAGCCTAAGCCCGGAGGCCAAAGCATGCAACTCTGCTCCCTCGGCATCGATCTTGACCAGGTCCGGGTAACCGAACTCGTCCGAAACTTCATCGAGCCGTCGGCACCGGACCGGAACGCCGCCCTCAGCTCCGATCTCGTCGACCAGCGTCCACATAACCGATGGTTGCGACGACTGGGAGGTGCCACCGGCAGGCTTCGGCGGGTGAAGGATCTTCTCGCCCTCTTCGTGATCGACCGCGCACTCGAGCACGGTCACGTTCGCAAGTTCGTTCAGTTCGATCGAACGACGGAGCCGGGAAGCGGTATCCGGCATCGGTTCGAAAGAGACCACCCGGCCCTCCGGGCCGACCTGACGGGCAGCCATCACGGTGATGAAACCGATGTGAGCGCCGACATCCCAGAAGGTCATTCCCGGCTCCAGCAGGCGCTCGAGCGCGGCCTGTACATGGGGCTCGTGGTTGCCGGTCCAGTAGTACTTCTCGCTTTTCAGCCGAACCGGAAGCCGTAGGCCCTCGCCGAGTCCGGATCTGATCGTCACGTCCGTTTCCCCGCCGGGCACAACGCGGTTCAGCAACGGGCGGATTGCCTTTGCCAAACCGGAATCAGCTCGGAATCGCCTGGCGATCGGAGCTGGCATGCGGTCGACCAACCGGATAAGTCGGTTCCCGGACACGATGGGCGAGGCTATCAGCCCGTTTGACTGTGACCGAAACGACTCAGGGTGGCGCTGCGGGCGATCCGGAATAGCCGGGTCGGCAGCGGGTGCTTCGAGTAGGCGCGGTCGAATACTTCCTGGTCCAGGTCTGCGCGGCGCGTGACCGACTCCGGATGGCGGAGATCTCCGGGATCGGTAGCCGCCGGCTGCAGCCACCGCGTTTCCGAAAACAGCCCGGTGTGGGTCGCGTCGGAACCGAAGCCGATGTTCTCCACCATGTTGGAAGTGGGGTAGGTGGAAAGGCCGTCCTCGAGCCACTGGGTGAAGGCCCAGCGGTAGGCCCAGCTGTCCCGTTTGCCGCTGAAGGTGTCCCTCAGGACGGGTTCCCAGTAAGCACGCTCCTGGTCGGTGTCGAAACGGTTCAGAACCCGGGTGAGTTTCGACTCGAAGTCATCGTGCTGCATCTGGAACTTTCGCCACGCATCCCGCCAGGTTGCCCAGCCCCAGACCTGTGGGTAGCCGGAAAAGAAGTAGCTGGTTGCCGATTCCTCGATCCGGACGCGGGTATTTCCGCTTATGTGCATGATCCGGGGATCATCCGCATAGCGCTCGAGGAGCTCCCGGGCGTAGTTGAAGAAGGCCGGGTCCGGGATGCAGTCCTCCTCGAGGATGACCCCGGTCCGCTCCTGATCGAAGAACCAGGAGATTGCTTCGCTGACGCCCAGCGCACAACCGCGGTTCTCATCCCGAAAGAGCGTCCGGACTTCACAGTCCCAGTCGATGATCTCCGTTGCCAGGGCCCGAACCCGGTTGACAACCCGGGCCTCTTCCCGGTCGTCTGGACGGGGGCCATCGACCGCGAAATAGAGTCGCGACGGGCGGACTCTTCGGATCGCCTGGATTGCCTGCCGAGCCAGTTCCGGACGCTTGTAGGCGACTAACAGGACCGGCAAATCCCGATTCCACTGCACAATTCCACACTACCAACGGGATCGGAAAATAATGCCTCGGGCATCGAACAGGGCAATTGTCCACCCGACGCCGTCAGTTAGCGTTCTTCGACGTGGAGTCGCCTTTCAATCTGGGCCGGCTGGTTCAAATGGGCAGGGGCCCTGGTGCCCTGACCCTCGGCACGTCCTTTGCCGGGCAGTTCTTCATGCTGATCTCGGGCGTGATCGCGGCCCGGGCCCTAGGCGTGGAAGGGCGAGGAACCCTGGCCCTGCTCTGGCTCTTGCCTCTGATCCTCGCCCTGGTCGGCGGGATTGGCATCGCGCCGGCGACCACCTACTTCGTCGCCCGGGAGAGCCGGAACGTTCCCGCGGTCATCCGCCTGTCGCTGCAGGCGACGGCACTGCTGGCGATCGGACTTTCGCTCCTCTACGGGCTGGGGCTCTACCTGTTCGCCGGTGACAACCACGAGTTCGGTCTCGCCGATGCGGCACTAAGCGTGGCCCTGATTCCCCTCTTCCTGGGGCAGAACCTGGCCATCGCGACACTGCTCGGCCAGGAACGTTTCCGTCCGTACAACGCGGCCAGGCTGATCCCGGTTGCGATCTACGCGGCGCTTTCGCTGGCCGTCGTGATCGTCGGGTCGGCCACGTTGACGACGATCCTCGCTGCCGCCTTGACCGGATGGGTGGTTGCCCTCGGATTTTCCTGGGTGATGATCCGCCGCCGGCTGCCGAGGCCGACCGGAGAACCGGAGGTGACGCGGGGGGAGATCGTGAGCTTCGGTCTGCGTGGCGTGGTCGGCAGCGTTTCACCGATCGACGACGTCCGGCTCGATCAGTTCATGGTCGGTCTCCTGCTCGACGCCCACGCGCTCGGGCTCTACGTCTCGGCGATCGCCTTCTGCAACATTCAGCGGTTCATGGCTCAGGCGGTCGGGGCCCTCTCATATCCCCGAATTGCGGCCGAACGGCGCGGACCCCAGGCCTGGGGCCTGACCAGCCGCTACTTCAGGATCGGGCTCCTGCTGGTCGCCGCCGCCACCGTTGTGCTGCTGCTCGTGCTTCCTTTCCTCCTCCCGCTGCTTTTCGGGGACGAGTTCTCGGCAGCAGTAGGGCTGGGACGGATCCTCCTGGCCGGGACTTTCTTCCTGGCCGTACACCGACTGCTGACCGAACTGGCCCGTGGTCTCGGCCACCCGGGCTACGCATCGATCAGCGAGGCGGTGAATGCCGCGGTTTTCCTGTTCGTGGTCTTCCTGGTGCTCAGTCCGATCACCGAACACGGCATCGCCTGGGCGGTGGTCGCCGGCGGCATCGTGTGCTCCGGTTTGCTGGGAACGTTGATCTTCCGGTTGCGAAAGCCCCTGCTGGCCGGCCAGCCGAACGAGCAAGGTGCTCGGCTACCGGTCGATTAGGGCACCGTAGATATCCGCGGTCTGCCTGGCGTAGGCCTCGAAGGAGAGTCGCTCGTTGGCGGCGCGGATCCCGTTCGCTCCCATCGCCCGTGCCAGTTCAGGATCGTCCTCGAGACGGGCGAAGGCGCGGTCGAGTTCCCCCGCGGACGAAACGGTCATAACCACCCCGGCTTCGAACTCGTCGACGATTTCCGCCACCCCGCTCATCGCGGGCACGACGACCGGGACCCCGACGCACATCGCTTCGGCGGAAACCATTCCGAAGCCTTCATAGACCGAAGGCATGGCGAGCACATCTGCCTCGGACAGGTAGCCGCCGCGGTCCGTCACGAAGCCGGCCCACTGGACCCGGTCTTCGATTCCGAAGCGGCGGATCAGGCTTTCGATCTCGCGCCGATACTCGTCGTTTCCCGCGGGACCCGCGATTCGCAGACGGCGGTCACGATCCGGTCGCATCGCGATCGCTTCGAGGATAAGGTGGATTCCCTTCTTCTCGATGTTCCGGCCGAGGAAGGCGATTCGGAGGCCCTCGCCCCCCGGACTGCGGCCTCCGGTTTCCCCCGCCGGGTATTCGAGCACGGCGTGGGAAACGATCTTCACTGGCACCGATCCGCTACGGGTGTCGCGCTGCTCGAGCCGGGACATGAGCACCAGCTGGTCCGTGTTGCCGAGGAAGAGGTGTCTCAGGACGCGCTTCATGGTCTTCAGAAGCGGATGTCGGGAGGCGACCTCGATGTCGAAATCGGTGAGCGACTCGTGCGGGGTGAGCACCACCGGCACACCGGCCAACCGGGCGATCGCCACCCCGAGGATCGAGGTCATGCACCAGACGTACTGAAGGTGAATCAGGTCGTACCGGCGGATGTTCCTGATCAGCCAGAAAGCGAGGCGGGGGCTCAGACCCCAGGCCTCACCCCGTCCGACCAGGCCGGTGCGAGGGAAGAGCCGGACGGTCACGCCGCTTTGCGCGAGCCGGGTCGCCGGCTCGATCGACTCGGGTCTCTGTCCGGGCCCGACGGTGGTCAGGAGTTCCGACCGGATGCCAGTCCGGTTCTCGGCGATCAGGCCGTTGACGACGGTGGTGGTCGGACCGCCGAAGTCGGTACCGATCGTCGGGGTCACCCAGAGGACGCGTGGTCTCGGGTCAGCTGTCTCCCGCTGATTCACCCCGGGGATGGTATTCCCGCGCGAAGATCGCAAAGGTGTTGGCGAATCCGAACTTCTCCCCGGCCCGCTGCTGGAGAGTGCCCTGGCTGGACCAGTAGTTGACCGTTTCAACTTCACTGAAATCGGGGGCAAGCAGTTCGACGATCGCCTGTTCGTCGACCCCGTCTCGCACCACGTGGTACTCGACCGCGTCCCCGGGGGCTTCTTCGCTGAGTCCTTGAAAAGTGCGACGCACCCGCGTCCTCACCCCGCGTGCGAAGTTGCCCTGGGCGAGTCGCCAGCTCAGATAGGCGGCACTCTGGAACCGCAGGACCAGAGGCGACATCCGGGGGTAGTAGAGCGGATCCTGGATCGAAACGAGCCCACCGCCCGGCCGCAGATGGTTTGAGACTGCGTTGCCGATCGCGGCGAGATAGTCCGGGATGTGGTGGAGGACCGATGCGTAGAGCACCAGGTCGAACCGGTCTCCACCGAGCACGCCCAGTGATCCATCCGGGTCATGGACCGCGCGAAATCGGTCGTTCCCCGCGAACCTCGAGTTCATCGTTTCGACTGAATCTTCGGACATCTCCGTTCCGGTGACTTCGCAGCCGAGCTCAAGCAGCCGGCTGGATACCGAACCGTCACCGGCGCCTACTTCGAGCGCCCTGACCGGGCGGCCTTCGACCGGCATCCCGCCGACCAGCCCGGCCACCCTGGCCATGAGTCCCTCGTACAACTGACGGTGCTTCAGGTGGGGCGATTCCGAGTTGTAGTCGTAGTCGGCCTGGTAGTGGCTGCTCTGGGCGCTCGCCAGTGTGATCACCGGCCCCGACGTGGGTCCCGGGGCACGAAAGTGAGCCAGCCTTCGGTCGGGAGGTGCCCGTCGTAGACGGCGATCTCTGCCTGATCCTCCGGCCAGTCCTTCAGCTCGGCGAGCGATCCCGGGTCGGTTTCCACGGAGGGAATGTATTTCACTTCGTGGGTCTTTTCGAACCTGGCGGTCAGGAGGGGAACCACGTCCGGACGGAATTGGGAGTGGGCCTCCACCACCATGGTTGCGTTCAACAGAGCGGGAGACCGGGCGGGATCGAGCAGGTCTTCCTCGAGGCCTTCGAGGTCGCAGAGCAGGAGCAGACCATCATCCGGCAGGTTTCGCAACTCGCTTTCGTCGGCCAGCGACCGAAGTTCCGTCTCGACACCGTTGGTCCGCGCGATCTCTTGCGCCAGAGCCCGCTCATAGCGGTTGACCTCATAGCCGATCAGTTTCAGCTCAGGGTGGAGGCGGCCGAGACCCGAAAGGAAGAACCCGTCGCCCGAGCCGAGGTCGACGAAGGTCTTCTTGCCGGAGACATGTTCGACCAGGAAGCTGACCACATCGGGTTCGTACACGCCGGCCAGTTTGGCCGCGAGATAGTTCGTGTGTCCGACTGCTCCGGCCGGGAACTCGAGCGCTTCGAAACCGCCGCGGCGCACGCTCAGGCCGTTTTGACGGACGTAGCGTGTGGTCGGCTTGCCGAAACTGCTGTGAAGGCGCCAGGCCCAACCCGGCCGCTTGGCCCTCCACCAGAGCAGCACCGGTGAGTAGCCCCCGATCAGGCCAATGGCGCGTTGGCTTAGGGTCATAAACCCGAGACTTGCCGGGCGAAGGCTTCTTCAAACCGGGCGGCCAGCGCGGCCGGCGAAAGATGCTGCTCCGCGAAGCGGTGCCCGGCCGCCGAGCGTCGCTCGAGCTCCTCCCGGTCCCTGATCGCGGATGCCACGGTCGAACCAAACTCCCCGGGCGGGGCGATCCAGCCGCTGCCGGACTCGCTCACGATTCGGGCAGCTTCACTTCCGAGGCGGACCGAGGCAACCACGGGCATGCCGGTCGCGAGGTAGTTCATCAGCTTCGAAGGCACGTTGAACTCGCCCGCGTCATAGGACTGGGTGACCGCGGTGATTGTCGACTTCCGCAGCTGATCGTGAATCTGCTCCTGGTCGAGCAGGCCGGTCATCTCGACCCGGTCGGTGGTGATCGCGGCACGTACCTCCGACTCGGCGACTCCGCTGCCAGCAATGACCAGCCGGGCTCCCCGGGCCTCGAGCTCGGGATCTCCCTCGAAATCGCGCACGATCGCCTCCAGGCCCTGCGTCTTGCCGATGTTGCCCATGATGAGAATCCGCGGCGGGCCTTCCGGGTCGGGCCCGTAGAGCGACGGACCGGAGAGGGTGGCCGGGTTGTAGGCCACGGTGATCTTGCCGTCCTCGACCCCTTTGGCAAGCAGGTTCTCGCGAAAGGACCCCGACAGGACCACGATGCCGCTGGCCGCTTCATATGCCGCTTGTTCCAGCCGACGCGATCCCCGCACGATCAGGCCGGCGTCCTCCAGATATCCGGTGGTGACGGCGCCGTCGGGGAGGATGTCCTGCAGCCAGATGAACCAGGGAATCCGGCGGATCCGGCTGGACAGGATCCCCGGAAGCAGGGCGGGAAAGCTGGGTGATGTCGAAACGATCACGTCGGGACGGGGGAGCAGTGGTGAAACCGCGGAAAGCGAGGCGAGAAAGCTGCCTTCCTGGAGCAGGCGTTGGCGGGCACCTTCCCGGCCCACGTAAAGGGGCAGGCGCCGGACGGGGATGCCGTCCCGGTTCTCTCGGTAGGGACGCAGGCGTCTTCCCCAGACCGGCTCGGGGTAGTGGGGGTGGGCGGCAATCACCTCGACTTCGTGGCCCCGATCGACCATGGCTCTGGCCCAGGCGCCTGCCAGAGGCGCGATGCCCATCGGTTCGGGGTCGTAATTGCAGCTCCAGAGCTGAATCCGCATCGGTTCAGAATGTCACACAAGAATCGGGGGCCCGGGAATTGGAAAGTGCCGATCGCAACTACGTTCGGCCACCGCAACTCCGGTTAGATAAATGTGTCACGGGTAGTGTGAGTGCGATGCGAAGCGCTGTGAAACTCTCCCTCGCCCTGCTCGCCGCAGTAGTGGCAGTCGGGGTACCCTCCTCCGCCCTGGCGACCCCCGTGGTCGATCAGTACACGGAGCAGCTTCCGACCCCGGGCGGACCTGAGTCGGTCGGCCCGAATAACCCGGGTAACCCAGCCGACGGCACCTCTTACGGCAGCGGTTTCACGGGCAGCAGCCCTGACGGAGCGGACACCCCGACCGGAAGCGGCGCCTCCACGACCCCCGCCGATTCGGCCGGGAGCGAAAACCAGTCCGACGATACGGACAAGGCGGGCGGCGCCCAGCAGGCTGACGACGGGACGGATGATTCCCTCGGGGCGGCTGCCACCTCCGGCGGTGACGGCGACGGTGACGGGATGGGCTGGGTGTTTCCCGCCGCGCTCGTTCTGATCGCCATGGTGATCGCCGGTATCGCCATCGTCAGGCGCAACCGGGGCAATCTGGCAACTTGATGAGCTACAGCAGGAATCTTCTCGTCCCCCTTCTGGCGGGGCTGGCGATTATCTGCGGACTGGTGGCGTCCACTCCGCAAGCGTCCGCTGCTCGCCCGCTTGTTACCGGGATCACGATCCCGGATGCGGGCTGGACCGAACAGCTGGGCTATGACCGGATCCGCGAGGCGGGTGCCAGCTTCACCCGGGTCGGGCTCTTCTGGGACCGGATCGTCAGTGCGAACGAACCTTCGAACTGGGATCCCACCGATCCCGCCGACCCCCACTACAACTGGGCCGAGATCGACCATCAGGTGACCGCTTCGGTCGCCGCGGGGGTAACCCCGATGATCCAGATCTTCTCGGCCCCGAGATGGGCCGAGCGCTGTGTGGCACCGGGTGAGCCGGGGATCTGCAACCCCGACCCGGTCGACTTCCAGCGCTTCACCGCCGCCGCAGTGAAGCGTTACAGCGGGGACTTCGAGGGCTTGCCGAAGGTGCGCTACTGGGAGCCCTGGAACGAACCCAATCTCCACATCTTCTTCAAGCCGCAGCGGGTGGGGAAGAAGCGTCCTTCCCCGACTCTCTACCGCGAACTTCTGAACCGTTTTGCTGCCGTGGTCAAGAACAGCGACTCGTCGAACCTGGTCGTCGGCGGCGGATTGGCTCCGCTGGGTGGCACGGCGTCGATCGGGCCGCTCGACTTTGCCCGGCGGATGCTCTGCATGACAGGACGGAAGAAGCCGAAGCCGATTCGCGGGTGCTCCGGCACCGCCCGTTTCGACATCTGGGCGGTCAACCCGTACACGACGGGTGGCCCGACCCAGAGTGCGATCAGTCCGGATGACGTTCAGCTTGGTGACGTCAAGGAGATGACCCAGCTGATCCGGGCGGCCCGCAAGGCCGGGAAAATCAAATCGGCCAAGCCATATGTCCCGATCTGGGTGACTGAATTCAGCTGGGACTCGAAACCGCCGGACCCGAACGGATTGCCGATGGGTCTGCTCAGCCGTTGGGCAGCCGAGGCGATGTACCGTTCATGGACCGCCGGGGTCGACAACTTCTTCTGGCTTTCACTTCGGGACTGGGCCCACCAGCCCGGTCACCCGTTCAACGAATCGATCGAGTCCGGCCTCTGGTTCCGGGGCAAGACAATCCAGGATGACCGGCCGAAGCAGGTACTCAAGGCATTCCGGTTCCCCTTCGTCTCCTTCCGCAACAAGAAGGGGATCCTGGTCTGGGGTCGCACCCCGACCTCGAAGTCCGGCGCCGTGACGATCCGTTTCGGCAACGCCCGGGGCAATGTGAACCGCAAGATCAAGGTCGTCCGGCCGAACAAGTTCGGTGTCTTCCAGACCGTAGTCCTGACCCGTCTCGGCCGCAACAAGCGGGGCTTCCTCACCGCCACCTTCGGCGGTGAAACCTCACTTCCCTTCTCCCTCAAACCGGTAAAGAACTTCCGCCATCCACCTTTCGGATAAGAGATCAACGCCGCCCGAAGAACGGTCCAACGGGACCGGATCCCGCGAGTCCGCGTGGGGGCTCACCCTGCTCACTTTGCTTCTGGCGGCGATGATTCTTATCGTGGCGATTGCCGGAGCACCGTCGGCGTCGGCGGCCCGGCCGCTGGCGACCGGGGTGACCGTGCCCGATGCCGGAATCGTCGATCAGCTCGGCTACGACCGGATCAAGGGCGCGGGTGCCCGTTACACACGGACGGCCGTCGTCTGGAGGCAGGTTGCGCCGGCCTCCAAACCGGGCTCCTGGGACCCGACCAATCCGGCTGACTCCCATTACAACTGGCTGGAAGCTGACCTGCAGGTGACTCGCGCAATCCAGGCCGGGCTGATCCCGATCCTCCAGATAAATTCGGCGCCCGTCTGGGCCGAACGTTGTCGTGCGGCCGGTGAGCCCGGTATCTGCAATCCCAGTCCGGTCGCCTTCCAGCGTTTCACCCGTGCCGTCGTCCGGCGCTACAGCGGCAACTTCGCCGGGCTCCCCAGGGTCAGGTTCTGGGAGCCGTGGAACGAGCCGAACCTCCACATCTTTTTCAAGCCTCAGAGAAAAGGCAAGAAACGACCCTCTCCTTACCTCTACAGGGACCTGCTCAACCGTTTCGCAGCCGTTGTCAAGAGCAGCAGTTCGAAGAACGTCGTGGTCGGGGGAGGCCTGGCACCGCTGGGTGGCACCTCCTCGACCCACCCACTCGATTTCACCCGGCGTCTGCTCTGCATGAAGGGCCGCAAGCGGCCGGTGCCGATCCGGGGCTGCAAGGGCAGCGGTCGCTTCGACATCTGGGCGATCAACCCTTACACCACGGGTGGGCCCACCCACAAGGCGATTCACCCTGACGACGTCCAGCTCGGTGACGTCGGTGAAATGGTCAGACTGATCCGCGCCGCAAGGAAGTACGGAAAGATCAAATCGGGCCGGCGTCACATCCCGGTCTGGGTCACCGAGTTCAGCTGGGATTCCAGGCCACCCGACCCCAACGGGCTGAGAATGGGTCTGCTCAGCCGGTGGACCTCCGAAGCGATGTTCCGGAGCTGGCGGGCCGGGGTCGAGAACTTCTTCTGGCTCTCACTCCGGGACTGGGTACGGGAACCCGGTCAGCCCTATCGAGTCACGATCGAGTCCGGTTTGTGGTTCCGGGGCGACACGCTTGCCCAGGATCGCCCCAAACGCGTCCTCAAAGCCTTCCGGTTCCCCTTCGTCGCCTTCCGGCAGCGGAAGGGAATCCTGGTCTGGGGTCGGACGCCCAACTCGAAGCCGGGACGGGTGACGATCCGGTTCGGTCACCGCTACGGCAAGGTGAACCGGCGGCTGAAGGTCGTGCGGGCCAACAAATTCGGCGTGTTCCGGGCCGTGGTCAGAACCCGTCTTGGTCGCAACCGGCGCGGCTTCCTCACCGCGAGCTTCGGCGGCACCTCGCTTCCGTTTTCGCTGAAGCCGGTCCGGGACTTCCGGCACCCACCCTTCGGCTGAAGCCCGAACGGTCCAGGTCAGCGCTCGGCGACCAGCAGGTAGTGGGTCGCGAGATTCTTCGCGCTCCGCCGGTTTGCCGCGTTCTCGAAAAGCAGATAGACGCGCCGGACCGGCGGAAGGAAGTTGAAGTAGGTGGCACCGAAGAAGATCGGGGTCAGTTCGTGGTTGCTCCATGCGGCCAGGAGCGGCTCCAGTTGCCGGGCGCTGCAGCGGTCATAAAACGCTGGAAAGACCGGGATGTTGTTCTCGGTCCGCTTCATGGTTCTGTCCACCACTTTGGCCCCGACGCGGTCGGGCAGGATCCGGTTGATCACGCCGAACGCGGACCACGATCCCGAGAACTGGGCGACGAAGCGGCCACCGGGCTTGAGGTAGCTCCGCACGTTGTCCAGCGTCGCTTCCATGTCGGAAACGTGCTCGAGCACCTGCCAGCTGACGATCAGGTCGAAACGGTCGACCAGCTCGGGGATCCGGCGGGTCGCGTCAGCTTCGATCGTCTCGTCGTAGGCCCCGGCCCCGGCTTCGAGGAGTTCCGCTTCGGAAAGGTCCAGGCCGACGTAGCGGACGTCATCGGGCCGGTCGGCCGACGGGATCGTCGGATGTCGGCCGGAGCCGATGTCGAGCACTTCGGTCTGGGGCGCAAGACGTTCAGTGATCGCCCGGTCGAAACCCTGCCGGAGCGGACGGTGGTAGCGGGCGGGGAGTCCACTTGCCTCGGAAGCCGACATCAGATTGCCTCGCGGCGGAAGAAGAAGTCGGCCTGGACCATCCGGCCCTCCGAGTCGATGGTCGGCCCGTACACGCCGGCCAGGCGCAGCCCGGCCTCGAACATCAGGGCAATCACCTGGTCGGCCATCGCCTGGCCCTCATAGAGCTCGATGAAAGAACACTCGATCAGGGCTTCATCGACCTGGGACAGGGTCTTGGGGCCGCCTTTGAGCGCTTCCAGCTCGAGTCCCTGCACGTCGATCTTGAGGAGGCAGGGTCCGGCCAGCGGGTCAGGCAGGGCCTGGTCGAGGGTCGTTACCTCGACCTCGATCGTGTCGACCTTCCCGGTGCCGGGGAACACCTTCTGCTGGTCCTGGCCGATCTCGAGGAGCGAGGAGGAATCATCGCTGGCCGAGACGTTCATGGTTTCCCGGCCTGGCTCGGAACCGACTGCGACCGGGTGTATTTCGACCCGGTCGCCAAGCAGACCGTGCAGCTCTGCCCTCGGCCCGGGCTGGGGCTCGAAGCAGATGATCCGGGCGCCCGGGAAGCGGCCGGCCGCGAAAAGGGCGAACTGACCCCGCGAGGCGCCCAGGTCGATCACCGTGGCGATCCGATCGGAAAAGGGAACCGACGAGTGCTCGACCGAAGCTGCGACGCCCTGCTTCAGCCCCCGGCGGTACTCGGGATTGACGGCGATCCGGGCCAGCTTCACTCCCCGAATCCGGGCCAGCCGGGCTCCAGCGTGGACTCTTTCTCGCAGGGTAGGTCGGTCGTTCAAGGATTTCGATTCTCCCAGAACGCCCCGTTCTCAATAGCGACGCCGGGCCAGGCGGACCCGAAAATGCCGACGGAGACTGGCCGGTTCGAGGAGGTCGAGGGGCGGCTCGACGCTGGCGGTTCTGGCCCCGGCCCGCCACCCTTCGAACCTCCCGGCCAGGCCGGCCGGGGTGCGGTCGGCGATCATCTGGGCAAGGCCTGCGGTGCCGTCGCTGAGAGCCACCTTGAGCGCCAGGGAGGGGTGCCGCATGACGCCGTACTTGCGGAGCAGGTAGCCGCGGCTGAAGCCGGTCTGGCGGTACTTGGCGGCGGCCCGTCGGCCGAGCGTGGCGGAACTCTCGTGAACTGCCCTGGCCCTGGGAGCGAGGCGGCACTCGTGACCGGCGATCCGCATCCGCAGGGCCAGATCCAGGTCCTCGTAATAGAGAAAGATCCGTTCGTCGAAGCCCCCGACCTCTTCGAATGCGGCGCGGTCGAAGAG
>JAEZIQ010000160.1 GCA_023436605.1 Actinomycetes bacterium | reverse complement strand
ACTCCGGATCGACCTGGGAGGCCAGAGTCAACGAACCCTCGCGGACCTCGGCGAGATGACGTTCCTGGATCGGAAGCGCCCAGTCAACGAGTTCCTCCAGTTCGGCTTCGCCGGTTCGCTCGCTGAGCTTGCCGAGAATCGCCCAGTGGCCGACTTCGCCGGCCTCCGCCATCGTCATGAACTCGAGTCCGTCGAGCCCGTCGGAGTCGCGGTCGAGATAGGTCGACATCATCTCCGTGGCTTCCTGTTTGGTTTCCCGGGCCTTGTCGAGAATCGCGGTCTTCTTGCCTTCCCGCTTGTCAATGATCGATGTGCAGCGCTGCTCGGTCTCTTCGGCTTCCTTCTTCATCTTCTCCAGCGCGTTAGTGACGTCTTGATCGTCGACCAGAGCCGTGACCCTGTCGACCGCACCTTGCGACGCCTGAGCGAGACCGGTGACCTCTGCGAGCTTCTCTTCGACGGTGGTTATCTCAGCCATTGAATGACCTCCTTGTGGTTGGGGCTGCCGCCTTGGGCGGTACCCCGTCACGGCCATCTTCAGACGCCGATTCACGGTCCCCGCGGAGAAGGTCGGGAACGAGGTATGCGCAGGGATATATTGACCTTCATGCCCTCCCAGGAGGTAGCCCAAGTGAAGGTAGCTGTCGTGGGCCACGTCGAGTGCGCCGAGTTCGCCTTGGTGGACCATCTGCCTCGATCCGGGGAGATCGTTCATGCTCTGGCTTCCTGGGACGATCTCGGGGGAGGCGGAGCCGTCGCCGCCGTGCAGCTGGCCAAACTTGCCGGGTCCTGTCTCTTCATCACTGCAATCGGCAACGACAAGATTGCCGACACGGTCGTACCCGAACTCCGCAGATTCGGGGTCGAGGTTTACGCCGTGCGGAGGCCGGTGCCGCAAAGGCGGGCCTTCGTCTTTGTCGAGGAGTCCGGTGAACGAACGATCACGACTCTGGGTCCCCGTCTCAGCCCTTTGGGCAGCGACGAGGAACTTCCGTGGGATCAACTCGCGGATTGCGACGCGGTGTATGTGACGGCCACCGACTCAAGCGGAGTGGACGCCGCCCGGAAGGCCCGACAGGTCGTCGCGACCATCCGGGCCGCCGAGGCGATCTGGGAGGCCGGGAGCTCGGTCGACGTGCTGGTCGCGAGCCGGAACGACGCCGGAGAAATATTCGACCCGGGGAAATTCCAGTCTGGCCCCCTGGCCGTAGTCATGACCGATGGTCCGCGGGGCGGAACGATCACCATGTCGAATGGCGAGACGGAGGAATTCGAGGCGGCTCCGCTGGCCTCCGAGCCGGTCGACAGCTACGGGGCCGGTGACTCCTTTGCCGCGGGACTAACCTTCGGCCTGGGTCTGGGCCTGCCACTGAACGAAGCGGTCAAGATCGGGGCGCTCTGTGGCGCCTCCAACCTTCAGGGCCGGGGACCCTACAGCGGCCAGGCTACCGCGAAAGACCTCGAAGCGCTGGATCTCTCAGTGGACTGATCCCGGACTCACCGAATCGGGCCAGCCGGCCGGTCCGTCCGATCCAGCCGGGTATTCCTCAAGCGGGACCAGATCCTCGCTCCAGGCCTTGCGAACCGGCGCGATGATCCGCCAGCACTCCACGGCGGCGTCGCCCCTGACCGAGAGGGTCGGGTTGCCGTCGAGCACACCCTTGAGCACTTCGCCGTACTCCGAGAGGTGCCCCTCGCCCAGTTCCGTTTCCATCGTCGCCAACTCAAGCTGCCGGGGATCCCCGGGACCGTTGACCGAAAGCTCGAACCGCAATGTGTCCGCTCCGAACCCAAGCCCGATCCGCAACCGGTTGCGGCTGCTGGTCCCCGTGAACCCGTCGGGCGTCCTTTCCGGCTTTCGGAAATTGATGATCGCCTCCTTCCGCGGGTTACCTAGCGCCTTGCCGGACCGAAGCAGGAAGGGGACTCCCGCCCAACGCCACGTGTTCACCTCGAGCGTGACTTCGGCCAGAGTTTCAGTCTCCCGGTCCGGGTCGACTCCTTCCTCGTCCTGGTATGAGGGGAGCGCGCGACCGTCGACTTCTCCGGCGGTATACCGGGCCCGGCGGCTGAATCGGACCGGATCGCCATCTCTCACCGAGGTGGCACGAAGGACCCGGGCCGTGCCATCGCGAACCTCGACCGCGTTGATTGCCGGTGGCGGTTCCATCGCCAGCACCGCAGTGACCTGAAGCAGGTGACTCTGGATCATGTCGATCAGGGCCCCGGCCCGGTCGTAGTAACCGGCCCGACCCTCGAGAGCCAGATCTTCGTCCCAGATGATCTCGACACTCTCGACATGATGGCAGTTGAGCACCGGTTCGAGCACACGGTTTGCGAACCTCAGGCCGACGATGTTGAGCACCGTCGAGAGCCCGAGGAAATGATCGACCCGGAAGATCTGGCTCTCGGGGACGATCCCGGTGAGAAGTTCGTTGAAGGCCGCCGCGGTTTCTTCGTCCCGGCCGAAAGGTTTCTCGATCGCCAGTCTGGTGCCCGGCGGGCAGCCGATTTCCCGTAGTGCCTCGCAGGCTTTGATCGAAACCTCGGGCGGGAGCGCGAAATAGATGATCAGCTCACCCTCGACCCGCTCCAGCAGCCCTTTCAATTGGGTCGCGACAGTGACATCGGCCTGTACGTAGAAGGTGGAGTCGATCAGTTTCGAACTCGCGTCGCCACCGGCTCCGACCGAATCCCGCACCAGCCCCCGCCACTCCTCCTCGTCCATGTCCACCCGGCTGCTTCCGATCAGAAGCAGATCACCGCTCTGCCCCGAATCAGCCAGGGACGCGAGTCCGGGCAAGAGCAGCCGGGCGGTCAGGTCACCGGAAGCACCGAGAATCAGGAAGGTCTGGTCGTGTGGCATCGCTCAGCGCTCCAGGGTGGCTCCCCAGGTCGCCGACGTGGCTTCTCCGGGTTCCAGGCAGATCAGCCCCTCACCGTTGTTGAAGGCATCCGGGGCGCAGGTCATCGGTTCGGTGCCGAGACCCCTTCTCGCCCGGCTGGCTGCAAGCGTGTGGCCGGTGTAGAGCTCGACCAGCGGGTAGGACTCGTCGACCCAGATCGCCGCGCACGCCCCGTCGGGTCCGGTCAATCTGGTCCACGCCCTGCCGTCCGCATCACGACGGAGATCGGTGAAAGCAAAATCGATCTCGGCGTTCCCGATCTCTCTGGCATCGGCGAAGTCGAAATCGGTGCCGCTGACATCCTCCCGGCCGGCCGGCAGCTGGCGTTCGTCGGTAAGGATCCTCGTTCGGCCCGGATGCTCGAGCAGGCAATCGTCGATCAATCCGCCTCCGGCCGAAAGATAGGGGTGCTGCCCGTGTCCGACCGGGCAGCGTTCTCCTCCGGTGTTGGCGATCTCGGTCCTGACCGTGAGGCCGGAACTTCCGAGTTCATAGGTGACGGAGACTTCCAACGAAAATGGGTAGCCCGGCCGGGGAGCGACTACGGTCTCCATCGAAACCATCGACTCCTGGCGTTCCCGAACCGACCAGGGCACCCAGCGCAGGAAGCCGTGGATCGCGTTGTCCTGTTCAGGCTCGGTCAGGGGCAGCTGGAAGCTTCGGCCATCGAATTCGTAGCGCCCCCGGTCGAGCCGGTTGGGCCAGGGTACGAGCGGGGCCCCGTGCGCGCCATCGCAGATGCGGTCCACGGGAAAGGGATCGAGGACGGGTCGGTCATCGACCTCGTAAGTCCGGATGCCGCCGCCGACTTCGACCACGGTCGCGACCTGCCGCTCGAAAGTGATCTCGTACTGCGCGCCTGAGGGAGGTCTCGGTTCGATCTCAGAAACTTACCCCTCCCGACGGCGTTCGAAAAGTTCCGATCGGGGTACCAAGCCACGAAATGGAAGCTTCGACTGAGCCGGAAGAGCCGCGACTTAGACGGGCGATCACGGGAAAGCTGCTCTTTCTGTTCGTACTCGGGGACGTCCTCGGTGCCGGGATCTATGCGCTGGTCGGGGAGGTCGCAGGAGAGGTTGGCGGCGCGATCTGGGCGCCGATGCTCGTCGCGCTATCCCTTGCCCTTCTGACCGCAGGCTCCTATGCCGAACTCGTAACCAAGTATCCGAAGGCTGGTGGATCTGCCGTGTACGCGGAACGCGCCTACGGTTCGCCTCTCCTCTCCTTCCTGGTCGGCTACTCGATGCTGGCGGCCGGCGTGGTCAGCGCGGCCGGTCTCGCCCACGCGTTCTCGGGCGAGTACCTCCAGACCTTCGTCGACATCTCCGAGGACCTCGGCGCGGTGATTTTCCTGCTCGTGATCGGGGCCCTCAACGCGAGGGGAATCCGGGAGTCGATGCGGGCAAACGTCGTGATGACCCTGATCGAGTTGACCGGACTGCTGCTGGTCATCGTGGCGGCCTGCTACTTCTTCGCGGAGGGCAACGGTGATGCCGGGCGGGCTTTTGACCTGAACGACGAGAAGGCCGCGATTCCCGCCATCTTTGCCGGCGCGATCCTGGCTTTCTACTCATTCGTCGGTTTCGAGACGACGGCCAATGTCGCGGAGGAGATCGAGGATCCTTCCCGGGTCTACCCCAAGGCCCTGTTCGGCGCGCTCATCACCGCCGGCATCATCTACATGGTGGTCGGTGTGGCGGCCTCGGCCACCGTTCCGGTCGCCCAGCTCAACGAATCCACCGGTCCGCTCTTGACGGTGGTCGACGTGAGCGGGATCGGGATCCCCGACAAGGTTTTCAGCGCCATCGCCCTGGTTGCGGTCGCGAACGGAGCCCTGCTGACCATGATCATGTCCAGCCGCATGGCCTACGGAATGGCCAACGAGCACCTCCTGCCCTCCCCTCTCCGGGCGGTTCTGCCGGGCCGCCGAACCCCGTGGGCTGCGATCGCGGTCACTACCGGTTTGGCGATCGTGCTCACTTTCCTGGGTGACCTGGCGACCCTGGCCGAAACGGTCGTCCTGCTTCTCCTTTTCGTCTTCCTCAGCACCAACGTCGCGGTGCTGGTACTGCGCCGGGACGAGGTCGAGCATGAGCACTTCACGATCCCCGGCGTCTTCCCCGTCCTCGCCGTCATTTCCTGCATCGTTCTCCTCACCCAGCAAAGCCATGAGGTCTGGCTCCGGGGTCTGGCCCTGCTCGGTCTGGGTGTCCTGATCCACCTCCTGATGGCGGCCGGACGAAAGGCGCGAGGGTAGCGTTTGGCGAGACTCAGGAGATCCGACTGCGACAGCCCGGGAATCACCCGGCGACGAGCCGGAAAAGGTTTCGTGTATCTCGATGCCGACGGCGCCCGAATCGCGGATCAGGACGTGATCGAGCGGATCAAGGGACTTGTGATCCCTCCCGCCTGGACCGGTGTCTGGATCTGCCCCCGCGAGAACGGCCACATTCAGGCCACCGGCTACGACGACGCTGGCCGAAAGCAGTACCTGTACCACTCTCGCTGGAGCGAATCCCGCTCGGCCAGGAAGTTCGAGACCATGCTCGATTTCGCGCAGCAGCTGCCCCGGCTCCGGCGTGCAGTCGCCCGTGATCTCGACCCCGAGAACCTCGCGATGAACAGTGTTCTGGCCTGCGGCGTGAGGCTGATCGACCTCGGGAACTTTCGCGTCGGCGGCGAGCAGTACGCCGCCGAGAACGAAACCTATGGCGTCGCCACGATTCAAAAGCAGCACGTGACCCTGGGGAAATCACCGGACGAAATCCGGTTCGAATACACCGGCAAGGGATCGCTGGAACACTTGGTCCTGATCCGGGACGAGTCGATCCGGGCCCTGGCGCGTCGACTGCTCCGACGGCGGTCGGGGCCCGAGGACTTCCTGGTCTTCCGGGAAGAGCGACGCTGGGTCGATGTGACCGCCGATCACCTCAACTCGTACATCAAGGAGAACACCGACGAGCGGTTCTCCGCCAAGGATTTCCGGACCTGGAGAGGCACCGTACTCGCGGCGGCGTCGCTCGCCGGTTCAGAGATCCCGACGTCCGCCCGGGGCCGCGACCGTTCGATCCGCAAAGCGGTCGAGACCGTCGCCGAAGAGCTTGGTAACACCCCCGCGGTCGCCCGTTCCTCTTACGTGGATCCGCGGGTCTTTGATCTCTATCGGAGCGGTCAGGTGATTGCCGGGTCGGGTCGCGGGACAGGACGTAAAGCCCGCAAAGGCCTGTCCTCGACCGAGCAGGCGGTTCGCGCACTGCTCTCGACCTGAAGGATGTTTGAGCCGCTGTCGGCGGGTACCGGACATGCTCGCCCGCGGTTTCGACCCCGGGAAGTCGTCGAAGCAAGGAGAAACATGGAATCCGGCACACGACAGTTCGCAGTAGTGACCGGCGCTTCAAGCGGGATCGGATTCGAAATCGCAAAAGTATTGGCGGAAGACGGCTTTGACCTGCTGATCGCGGCTGAAGACCAGGAGCTTGAGGACGCCAGAAAGGACCTTGAAGGTGCCACGATCGTCGAGGCGGTTCGCGTCGACCTTTCGCGGAGCGAAGGTGTCGAGATCCTCCACGAGGAGATCGCGAGGCGTGGCAGGCCGGTTGAAGCGCTGGTCCTCAACGCGGGAATCGGTGCGGGTGGATCGTTTGTCGGAGGGACCGACCTCGGGGACGAGATGAAGCTGATCGATCTGAACGTCAAGTCCGCGGTCCACCTCTGCAAGCTCGAGGTTGAGCCAATGGTCAGTCGTGACCGGGGCCAGATCCTCTTCACATCCTCGGTGGCTTCGACGATGCCGGGCTCCTATCAGGCGGTCTACAACGCTTCGAAGTCGTTCGTTCAGTCCTTTGCGCTCGCGCTGCGAAATGAACTCGGGGAGACTGGGGTCACGGTCACCTCCCTGATGCCGGGGCCGACCGATACGGAGTTCTTCGAAAGAGCCGATATGGCAGACACCAAGGTGGCCTCCGGCAAGAAGGACGACCCCGCCCAGGTCGCCCGTCAAGGGGTCGAGGCGATGCGGAAGGGCGATGAACGGGTCGTTGGTGGCGGCCCCAAGAACAAACTTCAAGTAATCGCAAGTCGCCTGATGCCCGACTCCATCAAAGCTCGAATACACCGAAAAATGGCCGAACCCGGCTCGGGACAGGAGGACTCGGAATGAAGGCACTGACCTTTCACGGCAACCAGGACGTCCGCGTCGACGAGGTAGACGACCCCAAAATCGAAGAAGCGACCGACGCGATCATTCGCATTACTTCGACCGCGATCTGCGGTTCGGACCTCCATCTCTACGGGGTGCTTGGAATGTTCATCGACGAGGGCGACATCCTCGGACATGAACCGATGGGCATCGTCGAGGAGACGGGAAGCGCGGTCACCGACCTCTCGCCAGGAGATCGCGTCGTGGTGCCGTTCAACATCTCTTGTGGAGATTGCTGGATGTGCAACCGGAAACTCTTCGCCCAGTGCGAAACCACCCAGAACCGGGAAGAGGGAACCGGTGCCTCGCTCTTTGGCTACACCCGGCTTTACGGTCAGGTCCCTGGCGGGCAGGCCGAGTACCTGCGAGTGCCCCAGGCGCAGTTCGGTCCGATCAAGGTCCCCGAGGACGGGCCCGACGAACGTTACCTCTATCTTTCCGACGTTCTGCCCACGGCCTGGCAGGCCGTCGAGTACGCGGCGATCCCCGAGGGCGGATCGGTTGCCGTGTTTGGTCTCGGACCAATCGGGCAGATGTGTGCCCGGATCGCACGCCATCGCGGAGCCGAATGGGTCTTTGGCATCGACCTGGTTCCGGAAAGAATTGAAATGGCAGCCCGTCACGGAGTAGAACCGCTCAACCTCGAAGAGCACGACGACATCGCCGAATCACTTCGAGAGTTGACCGGAGGGCGGGGTCCGGACAGCGTGATTGACGCGGTCGGCATGGAGGCTCACGGCGCACCGGCGGCCGAGCTCATCCAGAAGGCCACAGGATTCCTCCCGGACCCGGTGGCCGCGAAAATGACCCGAAAGGCGGCCGTCGATCGGCTGACGGCACTGCTCGCCTGCTTCGACAGTGTGCGGCGGGGCGGAACCGTTTCGATCTCGGGGGTCTACGGCGGTCAGCTCGATCCTCTCCCCATGTTCCAGATCTTCGACAAGGGTCTCCAGGTCAGAATGGGCCAGGCGCACGTTCGCCGCTGGACCGACGACATCCTGCCCTTGCTGGGTCCGGATGCCGGGGACCCTCTCGCAGTGGACGACCTGGCGACCCACGTATGGCCGCTCGATCGGGCCCCGGAGGCTTACGAGATGTTCCAGAAGAAGGAAGACGGCGCAATCAAGGTCGTGCTCAAACCCTGAGCGGTGCCTTCAGGCCAACTGGCTGACCAGCTCGCCGCTGGTGACCAGCTTCGCTCCCATGTTCTCCCGCATCATTTCCAATGCCGCGTTCCCAAGATGCTCCTGCTGGGCAAGGACCGCGTCGGTGGCCAGGGTCACGTCGTAACCTCGCACATGGGCATCGAGCGCTGAGTAGAGAACACACTGCTCGGTCACCTGGCCGGCGAGTACGACCTCGTCGGCATCGTGGAGATCCAGAAGGTGAGCGAGGGGGGTTCCGTAGAAGGCGGAGTGCTGACCCTTGTGGATGAAATCCTCATCAGACTTCGGCTCGAGCGGCCCGACTAGTTCGGGAAAGCGGCCGGCGAGCGCCAGCTCGAACGATTTCTCCCGGGAGCCATGGAAGCCCTCCTTGAGATCGTTGGCGAAGACCACCCTGCCACCCTCAAGTGCACGGAGACGATTGATCGCGTCAACGACCTCGCCGGCTCCTTCGGCCACCTGTTCCGCCCCTTCGTAATCCCAGGGCGTGATCATGTCGACTATCAGGATTACGCGGGATGAATTCATCGTCCGGTAGTTACCCTCGAACGTCGGTTCAAACCCGGTTCGAGAGGCAGGCCCCGGGTAGTGTGGGTTTATGACGGAGAGTCCCCGGAACGAGCAGGAGTGGGAGCGGCTCGACCGCAATCTGGACGAGTTGCTCCAGGAGCTCCGGATCGCCCTGCCCGGCGTTCAGGTCCTCTTCGCATTCCTGCTGGCTGTGCCTTTCCAGCGTCGTTTTTCCGAGGTGACCGACTTCCAGCAGAGCCTCTATTTCGTGACCCTCCTGCTGGCAGCGCTTTCTATGTTCCTGCTGATGGCTCCGACCGCTTTCCACCGGATCACGTTCCGCCGGCAGCAGAAAGAATGGATCGTTCGGCTCTCGAACCGGATGAGCATCGCCGGCCTGGCAGCGCTTTCGCTGGCCGTGACCGGAGCGGTCGCGCTGATTACGGACTTCCTCTACAGCTCGACGGCGACGATCGTGGTCGCCACAGGTGCGGCCCTGGTGGCTCTCACCTGCTGGTTCCTGCTTCCCTTGAAGATCAGGCTGCACGCCCGCCGGGACTGATCCCGGCGGGCGCTCGGCCTAGCTTGCTTCGCCGGAGAAGACTTCGACGAGCGTGTGACAGAACTGCTCGAGGTCGTCGGGCTTGCGGCTCGTTACGAGGTTCCCGTCGATGTGGACCTCCTCATCAACCCAGTGTGCCCCGGCATTCTCAATGTCGGTCCGCAGGCTCGGCCAGGAAGTGAGGGTCCGGCCTTCGACGACTCCGGCCTCGACGAGGGTCCAGGGTGCGTGGCAGATCGCCCCCACCGGTTTGCCCTCGTCAAAGAACGAGCGGGCGAAGTCGACTGCCTTCGAGTCGATCCTGAGGTTGTCGGGATTGGCGACGCCGCCCGGCAGCACCAGGGCGTCGTAGTCCGCCGAGCCTACGCTTCCGAGCGCCTGGTCGACGGTGAACTTGCTGCCCTTCTCCAGATGATTGAAGGCCTGGACCTCTCCTGCTTCCGGGGCGACGAGGTGAACGTCGGCGCCAGCGTCCCTCAAAGCCTGGAGCGGTCCTTTGAGCTCGATCTCCTCTACACCTTCGTTGTCGCTGAGAATGGCGACTCGTTTTCCTTTCAGTCGCTGATTCATTTCAGCCATGCGGGGTCCTTTCGTTGCGGGTTCAGGCGAGCCAGAGAATGAGTGCCGCGATCAGCCCGGCCGAGGTGACTCCGATCGACATCCGGGCCATGAACTTGTCCCAGATCCCGTCGTAGCGGACACTCTCGAAGAAGAGGAGTCCAACCACATGGGCGACGTTGAGCAGAAAGCACCCGATTGCGATGAGCAGGATCGCTGCCGTGGAGCCGGTCAGGTTGCCGTCGTCATTCTCCCCCGAGAACACGGCGATGATGCCTAGCGCGATAGTTCCTAGGATCCCGAAGAGGATTCCGGCGATATCCCGTTTGCTGAGCGGCGGGAAGTTCCTGGTTTCCCGGATCTCCTCTTCATAGGTCTCTTGGTGAGCAGGTGCGTGCTCCGTTGAGACGACTTCCGCGCCCTGCGCGTCACTGCGACCCTGGTTCGAGACCGTAAGCAGAGTCACCGGCTGGTGGAATTCATCCTTCAGTCTTAGCCAGAGTCCCCGCTCGGCCGGTTCGGCCTCGTCCTTCACGTGGGTGACGGCGACGATCTCGTCGGCCTGAAATTCGGCCAGACCGTCACCGATCGCAACGAGCAGATCGCTGTCACCGACCGTGCCGCGAGCTTTGAAACCGGCCTCGCTCAACTCCTTGACCAAGGTCTCCATGCGTTCACCAGCCTCGGGCAGCACCGGGTCCACATTTCCCAGCTCTTGATCAAGCCGGGAGTGGGAGATGGCCGGGGAAATCACAAACACTTCCGGTTTCCCTGAACCGTCCTTCACGTGGCTTTCCAGTTCCCGGGTAAGGTCATTCGCGTCGACCACGTCGTCGGCTACGAGAAGTATTCGGTGTGGCCCGTCGCTCGAGGTCTGCTCAGTGCCTGATTCACGGGGTTCATCCGTTTGAGCTTCCATGTGATTAGCAATACCCGATGCGCGATCCCCGAATCCAGTTTTACCGCTCTGGGTCCGGGTACCGGCCCGCAATGGCCAAGATCGGGTTCACGCTGTCGAGCGAAGAGAATGGACCGCAGGAGCTGGTACGGCACGCAGTCGAAGCCGAGCGGTGCGGCTTCGACTTTCTCTCGATCTCTGATCATTTCCATCCCTGGGTTGACCGGCAGGGCAACGCGCCATTCGTTTGGTCGGTGCTGGGGGCCGTCGCCGAGGCGACCGATTCGATCCCGGTAATGACGGGCGTCACCTGCCCCACCACGAGAATTCATCCGGCGATCATCGCCCAGGCGGCCGCGACCACAGCCTGCCTCATGCCCGACCGGTTCTCACTCGGGCTCGGAAGTGGCGAGAACCTGAACGAGCACATTCTCGGTGGTCACTGGCCCTCCGTCCCGGTCAGGCAGGAGATGCTCGAGGAGGCGATCGACGTGATCCGAGAGCTTTGGAGCGGAGAGATGGTCAGCCACCGCGGTCAGCACTTCGAGGTCGAGAACGCACGCATTTTCACTCTTCCGGAAAGCCCGCCCCCGGTCCTGATCGCTTCGGCCGGCGAGAAAGCAACAGAACTGGCGGGCCAGAAGGGAGACGGCATGGTCGGACTCGCTCCGGTGGAGGACATGATCGATCAGTTCCATCAGGCCGGCGGTGACGGGAAACCAACCTACGGTCAGGTGCATGTCTGTTGGGGAAATTCCGAGAAGGAGGCAGCGGAGACCGCTCTCGAGTGGTGGCCAAACTCCGGCGTCCCCGGAAACCTGTTCGTCGAACTTCCCCTTCCCTCCCATTTCGAACAAGCTTCGGAGAAGGTGGACCTAGACCAGATTCGGGAGTCAATCGTCTGCGGGCCCGATGCCGAGTGGCACATCGAATCGATCCGCGAATTCATTGACGCCGGTTATTCCCACGTTTACGTCCATCAGGTCGGCCCGCCCTCGCCGGAGTTCTTCCGCTTCTACGAAAGCGAAGTGCTGCCCTCGCTCAGAACCGGATAAGGCGATGGTCCTTCAGTGGTTGCGGAGGGCGCTGATCAGTTGCTTCTTGTTCATGTCGGATCGGCCCTCGATCCCGATCTCCGCCGCGCGGTCGCGAAGCTCCTCGACCGTCCGGTCCTCGTAATCCTCGGCCTCTCCACCCTTCTTGCCGACGTTTTCGCCGCCGGCTTTGGCGTTGGCGATCCGGGCCGCCTTCTCCTTGCTGGCCCCTTCGTCCCGGAGCTTCTCGTAGAGCTTGTCGTCCTTGATGCTCGGTCCGTGATCTGAACCCTTTGGCATTTGGGTGCTCCTTTCTCTGATTCGGCGCACTGCCGATACGGAAATTGCCTTCGGGGTACCCGACGGCAAGGAGCGGAAACGTCAGTTCCGGAGCGCGCGCAGGAGCTGCTGTTTGTTCATCGAAGAGCGACCTTTCAGTCCACGTTCGCTGGCCATCTCGTACAGCTCGTCTCGAGAAAGCCGGCTCAGGTCTTTGGGTTTTCGCCGTTTTCCGCGCGACTCGGCGAGCGTCTTCTTCAGGGCCGCCATCAGGTCTGGCGCTGCGGTCGGTTTCTCCTCTTCGCCACCGGAGGGAACCTTGATCTTCGTCCCCTTGCGTTTTTTGTCGATGACTTTCAGCAGCCGGGCCCGGTGCTGGTCTTCGTAGGAAGCCGGATCCCATTCGGTGGTCCTTTCGCCGATGATCGAGATCGCGTTCTGAAGCTCTTCCTTCGCTGGAGCCTCTTCCGGCCCCGGGATCTCCTCGGAGGAGCGGATCTCGGCCGGAAAGTGCATGGTCGAAAGCGCCAATCCCTCGCCATAAACCCGGATCGCCGCCAGGTACTCCCTGTTTCGCATGACGAACTTCCCGAGGGCCAGAAGGTCACTTTCTCCCATCGCTGCAACCAGGAGTCGGTAGGCCCGGAGGGTACCCACCGTCTTGTCGCCCGGGATCAGGTAGTAAGGATGGTCAAAGCGGAGCGGGTCTACCTGGATCCGCGGCGTGAAACTCTCGATCTCGATCGTCTGGGTCTTCTCCGGCGCGAGCTGCTCGAGTTCATCATCAGTGATGGGAATCAACTTGCCGTCCAGTTCGTAAGCGCGACCTATCTCCGACGGGTCGACCGGCTTGTCCTCCTCGGCGCAGTAGCGCACGTGGTTGACGGGTGAGCCGTCCTTCTCGTGGATCTCGCGGAAGCTGATCCGCTGGTTTCTTACCGCCGACCACATCTGTACGGGCACACTGACCAGGCCAAACGAGACAGTGCCTTTCCAGAGCGGCCGCGGCATCAGCTCTTCGCTCCCTGGGCGGCGAGACTCTTCTCCAGGGCTTCGGAAAGGTCGTTGGCCTTCTGCTTTTTCCTGCGAGGCTTTTTCGGTGCTTTCTTGCCGGCTGCTTTGCGATCGATCAGGTCCATGACCGCCGCCCGGTACTCGTCCTGGTATTCGCCGGGCTCGAAATCCTCGGTCAGCCCCTGGACCAGTTTCCGGGCAAGCTCCACCTCCTTTTTCGTCGGGGCCTTGCCGCCTCCGGGCAGGTCGATGTCATCCGGCTTAATCACCTCGTCGTCGAAACGAAGTGTGTGGAGCATCAGGCGGTCGCCGTCGGCCCGGATCGCACAGAGGTACTCCCGGTTATGGAAGGTGAAGCGGCCGATTCCTGCCTTGCCGGTCTCGGTCAAGGCCGCGGCGAAAAGGGCGTAGGGCTCGCTGAAGTCACGGACACCCAGGTAGTACGACTTGGTGAAGAAGAACGGATCGATCGCCTCGACGTCAACGAACTCCTCGATATCGATCGTCTTTGGCCGGTCCCCGCTTGCGGCCTTGATCTCATCCGGGTCAAGCAGGACGTACCGGTCCGGGCGCACTTCGTACCCCTTTGCGATCTCGCTCCGCTCCACAACCTTCCCCTCTTTCTTGCAGACGAGGCGATGCTTGAGCAGCGATTGGTCCTTGGTGTGAATTTCCCGGAACGCGATGCCCTTCGGGTCGATGGCCGAGTAGAGCTTGATCGGGACCCGCACGAGTCCGAAAGAGACGGTTCCGTTCCATATTGACCGGGGTGCCATAGATTCACCGTACCCCCTGGGTCGAATGGCGAAGCGTTTGAGAGGGTACCTGCGAGAAGCCATGCCAAAGTCGATGCCATTCCCGATCGAGCCGATGAAGGCGCGGCTGGAGGATCCGCCCTCCGGTGGTGACTGGCAGTTCGAGATCAAGTGGGACGGGTACCGGGCGATCGCCTTCTGCGGAAACCCGTTTCGGCTCCAGGGGCGCCGCTTGAACGAGATCACCGCCGACTTCCCCGAGTTGGCCGGCTTGGGCGAGGACCCAGCCGCGAGAGGAACGATCCTCGACGGGGAGATCGTCGTCCTCGATCAGGAGGGACGCCCCGACTTCCAGTTGATGCAGTCGCGCCGGGAGCGGGGACTCGCCGCCCATTTCATGATCTTCGATCTGCTCTGGGCCGATGGCCGTGACCTCCGGAAGGTGCCGTATGCCGATCGGCGGGCGCGTCTCGAATCCCTGGACATCCACGGTGACCGATGGTCGACACCGGGGCGTATCGAAGCGTCGCTGGAAGAGGCGCTCGCGGCGACCGAAGAGCTCGGGCTCGAAGGCATAGTCGCGAAGAACCCGGAAAGTCCATACATCGAGGGCAAACGCAGCCGCTACTGGCTCAAGGTCAAGCACCAGCGTCGCCAGGAGTTCGTGATCGGCGGCTGGCTGCCGGGCAAGGGACATCGCAGCTCGACCCTCGGTGCCCTGCTGGTCGGCTACACGGATCCGGACCCGGGCGATTTCCGTTTCGCCGGCCGGGTCGGTACCGGCCTGAACGACCGGCTCCTCACGGAACTGACGCCCGAGCTTGAAAGCGGCGAGATCTACGACAGTCCCTTCGCCACGCGTGACTTAAAAGACATCCCCAGGGATGCGCGGTGGTGTTCGCCCTCGATGGTGATCGAAGTCAGGTTCACCCAATGGACTCGGGAAGGTCGACTTCGGAATCCGGTCTTTCTGGGCTTCCGTCCCGACAAGGCTCCTGAAGAAGTGGTCCGGGAAGAAGGGTGAGCGGCCTGCGGCTGGCGAAGAAGAACCGGGTGACCAGCGGAGCGGTTGGTGGACCGGACAAGGCGGAGCTTGAAGTCGAGGGCCGGCTGATCAAACTCACGAACCTTGACCGGGTGCTTTATCCGGAAACGGGCTTCACCAAGCGGGACCTGATCGACTACTACGCGGCGGTCTCCCCCCTGCTCCTTCCGCATCTGGAGAACCGGCCGCTGAGCATGAAGCGTTATCCCGGCGGGGTCGAAGGCGAGAGCTTCTGGGAGAAGCAGTGCCCCGATCATCGTCCCGACTGGGTCACCACGGCCTCCATCAAGAGCAGGTCCTCTGCCCGTGGCAGCGTCCGGTACTGCCTGGTCAACGACCTCCCGACCTTGATCTGGATTGCCAATCTGGCCTGTATCGAGCTTCACGTCTCGCTCGCCCGGGCGACTCGGCGAAAGACCCCGGATTTCATGGTTTTCGACCTCGATCCCGGCGAAGGGGTCGACATTCTGGGCTGCGCCGAGATCGCTCTCTTGATTCACGACACTCTCGAGGGTCAGGGACTCGATGCAGAGGCCAAGGTCTCCGGTTCCAAGGGCATTCAGGTCTACGTGCCCCTCAACTCGAGGGCGCGGTACGAACGGACCAGCGATTTTGCCCATTCCCTGGCCAGAGCCTTCGAGGACGAGATGCCCGATCGGATCGTCTCGAAGATGAGAAAGGCTCTGCGCAAAGGAAAGATCCTGATCGACTGGAGCCAGAACTCCGAGCACAAGACGACGGTAGCTGTCTACTCGATGAGGGCCAAGCCGGAGCCGTCGGTCTCGACACCGGTCACCTGGGACCAGCTCGAACGGGCATACGACCGAGGCGACGCGTCCGCCCTCCAATTCAAGCCGGAATGGGTGCTCAAACACCTGGTCGTCGAAGACGACGACCCGTTCGCCCCGGTCCTGACCGAGTCGCAGAAACTTCCCCGCTAGGTTCAGACCGGGGACGCCGCCAGGGGGCGACGGCATCCCCGATCCGGGGACTCAGGGTGCTGAGGAGATCGCCTCTACGAGCTTCCCGGCCGCATCTCCGGAAACCTCCTGGGCGAGATCACCCTGGCTGACGATCCCGATCAGGTCGTGGCCGTCGATGACTGGCAGCCGCCTGACGGCATGCTCCTTCATCGTTTCGATCGCCACTTCCACCGAATCGTCAGCTCCGACGGTGACGGGCTTTCCCTGGCCGAATTCGCCAGCGGTCACCTGTTCAGGGTCCCTGCCCTCCGCGACCACCTTCACAACGATGTCGCGATCAGTGAGCATGCCTTTCAGACGGTCGTCTTCACCGCAGATCGGCATTGCACCTACACCGAGCTCGGCCATTCTTGAAGCCGCGCGGCTGACGGACTCAGACTCGCCGATGCACTCGGCACCGCCGGTCATCACTTCTCTTGCTGTCTTGCTCATGCTGCCTCCTTTCGTATGGCACTGTTCGCTCTGGGCTACCCGCCATCGACGAGGTGAAACGATGGGCGGATGAAAGCGGCAGTTTCCAGCGATCAGCGTCTCGCCGACCTGCGGAGGCTGAGGCAGGTCCGGGACCGGATGGACCGCGAATACGCGCAGCCACTCGACGTCGAGTGCCTGGCCCGAGACGCCCACATGTCCCCCGGACATTTCAGCCGCCGTTTCAAGGACGCCTACGGCGAGTCCCCCTACAGCTACCTGATGACAAGGCGCATTGAGCGGGCGATGGCCCTGCTGCGGCGCGGCGATCTGAGCGTCACCGAAGTCTGTTTCGAGGTCGGCGTTTCCTCATTGGGAACCTTCACGACCCGCTTCACCGAACTGGTCGGAATCTCACCCGGCATTTACCGCAAGCAGGCCACCGGCGGTAAGGCCGGCCTCCCGGCCTGCGTCGAGAAGCAGATTTCCAGACCGATCAGGAATCGAGAAGTCACCGGTCAGGACCCGGACTAATGTGGCCGCCATGGACATAAAGATCAGCAACACTTTCCTTCCCCAGAACGACCCCGAAGCCGCGGTCGGCTTCTATCGCGACGTGCTCGGTTTCGAGGTCCGCCTCGACGTCGGCAAAGGCGAGATGCGATGGATCACGGTGGGACCCGAGGGCCAGCCCGACGTTTCGATCGTGCTCTATCCGCCGGAGGCCACCCCGGGGTTGACCGATGACGAGAAGCAGGCGATCGCCGAGATGATGGCCAAGGGCACGTTTGCGATGCTAACCCTGACATCAAGCGACCTCGACAAAGACTTCACGGAGATCCAGAGTCGCGGTGCGGAGATCGTCCAGGAGCCAGTCGACCAACCCTACGGACTCAGGGACTGTGCGCTGCGGGATCCCGCCGGAAACATGCTCCGGATCAACCAGGCTGCCTGAGCTCCCAAACGGACTGATCGCCGAGGCGTGGCGTTACTTGCAGACGACCCAGCCCGTGTAACCGGAAATATCAACCCATTTGCGGCCTCCGCCCTCGACCGGTCGCAGCATCTTGGCCTTGCGGTAGACGCGGATCTTCTTACCTTCGCGGGTGCCGAATTCGGGCACACAGCTGACCGGCTTCCAGACGACGATCCGGGCCGGTCCCCGGGGGTTCTTGCCTCCGGGAGGTGGCGGAGAGGTGCGGAGATACGTGCCTCTGCCGACCGAACGATTCTTGCCCCAGCCCGTCCACTTGATGTTTTGGACCTGCGGACCGGAGTTGGCCGTGAAGAAAACCATCCTGGGATGCTGCTGGGCCGTGCCCGCGAGGTCGATCCAGAAGACCGGTGGTTTCGACGCCTTGGCGGACGTGGCTGGAGCGCACACCGCGAAGCACGCGGCGATCGCTGCGAGCACCATCATTGCCCTTACTGACTTCTCCCTGAAACCCATTCTTGCGCTCCCCTGCTGCTTCGTCGTTGGTCGGGGGATCATAGACCTCAGGACTTGACCAGTCGAGCGATTGCGTCGGATGCTTCCTTGATCTTCTGGTCGGACTCCGGACCGCCCTCCCGGGCTGCATCGACGACGCAGTGCCTGAGGTGCTCGTCGAGCAGACCGATCGCAACCCCCTCCAGGGCAGAGGTGAGGGCGCTGATCTGGGTCAGGATGTCAATGCAGTACTTGTCTTCCTCGACCATCCGGTGGATTCCCCGGGCCTGGCCTTCGATCCGCTTGAGCCGGGCGAGGTACCGCTCCTTGTCGTGGAGGTAGCCGTGTTCGTGTGTTGCGTTGTCTGCCATTTCAGTTTCCTTTCGCGCTAGCGGTGCCTTTTTCCTCTGCTCCGCGACCAAGCGACCGGAGCCGCAGGCTGTTGCCGACCACGAAGACGCTCGAGACCGCCATCGCCGCGCCGGCCAGCATCGGGTTGAGCAGGCCGAGCGCTGCCAGCGGGATCGCTCCCACGTTGTAGGCGAAGGCCCAGAAGAGGTTGACCTTGATCGTGCCCAGCGTGCGGCGGGAAAGCCGGATCGCGTCGGCGGCACTCCTCAGGTCTCCCCTGACCAGGGTGATGTCCGCGGCTTCGATCGCCACATCCGTTCCCGTCCCCATCGCCAGTCCGAGGCTGGCCTGTGCCAGCGCGGGGGCATCGTTGATTCCGTCGCCGACCATCGCGACCACCTTGCCGTCACTCTGCAGGCGCTTGATCACATCGACCTTCTCGCCGGGCAGCACTTCCGCGATGACCTGATCGATCCCGACCTCGGCCGCGACCTTGCGGGCCGCCGTCTCGTTGTCCCCGGTCAGGAGCACCGGTTCAAGCCCGAGTTCGCGGAACTCGGCGATCGCTTCGGCGCTGGTCGGCTTGACCGTGTCGGCCACCACGAGCAGCCCCCGGACTTCGCCGTCCCAGCTCACTGCCACGACCGTCGCCCCCTCCGCCTCGGCTTCCGACTTCGCGCTCGCAAGAGTCTCCGGCAGGTGCTGGGACCAATCGCCGAGCAGTGATTCGCGTCCGACCAGGATGGCGTGGCCATCAACAACTCCCTGGACGCCGCGGCCTTCGACGTTGGCGAACCCTTCCGGGTCCGGCAATGCGCCGACCTCGTCTCTGGCCGCCTTGGCGATCGCCCGGGCGATCGGATGCTCTGATGCGTTCTCGATGCCTCCGGCCAGACGGAGCAGTTCCGCACGGTCGGTGCCGGGCGCGACAATCGCATCGGTCAGAGTCATCTGGCCGGCAGTAACGGTGCCGGTCTTGTCGAGCACGATCGTGTCGACCTTGCGGGTCGACTCGAGGATCTCCGGGCCCTTGATCAGAACGCCCATGCGGGCGCCGCGACCGGTTCCGACCAAGAGCGCTGTCGGCGTCGCGAGGCCGAGGGCGCAGGGGCAGGCGATGATCAGCACCGCGACGGCGGCCGTGAACGCCGCCTCGGCCGGGAAGCCCGCCCCGAGCCACGCTCCGAGCGTCCCGGCTGCGATCAGCAACACGACGGGAACGAAAACGGCCGAAATCCGGTCGGCAAGGCGCTGGACCGGGGCTTTCCCGGACTGGGCATCCTCGACCAGCTTCGCCATCCGGGCGAGCTGGGTGTCGGCCCCGACCCGGGTAGCCCGGACGACCAGGCGGCCACCGGCGTTCACTGTCGCACCGGCCACCCTGTCGCCAGCGCTCACCTCGACCGGGACCGGCTCGCCGGTCAGCATCGACTGGTCGATTGCCGAGACCCCGTCGATCACTTCACCGTCGGTCGCAATCTTCTCGCCCGGACGGACGATGAATTCGTCGCCGACCTGGAGGGCGTCGATCGAGACCGTGGTCTCGACGCCGTCCCGGATGACCGTTGCTTCTTTCGCTCCGAGCTGGAGCAGAGCCCGCATCGCCGAGCTCGCCCGGCGCTTCGAGCGCAGCTCGAAGTAGCGGCCGGCGATCAGGAACATCGTCACGCCGGCGGCGACTTCGAGGTAGATGTTCGAGGCACCGTCGGTCGGCGAGACGGTGATCTCGAAGGGATGCGTCATGCCCGGCTCGCCGGCGGTGCCGAAGAAGAGGGCGTAAAGCGACCAGAGGAAGGCGGCGCTGATGCCCATCGTGACCAGGGTGTCCATGGTCGAGACGCCGTGTTTGAGGTTCTGCCAGGTCGCCCTGTGGAAGGGCCAGGCGGCCCAGACAACGACCGGTGCGGCCAGGGTCAGTGAAGCCCACTGCCAGTACTCGAACTGGAGGGCTTCGATCATCGACATCGCGATGACCGGGATCGCCAGCACGACGGCCCCGATCAGTCGGGTCCTCAGGCTTTCGAGTTCACGATCGGTTTCCGGGCCGGCGATGCCGCCGTGGTCATGGGCCCCGCCATGGTGGGCCCCGTGTTCGCCCGGGTCCGCCCCATGGGCATGGGCCGGCTTCGGCTCCTTCGCCCGGTAGCCCGTCTGTTCGACGGTGGCGATCAGGTGCTCGGCTTCGACTCCGTGCGGAACCCTCGCCTTCGCCTTCTCGGTGGCGTAGTTGACGCTGGCCTCGACTCCGTCGAGCTTGTTCAGGTTCTTCTCGATCCGGGCGGCGCAGGAGGCGCAGGTCATCCCGCTGATCTCCAGCTCGACGTCCTTGTGTGTCGCTTCGGTGCTCTCAGTGTGAGTGCTCATTTAGCCTCCAGTACGAACTCGGCGGTGTGGACCTTCCCTGCGACCTTGAAGTCGAGGTAGAGCAGGTACCGGCCGGGGGTCGGGGCTTCAGCCGCAAATCCGATTTCGGGACCTGCCGTTGGCCCGTGGTGTTCTTCGCCTGCTGCCCCACTGGTGGTTTCAGAGCCCGGGTGATCGTCCTCGGCGTGGACATGCAGGTAGGCAAGGTCGCCTTCACGAAGCGCAACCAGGTGGCCGAAGGCTCCGAGGTAAGGCTCGAGGTGCGTCTCCGGCTTGCCGTCGCGGGTCACGGTGACCGTCAGGTCGCCGTTCTCCCCCGCCTTCAGGTCGCCCGCGATCGAGACTTCGAAGCCATCGACCAAGTCGGTCCGGGAAAGTGGCGTGGTCGCCGGGCTGAACTCGCCGGCAACTTCGACGTTCCGGGCCAGGGTCACAGCGGGAGCATCAGTTGAACCGCCGGGAACGAAGTCGGCAAAGACGCGGTAGGTGCCACCCCGCGGCCAGGTCAGTGGCACGCTCCAGACACCGGTCGCCTGATTCAGGGTGGGATGAACATGCTGGAAGCCGGCGCCATCCGAACGGACGGTGATCAGGTGAAGTTCCTTCTCGTGGTTGACCGCGAAGTCCGTGAACGGTTCGCCGTCGGGGCCGATCACCCGGAAGGAAAGCTCGCCCGCCTGTCCGGCAACTTCCGGCGCTTCGACCGGACTCAGCCGGTAACCGTCCTGTTCGACCGAAAGTCCGCGAACGTGAGTTGAACCCTGTTCGGCGTGTCCGCCGGACTCGTCGTGTCCTCCACCCTGCTCCGGGCTCTCCATTGACTCATGTTGATCGGCCGACTCCTCGGCCTCGCGGGTCCAGGTGGCAACTGTGTCCTCAGGAACCAGGGCGCGGCCGGCAAAGAACATGACGCCAAAGACGAGAACCAGTCCGGCGCCGTAAAGGGCTAGTCGTGAAACCGTATTCATGCAGTGAACCCTATACCCCTATGGGGTATCTGTCAAGAGACGGGTTTGCCTACGGTCGCATCCCCGTCACTCGCCGGTTCCTGTGCGGCTCAGCCGCCGGCCCTGACCGCGCGATGACCTTCCTTCTCAAGGAAGGCGATCACCTTGTCGCGGTGGTCTCCCTGCAGTTCGATTGATGAGCCGCGCGCCGTGCCACCGACCCCGCAGTGCTGTTTGAGTCGCTTGGCCAGGGCCTTCGTGTCCCCCTCACCCAGCGGGATGTCGCTCAGCGTGGTCGCCGTCTTGCCCTTCCGGCCGGAAGTTTCACGCCGGACCTTGATCGTCGAACCGGCGGCCGCCGGGGCTGGTGCCGGCCCGGAGTCCCTCCCCTTCTTCGGCCGGCGCTTCTTCGGCTGCTTCGATTCCCGTCTCAGGTCGCCGTCATCGCTGGACCAGACGAGTTCGGAGTCGCGGCCCATCAGAGAACCAGGATCAGGCCGATCCAGACGAGCAGGGCGACGACGCCGATGACGATCGCCCGGTTGGCCCAGGGTTCCCGTTCCTGCTTGTAATAGAGGGCGAAGAGCAGTCCGATGATCGGGACGATGACGCAAAGCGCGAGGGTCACGTACTCGTTTGACCCGATGCTGCTGCCGTCACGGTTCTTCTTTTTCTCGGTTTTCTCCGCCATGCGGGAACCCTATGGGGTCAGGTGCCAAGCGGGTGTGAGGTCTCCAGCAGGTCGATCGTCTGCTCGTAGATCCGGCCCTTGATCGCCCGCAGGGTTTCCGGATTCTTGGGGGCCTGGCCGGCCGCCCGCGAGATCGCGGCCGGGAGCAGTTCGTCTTCCGGCAGGGCGCGATCGACAATCCCCGCTGCGGCCGCCTCGACGCCACCGTAACGCCGGCCGGTGACCATCACTTCATGGGCGGTGCGCCGGGGCAGGCGATCAAGCAACAGGCCGTTCATCCCGGGCGTGAAGGGAAGGCCGAGGTCCGCTTCGGGCAGGCATATGTAGCCCCGGTCTTCCCTCATGATCAGATAGTCGTGGGCCAGAGCCAGCATCGCCCCGCCGGCGAAGCAATGCCCCTGGATCGCGGCCACGGTCGGCACTCCGGCCTTCAGTACCGCGCCGATCAGCCGCTCGGTCTGATTGAGCGCCTCCTGAACCCGCTCCGGGTTGGCCTGGAACCACTCGAGGTCGAGACCATTTGACCAGACCTTGCCACTGGCAGTGGTGACCAGGGCCCGGGGAGCCGGCGCTGCCTCGACCTCGGCCAGGAGTTCCTCGAGCACTGCGTTTCGATCCGGATTGAAGCGGTTCTCACCGTCACCGAGATCGAGGATGAAGACGTCACCGTCCTGCCTGAGGGAGGGCATGGCGTTGATTTCTACGGTCATTTGTTTCTCCTGGGGTGAGGGGATGGAAGCCTTTGCGAAAGTTTTAGCACATTTGTTCTAGAACATGAGATATATTTTTCCTCAATGGCCCGACCCCGCACCCACGACCTCGACTCTCTGCTCGATGCTGCCGAGCACCTGCTCGCCACGAAGGGAAGTTCAGGCGTGACGATCCGTGCCCTTGCCGAGACCACCGGCGCTTCCAGCGGCACGCTCTACCACGCTTTCGGCTCCCGGTCCGATCTGCTCGCCCGCATGTGGCTGCGGGCCGCCGACCGTTTCCTCGCACTTCAGGAGCAGGCGATCGACCGCATCCTCGGCCGGGAGAAGGACCACGAGCTGGCCGTGGCCGCCACCGTCGCGGTCGCCTCGGTGCCGTCCGAGATCGCCAAGGTGGCCCCGGACACGGCCACCGTTCTGTTGCGCTTCCGCAGGGACGAGATCCTCGGCCAGGAGATCTCGGAGGATCTTCGCCTCGGACTTGAACGCCTCGACGCTCGTCTGCTGGACATCCTCAGACGACTTTCGCTCGGGCTGTGGGACCGGAAGGACCGGGCCGCCGTCGAAACGGTCGCGGTCTGCGTCGTCGACCTGCCGACCTCGATCCTGATCAATCGCCGCGAACGGGTGATCGATCCGCTCGTCGCGCTCGAAGCCGCCGTCCGCGGCGTCCTCTCTTCCCCGCCCCCGGCGCCCTAGCACCTAACGAGATGCGGAAAGTCAGGGATAATCCCTGACTTTTCGCATCTCACCCAGCTCAGGTCGTCCGCGGGATCGGCTTGCCGAATGCCTTCGGGCGCCAGGGAACCCACGACCTCCGCGGTACGAGTCCTTCCTGCCTGGCCCGCGCCTGGAGATCGAAGTAGAGCAGCGTCGTTCCCGTTGTGACGAAGGGAATGACCACGGCGAAGACGACTGAGCCGATCAGGTTGACCGCCAAGAGCGGCAGCGGGGTGAAAATCAGGGCGAGACCGAGGAGCGGCCCCATTACCGTGAGGATCAGAAGCAGCGGAACCATGGTCCTCACCGTCCTCCACCAGTGGCCGCGGACCAGGTTGGTGCTGTGAGTGAACGACTCGCGAATCGAGCGATCGGTGAAGAGGACCTCCTGCTGGACGAAGGTCCAGGTGACGAGGAAGCGAAGCGCAAAAGGTATGCCGATCACGGTCATCGCGAGCATGACCACCCCGAAAATCGAAAGAAGCTTGGCGATCACCACCCGCCAGAAGCGTTCCCAGGTGCCGACCAGCGAACCCCTGATCGACGTCGGCTGCTCACGCACGAGTTCCCGGATGAAGACGATCACGAATGCCGAGACGACGGTCTGGGCCACCGGACGGCCGACCCCGAGCACGATGTCGGAGACGGTCTGGAGAAGACCGTTACCACCCGAGGCGTCACCGAGCATTCCACCGAGCAGCTGGGTCCCACCCACGATCGGGATCGCGATCGCCCCCAGAACCGCCATCTCCTTCCAGTGGCGGCGGTAGAGCTTGAAGCTGGTCGCGGCGATCTGACCGTAGGCACGCTCGGATTCCAGCTCGTCGGGATCAGCCGGACGCCACTTCGAGTAACCGAAGACCAGGAAGACGATCAGCAGGAAAGCGGCAATCAGGGCGTAGGCGAGCAGCGGGTCTGCCTGTTGCAGGTTCATCACGCCGGTCACGCTCTGCATCACCCCGCAGAACGCATTGACCGCGTCCGGTCCGGCCAGTCCGCCGCCCGGCATGCGGGGGCTCGTGCGCCGCTGCTGCTCCATCCAGGTGAACGGTTTGTCCCACTGGTCCTTGGTCTGCGGCCCGGTCGGCCCGTTGTTGAAGGACTTCTCCTTCTGGCCCCACCTGCCGTCGAATGAAAGCCACGCGAACTCACCCTGGTTGGTCCGCTCGTCGGGCAGGAGCACCGGGACCGGCCGCAGTTCACTGAGCGGTTCGGAGGTGTTGTCACAACCGACACCGGCGCCGTTCCAGCCGTTCTGGGGATATACCGCCGACTGGTAGAACGTCGCGTGCGATCCTGCCGCCGGGTAGACGACCGGATGATCGCCTTCCTTCTCGACCTTGTCGTCATGCCAGTCGGCCCGCTCGCCTCCTCCGTGCTGGTTGAGGATCATCTCCGTCGGTTCCTGCTTCAGGGCCTCCGACGGGGTCTCCGCGTCGAAGGTGATCTGCATGCCCTCCCAGTCACTCTCGTGCAGATCGTTGAACTGGTTGAAGTACCAGTAGAACCAGTACTGAACGGCCAGGCCCTTGCGCCCCTCTTCTCTGGCGATGTGGGCGTAAACGGCCGAAGGCGCGCGACCGTCGTTCCTCATCCCGTCGTAGGCACGGGAGAAGACGCAGGTGTCGCCAAGCGGATCTCCGGGCAGGTCAATGTAGGCCTCTTCACCCCGATCGGCGATGTCCTCCACCTTCGGAGCCTTCTTGATCACCGAACCATCGGCAGTCTTCTTCAGGACGACCCCGGGATTGTCGAACAGCGCGTCGACAGTCATCACGCCGTACTGCTCGACTTCGATCTTGCAGAGGTCCTTCCCCTGCTCGCGGATCATCAGGATCGGAACGTACTTCTCGGCCAGTTCCCTGGCCGCTTCTGCCTCGGTGCCGACCGGCCTGTCGGCAGCGAACGCGGCCGGTCCGGCCAGACCGATCAAGACCAGCAGGGCGGCGATCAGGGCGACTGTCACCCGCACCGGCATCACCCTCTTCCCCTCTCTTCCTCCGGACGCCACGAGACAAGATTATTGCCTCCGGTTCCGATAGTTTCGCCGGCATGCGCAGCGACCTCCCGGAAACAGTCGACCTCTTCCACTTCGATCAGCCCGGGGCGATCGCAACCCATCTCTTCGACGGCGTGATCGTCGACCCGGGCGCCGAAAAGACGGTGGACCGTCTGCTCGCCGCCCTCGGCGACGACGTACCGCAGGCGATCCTGCTCACCCACATCCATTTCGACCACGCCGGCGCTACCGGTCGACTGGTCGAACACTTCCCCGACGTCGAAGTGTGGGTCCACGAGTCCGGTGCCCGACACATGATCGATCCCGAGCGACTGGTCAGCAGCGCGAGACAGGTCTTCGGCGAGTACTTCGATGTCATGTGGGGCGAGGTCGTGCCGGTGCCCGAGAGAAACATCCGCGTGCTCAAAGGTGGCGAGTCGGACGGCCCCTGGAAGGTCGAGCACACCCCGGGACACGCCAAACACCACGTCTGCTTTTTCCATCAGCCGTCTCGCACTGCGTTCACTGGTGACGTGACCGGGGTCAGGATCAAAGGTGGACCTTCCTTCCCGCCCACGCCCCCGCCAGACATCAACCCGCCGCTCTGGCATGAGTCCCTGGACATCGTCGCCGCCTGGGAGCCCGAACGGATCGCCTTTCAGCATTTCGGCCAGTCGACCGACGTCGAGAACCAGATCGCGTTGATGCACGAGTCGCTCGATCTGTTCACCGAAAAGGCCCGGGAAACCGACGCCGACGGCATGGCCGGCTGGATCCGTGAATGGCTTTCCGGACAGGTCGACGAAGAGACCCTCGACACCTATTGGCGGGCGGGTCCCTTCGAGGGAATGTGGGCCGGTCTCGACCGCTACTGGCAGCAGCAGGCGAAAGAACGGAAGTAACCCGGCCTCACTGCTCGAGTTCGTCCCAGAACGGGACGAGCGCGTCGAACCACTTCGCCGGATCCTGGATCTGGGCGAAGTGACCGAGGCCGTCGATCAGGGTCAGTTTCGCCTCGGGTTTCACCTCGGCTTTGAGACGCTTCGCTATCGCAACCGGCGCGACTGCGTCGTCTGCTCCCCAGCAAATCTGGACCGGTGCCCGGCAGTCCCGGACCGCCGGCAGCCAGCGCGCCTGCTCGAAGCGACGCCGTTCCCGCAGGTAGTTGATCAGCTCGGCCATCAGTCCCTTCGGGGCGCCGGTGGTCGAAGCGGAGTACATGTCGAGGATCTGCTCGCCGGTCAGCCGGTCGTTGCCCTGGGCGCTGACCACCTGCTTCTCGAAGATCCGGGGACTGTCGGTGATCCGCGAAAGCAGCGGTCCGAGTGGCGACACCAGTGCCCTCTGCCCGATCCTCAGCTTCGCGTCGCCGAGCACCATGCTGCCGTTGGTGAAGCTGACGCTCTGGATCCCCTCGGAAAACCAGGCTGGCTGGTTCTCGTTCAGGCGCGCGAGGAGCTCGGTCATCACCGAGTCTCCCATGTCGTGGGAGACGAAATGACAGCCGGTCAGTCCGCTCTCCCGCATCAGCCGGAGCGCCACGTCGGCCTGTTCCATCAGCGAGTAGGCGAACCCCTCCGATGGCTTGTCCGAGAAGCCGAAGCCGATGAAATCGAATGAAACCAGCCGCTTGAACCGTCCGGCAAGTCGCGGAAACGCTCCCGAGTAGGAGTACGAGGATTCCGGGAAGCCATGCAGCAGCACGAGGGTGTCCCCCGGTTCCGCCCGGGAATCACCCTCGTCGATCAGAAACGCCTGGTGGCCGAGCGGTGTCGCCTCGACCATGCGCCCGCGCTCTCGCCAGGCGCGCAGATCTGCGGCACTCACGCCGTCGCGAACCGCTTTGCCGACCGCGCCCGCCGCTTCTCCGCTTCAACTTCGCGGTCCTTCGGCGGAGCCGACGTTTCCAGCGAGGCCAGCATGTGACTCGTCACGGCAGCGATCTCGTCGACCGCCCGATCGAATGCTTCCTGGTTTGCGCGGGAAGGTTTGGTGTAGCCGCTGATCTTCCTCACGTACTGGAGCGCGGCCTCCCGCTCTTCCTCGCTGGTCGCCTCGGGCTCGAAGTTGTAGAGAGTTCTTATGTTCCGGCACATAGGACGATCCTATGGCCGAAACAGGCTCCCGGCAACCGCCGCCCGTCCTACTTCCCGGTCAGTTTGTCCTTCACCTTGTCGACGGCGCCTTCGACCTTTTCCTTGACCGAAGCAGCCGCCTGGTCAGTCTTGCCCTCTTTCTTCAGGTCGTCATCTCCGGACACCGCGCCGGCGGCTTCCTTGACCCGGCCTTTTGCTTCGTCTGTCTTGTGATCAGTCATCCGCGTCTCCTTTCAGGGTTGGACCAACCGGGTACCCCGTCTGTGGGCGGCCAATCTTTGCTTCCCCGGGCCGTCCAACCATTAGGCTGAGCGGAGGCGCTTTCCGAGTGCCCCTGAGCCGCAATTTCGAGGATTGGAGATTCATGAGCGACTACGCAGTTGTGAACCCGGCCACCGGCGAAACCGTGAAGGAGTACCCGACCATCTCGGACTCCGAGCTGGAGGCAGCGATCGCCGCCGCCGACGGTGCGTTCCGCGACTGGTCGCAGAACACAACCGTGGCCGAGCGGGCCGCGATCATGAAGCGGGTCGGCGAACTCCATGTCGAGCGTCGGGAAGAACTGGCCGACATCATCATCCGCGAGATGGGCAAGCCCCGCGAGCAGGCCCTGGGAGAGATCGACTTCTGCGGTGACATCTATGGCTTCTACGCCGACAACGCCGAGAAGCTGCTCGCCGACGAACCGATCGACCTGCTGGACGGAGAGGGCAACGCGGTGGTCCGCAAGTCGCCCATGGGTCCGTTGATCGGGATCATGCCCTGGAACTTCCCCTACTACCAGGTGGCCCGCTTCGCCGGACCGAACCTGATCGTCGGCAACCCGGTGCTCCTGAAGCCGGCGCCGCAGTGCCCCGAGTCGGCGGAGGCGATTCAGAAGATGATGTCCGACGCCGGGCTGCCGGCCGAGGCCTATCAGACCATCCTGGCCACCAATGACCAGATCGCCGAGGCGATCGCCGACCCGAGGATCCGCGGCGTCTCGCTGACCGGCTCCGAGCGGGCCGGCGCCGCGGTGGCGGAAGTCGCCGGCCGGAACCTCAAGAAGGTCGTGCTCGAACTGGGCGGCTCCGATCCGTTCATCCTGCTCGGTTCGGACGACCTGGAGGAAGCCGTTCAGTCCGCCGTCGACGCCCGTCTGGACAACACCGGACAGTCCTGCAACGCGGCCAAGCGTTTCATTGTTGCCGAGGAGCTTTACAACGACTTCCTCGGCAGCTTTGCCGAGAAGATGAAGGAAGTCCAGCCCGGTGATCCGACCTCGGACGAGACGGCAATCGGGCCGCTCTCGTCCAGCACCGCGGCCGAACGGCTTCAGGACCAACTCGACCGGGCGATCTCGCAGGGCGCAACGGTGCTGGTCGGCGGCGAACGCAACGGGAATTTCTTCCCGACAACAGTCCTGACCGACGTAACCGAGGAGAACGACGCTTACCGCGAGGAGTTCTTCGGTCCGGTGGCGACCGTGTACAAGGTCGCAAGCGAAGACGAGGCGATCGAGCTGGCCAACGACACGCCCTTTGGCCTTGGCTCCTATGTGTTCTCAAATGATCCCGACCAGGCCCAGCGGGTGGCAGAGAAGCTGGACACCGGCATGGTCTTCATCAACGGTGTTGGGCTCGACGGAGCCGAGTTGCCCTTCGGGGGCGTAAAGCGCTCCGGCTTCGGCCGCGAACTCGGCACCTACGGGATCCAGGAGTTCGTCAACAAGAAACTGATCCGCACCCTGAAATAGGCGGAGACCCATTCGGCGAGGGCGGCCCGGTCTCCGGCCGGGGTCCGGGCCGTCC
>JAEZIQ010000159.1 GCA_023436605.1 Actinomycetes bacterium | reverse complement strand
ACGTCGATGTGGTCCTTGACCGCGAGCGCGGTACCGGGCCCGCGCTCGCTGGTCATAGACACGAAGGCATTTAGCCGGTCCGCTTTATCCGTCATGGACCGTCTCCTTCGTTCCTCGGGAGAGGTTCACTGAAGGGCCATCGCCACCGGGCGCATCGGACTTCCCGTGGAGCCGCGAAGCTTGAGGCAGGATCCCATGAAAGCGAACTCATAGACCTCGTCCTTGGCGAGTTCTTCGAGGCAGGCCATCTCAAGGATCACGACGCCCGCTTCGGCCAACAGGTAGGAGTGAACCACGTGGAAGTTCTCCGGATCTTCGGACGGCCGCACTTCGAGCGCGATGTTGTCGGCGCCAATGATCATCGCCCCCTGCTTCGAAAGGAACTCGGCCCCGGACCGGTTGATGCCGGGCTCGTCGTTGATGAATGCGTCGCTGTCTGGCCACAGGGTCATCCGACCGGTACGGATCAGGACGACATCCCCCGGAAGGATCTCGGTGCCCTGCTGCTTCATGGTCTCGCGAATCTCTTCCTCGCCGATCGCGAAGCCTGACGGGAGCAGGTCGGTGTTGTTCGCCTTCGCCACATCGAGCAGGACGGCGCGGGAAATTATCGGAGGGTGCTTGTCGGCCCCACAGACGTCCCAGTGTCGGCTGCCCAGATGCTCCGATTCCTTGAAACCGTTCCATATTTCGTGGTTGTACCCGAAGTGGTTGAACGTATCGATATGCGTGCCGCAGTGGGTGTACATCATGATCGAGTCACCCGAGTAGCTGACCAGGTGATTCTCCTTGTCACCGCAGCCGATCACGTTGTCGACCACCGAGCCGTTCGGAGTGTGCGACATCCAGATCGAGTAGGGCTGGTCGCCGAAGTCCCGCCAATGCGGCATCCCGATGAAGTAGTCCGTAGCGAGGTCGTAGACCCGGCCGGTCGTTCGGGCCAGCAGCCCGGCAGCGTCGATGTCATCGACGAAGTTGAGCATTCCGATCTCGTCGTCGGGGCCCCAGGGACTCCGACTGGCTACGCGGAACTCCGCGTCGTTTGCCGCGATGTTCTTTCGCATCGCGTCGAAAACTGCGTTGTCACCACACATTCTCGTTCTCCTCTTAGTTTGCTTCTGTTTCGTGTGACTAGTTAGATCCTGAAGGATCGGGACTGCCGGTCAACCGTTCTGCGCCTCGTCCTCCTGGAGCAGCCGAGCGACGGCCGAGTAGTCGAGTCCGCCGTCACCCGATTCCTGAACCCGGGCGTACTGCCCCCTTGCGGTGCTCGTCATCGGCAAATCGAGACCCAGATCATCGGCCATAGCCAAGGCCAGATCAAGGTCCTTGGCCGCCAGATCGACGGGGAAGAGCGGCTCCCAGTTATTCGACGCCGGAACCTCCGCCAGCGCCCCTGGCACCGGGTATCTGGTGTGTAGGACCCGGGAGTTTCCGGTGCCATTGGAGAGCACTTCGAACAGCATCAGACCGTCGATGCCCTCCCGGATGGCAATCGCCGCAGCTTCGCTGATCGCAGCCATATAACAGCCGGCGAGCAGATTGTTGATCAGTTTGGTCACCTGACCGGCACCGGGATCGCCCATGTGACGAATCGTTTTCCCGAACAGCTCAATGACCGGCAATGACTTCTCGAAGTCCTCCTTGGTGCCGCCTACCATGATCGCCAGCGTTCCAGCCTGTGCTCCCATGGGCCCGCCGCTGACGGGCGCGTCGATGGCCCCCGCTCCTTTTTCTGCAGCGGCCTCGCTTATTCGACGGGCGAGCGCGGGAGAACTGGTGCTGGTGTCGATCAGAACGGTCCCAGGCTTGATCTGGTCCACCAGACCGCCTTCACCGAAGTAGACCTTCTCTACCACTGGCGGGTCGGGCAGACTGGTGATCACGAACTCGGCATCGGCCACGGCCTCCGCCGCGGTCGCCGCGGCGGAGGCGCCCTGCTCGACGAGTTGGTTCACCGCAACCTTGTCGACGTCGAACACCGTCAGCTGGTGTCCGCCCCCGAGAACGAATCCGGCCATCGGCGCGCCCATGCGTCCGAGGCCGATGAATGCAACTTTGCTCATGCGCTGATGTCGGCCGGCGCTTCGCTGGCGAACTCGCCCAGCCGGGAGTGAGGTCGGCCGGTCGTGGCGGCCGCGACCGCGATCAACAGCTCGTTGTCCCGCGGTGCATCCGGAACCCTCATCTCGTAGGTCTGGTGGTGCGACCGGACGGTGTGGTCATGGACATGCTTGAGTGGCACATCGATCGTGGCTCCGGCGGCGGCCCGCTTTTCGGTCGAAGGAAGCAGGGAGGTGGCGCCGAGCGCCTTCCGCACAGGGTTGCCGAACACGAGATTGTGGAGGATTCCCGCAACGTGCTCGACTTCACCGTCGAGGCCGGCGATTCCCGCCTTGCCGAAGGCCTCTGCCGGTGCCCCGAGAAGCTCGGCGACGAGGTCGCCCAGCAGTGGACCAAGTTCGGGGCAGTAATGATCGAGCAGTGGGTCCAGATCTTCGACGTACCTGCCTGCGAAGGGGTTCTCGATCACGGCGGCGGCTCCGGCCAGGCGCCACGGCGTCGCTGCTTCCTTGTCGCCCTCGATCCTGACCTCTTCGGTCATGGTCACGACTTTGCGAATACGGCCTTCCATCTGTCCTCTTTTGCTTTCGGGTGTTCGCCAGCTACCAGTCCGATCAACTGACCTCAGCCGGAAAGATAGACACATTTCGACCTAAAAGTCAAGTGTCGGACATTTAGGCTCCACCGAAACAGAGTGCCTATAACTGGTCTTCTCAAGCTAAAAGCCGGATTGCACCGATAACAACTTCGCAGCCGTGGGTCGAAACGAATCCAAATGTCCAAACTTGATGCCCAATAGTTTTCCCACAGTCGGACAGATCTGTGGGAGTTTCGCTTCCCGACCGAACCCCAGCCTGCATCCGGCGATCAAGCGGCTGCGATCCGAGGAACCGCGTATCGGACAGGAACGCCTTCCCCTTCGCGAAACGAGGGCTGACGCCGCAGACAAGTCGCGAGCCGCCTACGCGTTCGCTTCCTGGCCGGCCACCGGTACTTCGAGATGCCTCGGGCCCCGATCATTGGGTCGGCCTTTGACGGTGCTCGCCAAGCTCCACGTCCTAGAGGGCCAGACAAATAAACGAGGGGTGACTGTTCTAAGAAGTCAGGAGACCGCTCTGGACGCGGGGCCTGGGGTGGTTGGGAGCGGTGTTTGTACGCCTTCACGACCCGAAACTTCACGTCACGCGCTTCGGGACGCCTTAGGCGGGTGATGGAACACCGTCGATGGTCCTTAGCCTTATGGCGCGACCGTAGCGTTCCTTGAGTGCCGCCCGGACTTCTGCATGTGGAAGCGCGATGTAGACACGATTCTGGAAGATGTTGGTTCCAGCAATCCACCCTTCCACATCGGTTCTTCCGAGATACCTGATTACTCCTCGCTTCACTTGATCCAGACGCCGAAGTGAGAAGCGGCGTTTTACGCCTCGGACTTTCGCTCGCGGCGTGATGTCTTGAATCGCCCTGGCTTTGCGGTTCCATCCGGCCGTGAATGCGACTTTGACCACTAGCCCCCGGTTTGTTCGGACTCGCCAGTTTCCCGAGTACGTTCCAGGCCATTTCGCCTTGGTGAACTCGTCGATCCGAACTGATTGTCCGATCACCTTCGCGGGGGCAGTCGAGCTCATGCTGGCAAGTGCTAGCGCGAGTAGTAGGAGAAGCGAGATTGGGGCGAACCGACTTCCCGGCAACTTCATCCTTGAAATCCTTTCCACTGCGTCGACTACCTGTCGGTTCTACGTCAAACTCTCGGGTTTCGTCACGTGTCTCCCTAGCGGAGTGCGTTCGCGCCAACCGTGAAGCTCTCGATTGGATCGTCGGTCACGTTCAGGCTGGCTCCGGTGAGCTCGACGTCGCAGTGTGCTTCGCGGACAGAGGTGGTCTCGCCCTGCCAGGATTCCTCACATCTTGCGTCAGGGTAGATCTCCTTCGCCTTGTCCAGGGAGTCGCCGATCTTTAGACCTTCCGAGGTTCTGGCGCCCTCGCCCGTGATCAGGTACCCGATGACCTTGCCCCGGACCGTGTAGAAGGAAATGTCGTCATAGATGAGGGTTCGCTGAACCCGGTCTGGAGGTCCGCCGGGGCCGTAGTGGTACGGACCGGTGATCTCGGACCACTTGTGGTCCACATCGGGATCAGCGTTCGCAGGTTCCACCGGGTAGTAGAGCTTGTCCTCGACCGGAACTCCGAAAGCGTCCCTGAGTTCAGCAGAAGTGGAACCGACACCGACACCCTTCACAGTGCCAGTCGAAGAAATCTGGAGGGCATTGATCTTTGAGTTGTTGTCGCCGTCGCATCCAGCCACAATCAAAACGGGCACTACAAGTGTGGCCGCCAGGAGGATCTTCCATCGGTTCTTGCTGCCGTGTTTCAAAACTCCCTTTCGTGAGTCATCCTGACCTGTCCCAATTACCTTGAGCAAGCACGTGGGTTACGCACAGATCAGCCCTCGAACGCGTGACAGGGAGTCTTCTAAGCCGCAGACTTCCCCTGCCTGCAGACCAAAAGAAGGGATTTCGGTCGCGTCCCTCGCAGCGACACTTCTTAGAGCGCCACTTGGGACTAATGAGGGGTGAGCGACGGGGATCGAACCCGCGACCGCCTGGACCACAACCAGGAGCTCTACCAGCTGAGCTACGCCCACCGCGAGAGGAGAGAATCTACCGATCGGAGGTCGGATACGCTGCGCCGGTGCCCGGTCATCTGAACGAGGGGTAAGCAAGTTGACGGTACGTCGAGAGATGCGCGGCTTTGCGATCGGTTCATTGCTGTTCGCGCTTGGTGCCCTGCCGGGCTACCTCGGCGTGGTCGGGGTGACTGCCGACAACCTGACTTACTTCCTCGGTTCGATCTTCTTCACGATCGCCGGCTTCACCCAATTGCGACTGACCGGGCGCTGGCAGAAGGGCGGCTGGGCCTCCGCCGACGCCTGGGATGACTGGTGGTCGGCCGCGATTCAGTTCGTCGGAACCCTCGCCTTCAACGTCTCGACTTTGCTCGCACTCCTTGGCACGATCGACCCCGGCCTTTTCGAACACATGGGCTGGCGACCGGACTTCGTCGGGTCGATCTGCTTCATGGTTGCCTCAATCCTCGCGGTTCGGGCCACGACGCATCGCGAGTCACTCTGGGATCCCGAAGCTCGAAATTGGTGGACCACCTGGCTCAACATGGCAGGATCGATTGCCTTCATGATCTCGGCCATTTTTGCCTGGATCAACCCATCTACCGGCGAACCGCTGAATACCGACTGGGTCAATCTCGGCACCCTAATCGGCGCGATCTGTTTCTTTTGGGCCGCGATCCTGCTCAAACCGGAGGCCGACCGCTCACCGGACCCGGTACTGAACGGCAACGGACCGCATCCCGGCGAAGAGTGAGCTCCGCGAATGGAAACGTTCGCCCCGGGGTAAAGGTCTACTGACCACCCCAATCTGGAGGTTTTCTCATGCTCGGTTTCATCATCGGCCTGATCATCGTGGGACTGATCGCCGGCGCGATCGCCCGGCTTCTGGTCCCCGGGAAACAGGAGATGTCAATCCCGATGACCATCCTGGTCGGCATCATCGGCTCGTTTGTGGGTGGCTTCCTCGGCGCCCTGATCTTCGGCAAGGACATCGACGACGGTTTCTTCCAGGCGTCCGGAATCATCGGTTCGGTAATCGGAGCGGTCATCGTCGTCCTGATCTGGTCGAAGCTGGGCTCCCGTTCGACCATCCGGGGTCAGGCCTGACTAAGGCTCGACCGGCGCTGGAGCCCGACTCGAGGAGAGCGCTCCCGCCGAGGCAGCCACGACCAGGGCGATCGCCGCGATCTGGGCGACCGAAAGCCCCTGGGATAGCAACAGGAATCCGACCAGTGCGGCCATGGCCGGTTCGAGGCTCATCATCACCCCGAACACGTTGGAGGGAAGCCGGCGCAGAGCTTCCATCTCGAGCGAGAGCGGAAGGGCCGTGCTCATGATCGCGACCAGGACGCCGACGGCGAGGACCGTGAGTCCGACCAGCTCCGAGCCCCCGTCGGTGATCCCAAAAGGAGCGCAAAACACGGTCGAGAAGACCATCGCGATCGCCAGGCCCTGCCCCCCGGCGAACTTTTCACCGACCTTCTTGGCGAGCAGGATGTAGCAGCCCCAGAAGAAGCCGGCGACGAGCGCCAGGAGAACACCCAGGAGGGCGATCCCCTCATCGCCGATCCCACCCGAAAGCAGCACGATGCCAGCTGCCGCCATCGCCACCCAGATCAGATCCCGGCGACGGCGTGACGTGATCAGGGCAACGCCCAGAGGGCCGATGAACTCGAAGGTGACGGCGATTCCCAGCGGAATCCGGTCGATCGACTCGTAGAAGGTCAGGTTCATCGCGGCCACGACGGCACCGAAAAGGAGGGCGATCCTGGTTTCTTCGCGACTCAGCCGAAAGCTCGGGCGCCAGATCGCCACCAGAAGTCCGGCCGAAATGAAGGTCCTGAGAAAAGTGACCCCCATCGCCCCGACTTCGTCGAAGAGGCCCGTCGCCAGCGCCGCTCCGACCTGGATCGAGCTGATCGATCCCAGCACCATCGCGACCGCCGGCAGCGACGGAGAGAGGTGACTCTGCTCGGAGTAGGCCATCGGGGCAGTGAATCACCACAGAGGAATCGCTGCCGAGCGACGGGATCGCCGCCGCAACACAACGCCTTTTTGTCGCTCCGCGATAATCCGCCCATGACCGAAACTGCCCCGGACCGGGACGGGTACCCCCACTTCCTCACAATCCCGACCCGCTGGAAAGACAACGACATCTATGGCCATGTCAACAACGTCGAGTACTACTCGTACTTCGACACCGTGATCAACCAGTACCTGATCACCGCCGGCGGGCTCGACATCCATAAGGGGGACACGATCGGGGTCTGCGCCGAATCCCACTGCAGCTTCCTCGCGGCCATCGCCTTTCCCGAATCGGTCGAAGCGGGACTCCGCGTCGGCCATCTCGGCAATTCGTCGGTCCGGTACGAGATCGGCCTCTTCAACGCCGAAGGTGATCCTCTGGCCGAGGGCTGGTTCGTTCACGTCTTCGTCGACCGGGACAGCAGACGACCTGCCGGGGTCCCGGACCCGATCCGATCGGCACTCGAGAAACTGGAGGTGACCCCATGAAGACCAAGGCAACCGTTTTGCGGGAGATGGGACTGCCATCGCCCTTTGCCGAGACCGAGCCGCTGGAGCGGGTCGAACTGGACCTCGAAGGTCCGGGCGAGGGAGAACTCCTGATCCGGATCCGGGCAGCCGGCCTCTGCCATTCCGACCTGTCGGTGATCACCGGCCAGCGGCCCCGGGTCATGCCGATGGCGCTCGGCCACGAAGCGGCGGGTGAAGTCGTTGCCGTCGGCCCCGGCGAGCACGGGTTCGTCGAGGGTGACCACGTAGTTCTCGCTTTCGTGCCGGCCTGTGGCGAGTGCCATTTCTGCCAATCCGAGCGACCGGCGCTCTGCGAGCCGGGTGGCACCGCGAACGCCGAAGGGACCCTGCTGGGCGGGCACATCCGGCTTTTCGAAGGGAGCGGCACCGAGGTTCACCATCACCTGGGTGTTTCGGCGCTCGCCGATCATGCGGTCGTCTCGGCCCACTCGGCGGTCAAGGTTCCGGACGATTTGCCCTTTGACATCGCCGCCCTTTTCGGCTGTGCGGTGCTGACCGGTGCTGGGGCCGTCCTCAATACCGGTGCTTCCGCCCTGCCCGCCCGGTCGATCGCGATATTCGGGCTCGGCGGCGTCGGACTTGCCGCCCTGCTGGCCGCGAAGTCCCAGAACCCGGACACCCTGGTTGCGGTCGACACGGTGGAATCCAAACTTGACCTGGCCCGCGAACTCGGGGCCGACCTGGTCGTGCCCGCCGGACCGGACGCGGTCGAGCGGATTCGCGAGGCGACCGGCGGTGTTGACCTCGCCGTCGAAACGGTTGGCAACGAGAACGTTCTGGCCGAGGCCTACGCGGCGACGGGACGAGGTGGCACCACCGTGACCGCCGGACTCCCCCACCCCAGTCGCAAGCTGGAGATCCCGGCGATCTCGCTCGTGGCCGAGGAAAGGACTCTCAAAGGTTCATACCTGGGGTCATGTGTGCCCCGACGCGACATTCCCGAGTTCATCCGTATGTACCGGGAAGGTGAGATGCCGGTTGAGAAACTACTCAGCCACCGGCTCAAACCGTCGGAAATCAACGCCGGGTTCGATCGACTGGCCCGGGGCGAAGCGGTACGTCAAATCGTCATCTTCGACTGAACAATGAAAGGGCCCGCCAGAGCGGGCCCTTACATTTCAATTGAAGCTGAAGTTCAGACGGCGGTGTAAGTCTTCTCGGCGCTCTTCTTCACTTTTCCTGCGGCCACAGCCTTCTTGGCGAGACCGTTGGCCGCGCTGTTCTGGACACCAATCCCGCGGGCGATGTCGGCCAGCTTGGAACCAGGGTTCTCCTTGACGTAAGCGACGAACTGGGCTTCACGCTCGCCCCGTTTGGCGCGAGTACCGCCAGAAGTGCCGCCGGTGGCCTTCTCGGAGCCAAGGGCCTTCTGGATCCGGGCCTGGGCATCCTTGATCGCCTTCTCGGCATCCTTGGCTTCCTTGCGGGCCTGGTCCTTCTTTTCCTTGTACTCGGCCTTGACCTTGGCGGTGGCTTCCTTGGTCGCTTCCTTCACTGCATCGCGAATCGCACGGCTTTCCTCAACCGAGAGTTGCTTGAGCTTCGAGGCTGAAGTTTCAAGTTGCTGAATTGCGTCTTCAATGCTTGACATGTTGTCTCCTGATGTTCTTAGTCATGTACCCGCCAGACAACTTCATGCTTCCGACCTTTTCATGACTATAACCAAACTTAATAGGTCAATGTCATGTTCAAGATATTGAACTAGGTTAAGTAACATTTCGCCGAGACCAGGTCGGAAGCAGAACTCAGAGGGTTGCTAGCGTGGCTGCGAGATTCCTCTCCCTCACTTCGCATGAACTCCCCCAACCTCCGACTCTCCTCCAACCCGATCGGCCCCGAACGAGCCTTCTGGGCGATGGCCGCCATCGCCGTCACCTTTCCGGCCATTTCGGCGGTTCCATCACCCCTCTACTCGCTCTATCAGGACATGTGGGGTTTCTCGGACGCAGTCCTGACCGAGGTCTTCGCGATCTATGTGGTGGCCCTGCTCTTTTCCCTGCTCGTCTTCGGCAGCCTTTCCGACCACGTCGGCAGGCGACCGGTGCTGCTTGCGGCAATTGCCTGCGAAGCCTTTTCGCTGCTGCTCTTCCTCGCTTCGGGCGGCGTCGTGATGCTGGCTCTGGCCCGGGTGATCCAGGGACTCGCCACCGGAGTCGCGCTCGCCACCCTCAGCGCGGTGATCGTCGATCTGCAACCGGAGTACGCGCCGAAGCGGAGCGGCGTCGTCAACGGCGTCGCGCCCCTGGCCGGGCTTGCCCTCGGCGCGCTTGGCTGCGGACTGCTGGTCCAGTTCGCTCCCTGGCCCACCTCGCTCATCTTCATCATCCTCCTGGTCGCGCTCGCCTTCTCCGCGGTCGCGGTCTGGAAGGCTCCCGAGACCTCCGCCCTGCGCCCCGGCGGACGGGCCTCGCTGGTGCCCAAGGTCGGTCTGCCGGCACACCTCCGGGCCGATTTCATGTCACTCCTGCCGATCATGGTCGCCGGCTGGGCTCTCGCCGGGCTCTACCTGAGCCTGGGACCATCGATCGCCGCGACTTTCATCGAGCAGGACCCCTACCTGACCGGTGCCGTGGTGGTCACCGCGCTGTGCGGGACCGGGGCCCTGACCGTCTATCTGCTGCGGGAGCGGGAGCCGCGATCGGTGATCCGTTTCGCCGCCGCCTGGCTCAGCATCGGCATCGCGATCAACCTGGTCGGGATGGTCCTCGACCTCGGCCCTCTCGCCCTCGCCGGAACGATCGTTTCGGGGATCGGTTTCGGCGCCTCGGCGCTCGGCTCGTTCGGCGTCCTGGTCGATCTGCCCCACCCCGACGAGCGCGGCGAACTTTTCGCCTTCGCATACGTGGTCAGCTACGTCGCGTTCAGCGTCCCCGCGGTGATCGGCGGCATCGCCTCCGACCACTTCGGCCTCGACAGCACCGCCACGGTATACGGCGCGGTGATCCTCCTGGTCACCATCGTCGCCTTCTTCACGGCCGGCCGCAAGCACCCCCGGCAGGATTCGAACCTGCGACATCCGGCTTAGAAGGCCGGCGCTCTATCCAGCTGAGCTACGGGGGCGGGTGGCTTTGAAGTTAGCCGTTCGACGGCGAGGCCGCGCCGAAGTGGTTACTGCGAATCCTCGGAGTCCTTGCCGGAAGCTTGGGCGGCTTCCTCCGCTGCGGCTTCCGCTTCCGCCTCGGCTTCGGCTTCGGCCTGTTCCTTCAGGGCTTCGTTTCTGACCTCGTAGATCTCGGCCTGATCAAGCTTGTCGCAGCGGTCCGGGTCGAGCTTGCCATTGATCTTGTAGACATAGTCCGGCTGCGGAGTGATGTCTTCCTCCGCCACGACCAGGTCGACCGCGGGATCGCCGTCGATCCAGGCCCGGACCGGATACCAGTAGTCGGCCGAAGCTGAATCCTGGGTGTACTCGCTGGTGATGATGAAGTCGTAGTTGCCCTCGTTCACCTTGTCGATGAACTGGCGGCAGTTGCCGATCAAGCGGTAGGTGCCGTTGTCACCTTCTTCGCCGATGTACTGAACGTGGTTGGAGCGATCGACCCCGTAGAAGCCGTACTGACCGAAGAAGATCTCGCCCGATCCGGCCAGGGCAATCCGCTTGTTCCGGAGATCGCGGGTGTAGGCGAAGGCATCCTGCGGCCCGCCTTCCTGGAGGAAGAGCGTGGTGCGGGTGTAGTGCTTCTCGGCATAGCCCACCTCTTCCCCGCGCCCCCAGATCGCCGCGATCAGGACGAGCGCGCCGACGCAGCCGATGATCACGCTACGGGGAACGCTGGTGTGTTCCTTCATCCAGCTCAGGCCGACCGGAGCCCAGACGATCAGGATGGTCAGGAAGATCGCGCCCGGAAGGAAACTCGGATACCACTTGGGCGAAGTCAGGACGGTGATCGCGAAGACCGCCGTGAGGAAGATCAGGACCTTCTTCGCCCGTTCCTCCGGTTCACGCAACTGCCGGATCAGCGGCAGGACCACGGCGGCGAGCAGAAGCCCAGGCAGCAGGTAACGGGTGTTGGTGAAGAAGCCGCGGGGCTGGAACTCCTGACCGGCCGCGGTAAGCGGCGTGAAGACGTAGACGATCGCGGTGATCAGGGCCGCGGCCGAGATCACGCGGACGATCTTGTTTCGCGACTTGAAGACCAGCCACAGTGCCGCCGCAGCCAGCATGATCAGGATCAGCGGAAAGAGGATGCCGAAGGCGTCGTCGAGCCGCGGGAAGAACCACCAGCGGTAGATGCTCGGGTCGGTGATGTAGTGGGCGACCGAAAAGCGGGGCCGCGGATCGAGCGGCATCTGGTCGGGCTGCGGCAGGTGAAGCGGACCCCAGCCGATCGCCGGCACCGGGTTGCCCCCGGTGTAGATCATCGCCCGCACGTACCAGTAGCCGCCGACCAGCAGCATCGGCAGACCGAGGCAGAGAGTCGTGGTCAGCCAGCGCTTGCGACCGCTGATCAGGATCATTCCGATCAGGATCACCCCGATCGGAGCCAGCATCGAGACCTTCATCGAGATCGCCAGACCGGCGGCGATTCCGGCAAGGATCAATGGCCCCTTGTCGAGCAGTGGAGCGTTCGGGTCCGGCTTCTCGTCGACCGCGCCGAACTTCGGTGCGTGGCGCTGATGTCCGTTGATCAGGAAAGCGACGAAGGCGATCAGGAAGGCGAAACAGACGATGTCGTTGCGGCCCTCGCCCGGCTGGGTCTCGATCATCACCCCGGCCGAAAGCAGGATCGCCCCGGCGACCAGGGTGGCCGGCCCGACCTTGTAGGGCCGGCCCACGCACCAGCAGGCCAGCAGGGCGATGCCGAGCGGCAGCATGTTGAACACCGGCGAAAGCCAGTCGCTGTCCATCAGGCCCATCAGGGCACCGTGCATCAGCTCCGAGTTCTGCGGGTAGAACCAGACCGCCAGCCGGAGGGCATCGGTGAAATGGAGCGGGATGATCGACGCGTCCTGGATGAACCGGGCGGCCGCCGGCATGTGGTACCAGGTCGTATCGCCGCCGAACATGCCCTGGTCGAGACTGAGCTGGGTCGGGAACGCCCATTCGGCCACGACCCAGGAAGCGACTCCCACCGCCACGAGCATGGCCCAGGTCGGGACCTGGGGGGCCTCGATCTGTTCTACGTCCCGGGGCGCGAAGCGGTACGCGAGACCCGCCCCGATCAGCGGGATCACGACACAGGCGACGGTGATCCAGACTTCCTTCAGCAGGCCGAATGACCCGATCAGCTCAAGCGAAATGGTGAAAAGCGCGAAGGCGATCGTGAGTTCGGAAAGGCGTGCGAGCGCCCCCGAGAATTCGGGCACGATCCATCGCCTGAGCCACCAGGACCCGTACCAGGTCGCGCCGCAAATGACGACGATCTGGAGGACTCCGGCGATGTATGAGGCAAGGGACGGGGTCAAAGCCGTCCTGTAGACAGGGTTGGCACCGCGAGAATCCTAATTTATGACCGGGTGAAAGGACCCGTTCCCGGTGCTCGGGACAACCCGGACCGGTTTTCTGCTCAAGCCGGACCGCCGGCCAGCGGCACCTGACAGGCCACACCCGTCCCGGCCAGACCGCAGTACCCGTTCGGAACTTTGTCCAGGTACTGCTGATGGGGGCCTTCGGCGTAATAGAAGGGGCCGGCCTCCTCGATCTCGGTCGTGATCTCCCCCAGCCCCCGTTCGCTGAGCGCCTTCTGGTAGGTCTCGCGGGCCATCTCGGCGACTTCCCGCTGGCTCTCGCTGGTCGTGAAGATTGCGGAGCGGTACTGGGTGCCAATGTCGTTGCCCTGGCGCATCCCCTGGGTGGGGTCGTGTTCCGAGAAGAAGACTTCGAGCAGACGCCCGTAGCTGATTTCGTCCGGGTTGAAGGCGACCATCACCGCTTCGGCGTGGCCGGTCCGACCCGAACAGACCTCTTCGTAGGTCGGATAGGGAGTGAACCCGTTCTGGTAGCCGACCGCGGTCGTGTAAACCCCGTCCAGTTTCCAGAAAAGCCGTTCGGCTCCCCAGAAACAGCCGAGAGCGAAGTACGCGACCTCGATCCCCTCCGGGAACGGTCCCTGGATCGGTGTGCCGAGCACCGTGTGTTTCTCCGGAACCGGATAGGCGTAGTCGGATCGGCCCGGCAGCGCGTCTTCCGGGGCGGGCATCGTTGATTTGTCGCGACCGAAGAGCATCTATCGATGGTACCCGGGTGCTACCCCCGGCTCAAGCCCTCAGGAGCCCGGCGCCGGAACCTGGCCGGCCATCTGCATGTAGCCGGTGGCGCTCGGGTGGATGCCCGTGTCGCCACTGATGATCCAGGGCGAACCGATCGCCGGGCCCGAGCAGAAGGAGAGCGGATGATTGATCAACAGTTCCTTCTGGGTCACGCTCGACTGGACGCTCGGCCCATCGACCTTGTAGCCGAGAAAGGAACAGCTGAACTTCGAGGGGTAAAGCGGCTCCATGTCGATGCCGACGTCAAACCGCGGCGGCGCAACCACGGTGATCCGGCTCGACGACACTTCCGCGGCCTCCTCGGCGATGACACCGTTGAGCAATTCGGTCATCGCCTCGAGTTGGGCGGAGCTGTAGGCAAGCGCGGTCGCCGGCACGGCGATGTGGTACTGCATGAGCACGATCCGGGAGGTCGTGTTGGCGACCAGGTTCGAGTAGAGCGAGTTCAGGTTGTCGTCGAGGTTGACCGCCTCGAAAGCGTCCAGGACGCATTCCCTGAAGTCACCGAAAAGGTCGGACTCGAGCGCGCATTCCATGTTGCCGAGCCCGAACAGAACGTCCGAGAGCAACGGATTGGCGCCGATCGTCATCAGGATGTAGTCGGGGTTCTGGGCCTCGATCGACTGAAGGGTCGAGTTGAATTGGCCTCCAGTCAGCCAGTCGCTCGGGGCCGAGCCGGTTACCGCGTAGTTCCTGTAATTCGTGATCCCGTACTGGTTCGCCCACTGGGCGGCCCAGGAAATGTTCCGTGAGAGACCGAAGTCGGGCAGATAATTCGGCTTGGCCCCGACCGAACTGTTGCGGTTGGTCGAGTTCGACGAGCAGGCATCGTTGAGCACCGTCGCCCCCGGCTTGCAGTCGAGAAGCTGGGTAATGCCCATCTGCTGTCCGGTGCTGCCGAAATAGCCGAAGCCGGCGGTCACCGAATCCCCCATCGCAACGACGGAAACCTTCGAAGGGGCGCCCTCGATCAGCCGGACCTGGACCCGCTGGCGGGCCATCACGTGGCCCTTGAGGAAGCCTTCGATAACGATCTCGTCGGCCCCGGATTCACCGGTCGCCAAGAACCCGAACCTCTCCCCCTGCCGGCTCGCCCGCCCCTTGTCGGGCGTCTCCACAATCCGCCAGTTCAGCTTTCGGCCACAGGTCGGCGGGGCGAAGTTGCGAACCGAGTCACGCGACGGTCTGACCACCAGCCGGGGCAGGGTTTCGCAGAATCCGGCCCTCGCCCGCGGCAGCCGGCGCTGCGTCGCCGTAAAGCCTTCGGCAGCCCCGGAATCACCAAGGACCGGAAGCCGGTAGTTAACCCGGAGTCTGACCCCGGTCTTCGAAGGACTCTTCAGGGCCGCCCGGGCCACAGACAGCGGTACACCGACACCCTGGACATAAGTGAAGTGCTCGCGCCGGTCACCGGGCCTCAGTGGCCCGCCATGCGCGACGAACTGCAAAGCCGAGGACCACTCTCCGCGCGGGAGGTTGAGAGTGACTCTTCCGTTCACCCGCTGGCCCGAGGTCAGCAGTGGCAGCTTGAGCGGGAGCAGCACTTTCCATTGCTTGCCCGCCCCGGCGACCCGGATCGGGCCGGATAGTGATGAGGCCGCGGAGGCCGAAGAAGTGAGTAAGAGCGAACCGGCAACGGCGACCAACAGGGCCAGCCCTGCCGCTTGCCTTATCCCTCGCCAGTTTCCGACTCCCCACATTGCAGAAACTCTAACCCGCGGGTCAGCGGTCAGATGCGGTCTCAGGAAATAGACTCAGCCCGTGGGCGCGAGGATCATCGAGAACGGAGATATCGGAATCAGCTGGGTGATGGAGGACGAGGCGATGGCCCGTGCCTCCCATGCCCTGACCGACGGGGAGAAAGTCTGGCTGGTCGATCCGGTCGATGACGAAGCCGCGATCGATCGGGCTCTCAGCCTCGGCAAGCCCGCCGTCGTCTTCCAGCTGCTCGACCGACACAACCGCGACTGCGAGGAAGTCGCCGAACGACTCGGAGTCGACTGCGTCGTCCTTCCGCTGGAATTGCGCGGCACTCCGTTCGAAGCGATCGAAGTGGTCGAGAACCGTTTCTGGAAAGAGCGTGCGCTCTGGTGGAAAAAGACCAAGACCCTGGTCGTCGCCGAGGCGGTTGGGGCGAGCAGGATGTTCAACCCGTCTTCGAGCGGCGTCGGGGTCCACATCGGCCTGCGTGCCACCCCTCCCCGCAGGCAGCTCGGCACCTACAACCCCGAGCACCTGCTGATGGGCCACGGCCGACCGATCAACGGCAAGAAGGCCACCGTCGCCCTCCAGGAAGCGCTCGATCGCTCCCGCCGGGACCTCCCGAGCAGCATGCTCAAGATCCCCTTCGCCTTCCGCTGAAACAAAGAGTCGTGAGGGCCGGAAAGTTGGCAAACATGGCCAACTTTCCAGACCTCTCCCGCCCTAGCCCTGCTTGATGTAGGTGACCTTCTCGGGTTCGAGGGCGAAGCTGACGCGGACCTCGTCCGGACCCTTCCACGGGTAGACGTCCTCGTCGATGTACTTCTTTGCGAGCGCGTTGATTTCATCGTCGGCGCCCTCGTGAGTGTCCTTGACCAGCTTGCCGCGGATCGAGACCCACTCGTACGGATTGCCGTCGGCCATCATGGTCACGGTCGCCCGTCCGGCCTTGCGCAGGTTGGCGGGCCAGGCCCGACCTTCGGCGCTGTTCAAGGTCACGTTTCCGTCGTCGTCGGCGTGCGCCCAGACGACCACGGTCTGGACCGACCCGTCGTCGGTGGGGATCGCGACGACCGCGTAATTCTTTCCTTCGGTGACGATCTCCAGTGATCGTCCTTCGAGTTCTGCCATGAGGACCTCCTGATTGGGTTGCTGTGCGGCCGAATCTACAGGGGCGGGAACACTTGCTATCGACGCTCCCGCCACCGAAGGCCACCAGGCCGAAGTTCGGCAACCCTCCTGCCGGAAAGTCGATCCGGTCAGGAGCTGGTCGCGGGGAGCCCTGTTCCGGCAGTTCCATCCGGGGCAGGTTCGGCGCCGCCGAAACCGGCCCGTGCTTGCTCGGGCCAGGGTGTGGGCGTTCCCTCTCGATCGACGAAGACCGTGACGAGCTTTCCGCGGACGCAGTCCTCGTCCGCCCTCCGGATCACGAAACCGAACGTGACCGAGGTCCGACCGAGTTTCTCGACTTCGATCGTCGTCTCGACCTCGTCCATGAAGAAAAGCGTCGCCATGTAGTCGACTTCGAGGTGAGCCCGGGGCATCGAGGTGTAAATCCCGTCCAGCAGACCAAGCTCGGAAAGCAGCTCCACCTCGGCCGCCTCGAGCAACCGGATCACCGTGCCGTAGTAGTAGCGACCCGAAGCGTCGACGTCGGAGAATTCGATGCGGCGACGAACGGTGGCTGAGGGGAAAGTCTGGTCGGCCATGGGGAACCGAAACTAAACGAAGCGGCTCCGGAACGCCGCCCAGGCCTCGAATGCGAAGGTCGTGCGATGCCCTGCGTCGACGACCAGGTCCGGACCTAGACCCGGGCCGGAATACCCTGCTCGAAGGTGAAGAGTTCGTCCGGGTCGTACTTGCGTTTGACCTTGGTCAGGCGCTCGAAGTTGTCGCCGTAGTAGGCCTGCTGCCAGTCGGGCTGGGAACGGTCGATGAAGTTCTGGTAAGCGGAACTCGAGACATGGGGCGAGAGGGCGTCGGCCAGGTCGTCGATCCACTCGAGGTTGGCCTCCACGACGGCGTCGGAGTCCTGTGCCGTCCAGGTCGATTCGGTCGCGAGCACCGCGAACTGGGAACGGTGGACGAAGGCGGTCGCGTCGCTCGAAACTTCGTTGATCGCTCCCCCGGAAGCGAAAAGTGCCGCGCCAGCCCCGTCGGAGTTCATGCTGCCGGGCCAGCTCTCGACCGCGTCGACGAGCGCCGAGATGCCCTTGTCCCCGAGCGGCTCATCGAGGTAGACGGACTTGACCGCAAACGACTGAGTCGGCACGTTGTCGAAGAAGTAATCCTTGGCCTGCCAGAAGGTGCGGTCCTCGATCAGTTCCTTCGTGGTGCGACCGGCGCTCAGAACCGGGGCCAGCAGCTCCCGCAGCTCGCTGGCCGGGCCGAAGTACTGGCCGAGGATCGAGATCACCGGCTCCCCGGGCTTGCCGCTCGCCTGGCCGGGAGCACCGACGCCGACCCGGGCGGAGAACTCGTTCGGGGCGGAACGGATCACGTCCTGGAAGGTGGCGAACACTTTCTCGGCGTCCTGCCAGCGGAAGGCGACGTCATAGATCGACACGTCTCCGACCGGCCTGGTCTCGAAGACGTAGCGGGTGCAGACCCCGAAGTTGCCTCCGCCGGCGCCCCGCAGGGCCCAGAAGAGATCAGCGTTCTCCTTCTCGGAACAGCGCAGCAGCTCGCCGTCCGCGGTGACGATGTCGGCCTCGACGAGGTGATCGCAGGTGAGCCCGAGTTTGCGTGAACTGAAACCGATCCCTCCCCCGAGGACCAGCCCCCCGACTGCAACCGTCGGGCAACGTCCAGCCGAGATCGCGACCCCGTGGGGCTCGAGACCGGCGTAGACCATGGTGTTGCGTGCTCCGGGCTGGGCGACCACCGTTCCGGCCGCATCATTGACCTTCACTGCCCGCATCGAGCCCACGTTGACGACCAGACCGGGACCGCTGCAGTACCCGGCGTAGTTGTGACCGCCGGAACGGATCGCGACCGGCAGGTTCTCTGCCGCAGCGAAACGAATCGCGCTCTGGACGTCTTCGGCGTCGGCGCAGACCGCCACCCCCTGCGGCACCACATCGGCGTAGCGGCCGTTGTAGGGCCGGCTCTGGACCTCGAATCCCTTTGCGCCGGGAACGAGAACCCTTCCCTTCATCTCTTTCTGGAGCGAGTCCCAGTTGATCGCCGAGGCGACCTTGCCGCCGTCGTCGGCGCCGCATCCAGCCAGCAGGGCGAGCTGCGCACCGAGGGTCAGCGCGAGTGCGCCCCGACCTCCCGCTTCCAGAAATTCGCGCCGCGTACCGTTCAGCTTGCGGCCGATTTCGCCGCCTCCATGGTCCCTTCCCACGGGCGGCATCCTAGCCAGCCGAACGATGATTTTCTTTCCGGCAATTCGACCCGCTGGGGATGCCGCGCGCAGGTCGCGGTGACCTGGAAAAACCCCCTGAATGGGGGGATCGGATCTGTAACGGCCGTTCCTGATGCGGGTAGCCTGTTCTATCGAGGCAGTGGGTACCGAAGCACAGGCAGGCGAGATCGACGTTCTGGTCGGTTTGATCGCGGGGGTCGAGGATCCCGAATCAGGTGGTCGTCTCACCGATCGGATCTGCGAGGCCGTGTGCCGGATGACGAGACTTACCCGGGCGGCGATCTTCCTTCATGACCCGACGCTCGGCGTGTCGAGGCCGGTCGGCTCGCACGGGGTCGACCCGGAGATGATCGCTTCGGTCTCCGCCACCCTGGACGAGATGCCGATCGCCAAGCGGGTGCTGGTTGAAGACCGGGTGATCGAGGTGTCCCAGAACCTCGAGTTCGAGCTTCCGGAGCGTTACGCCGGACTGGCCGGGATCACCACCATCACCTGCGCTCCGGTCGCTGCTGGCGGCTACTGGTACGGGGTGATCGTCGCCGATCAGGGCGGGCAGGATTACCAGCTCTCGGAGGAGGATCACCAGCGAATCCACACGCTCGGTCGCCTGGCCGCGGTTGCTTCCACGGTCGAACGCTCCACCGTCGCCCGCGAGCAGGCCCGCACCCTCGACAGCCGGATCGAGTTGATCCGGGAAATCCACGACCAGGTGGTCCAGCGGCTGTTCGGCCTGTCGCTGGCCCTCGGGGCCGACCATCCTCTGACCCCGCAGGAGAGGCGGCGATGCAGCGAGGAGATCTCCGCCGTGCTCGGCCAGCTCCGTTCCTCGCTCGGCCGGCCGGTCGCACCCCGCGAGACGGTCCATTCCCGGCCTTTCCGTGAGCTTGCCGAGTGGTTTGCCCAAGCGCCGACGGTTGCCCTCGACTGGCAGGAGAACCTTGACACTCCAGACCACCTCGAACCCCTCTCCCGGTCGGCGCTGATCGAAGGTATGAGGAATGCCGACCGGCACTCGGATGAAGGCAACGTGATGATCCGGGTCGCCAGCGAACCGGAAACGTTCATCCTCGAGGTGATCAACGACCGGGTCGCACCCGACCGCCGCCGGGGCAGCGGCCTGGGACTCCGGCTGCTCACCATCGAGGCCCTGGAACAGGACGCGCTGGTCGAGTTCGGCCCGCTCGAGGGCGATCGCTGGCGCTTTCGCATGCTTGCGCCGGTGACCTCGTGACGCCGCTGACCGGAATCCGGGTGCTCGTGGTCGACGACCACGACGTTGTCCATTGGGGCTTTCGCCTCCTGCTCGACCGGCAGTCCTGGGTCGAGAGCTGCGACGGAGCTTCCGGTCTCAAGGACGCGGTCAGTGTCGCCGCCCGTCTACGCCCCGACGTGGCCCTGATCGACCTGATGCTCGGCACCGACTCAGGGGCTGAAGCCTGTTCCGAGATCCTCACCGTTTCACCGGGAACCAAAGTCTTGCTGATTTCGGGGGCGGGTCGGATCTCGCCGTCGGTGGCCCGGGCCGCGGGTGCGTCGGGATTCATTTCTAAGGACTGGGGAGCTGCCGATGTTGTGAAAGCGGTCCGGATGGTCGCGCTCGGCACCGAGGTCTTCGCCGATGATGGGCGCGGCGAAGCGGTCGGACTCTCCGACCGCGAACACGAAGTACTCGGCTTGATCGCCACCGGGGCCACCAACGGCGAGATCGCTGGCAGCCTCTTCCTCTCCCCGCACACGGTGAAGGAGTACACCAGCGCGATCTACCGCAAGCTGGGGGTGCGGAACCGCGCGGAAGCGGTCCGGAGCGCCCAGAGCCTGGGCCTGCTCTCGTAGAAAATCCCACTCCCCCCGGGTGTTGGTGAACCACCACCCGATCGGGGGGCAATCGCCCGAAAACGGGTGACAATCGGGACTCGCCGGACAACTATCCGGCAATGAGCAACCACGCCGAACTCAGTCACACCGCGCTCGTCTTTCCCGGCCAGGGCAGCCAGACGGCGGACATGCGGGATCTCGTCGCCGAGCACTGCCCCGAAATGATCGAACTGGCCGTCTCGGAGATGGGCTGCGATCCATTTGGTCGGGTCTCCGAGGGCACCTCGTTCCAGCAGCCCGCTCTGTACTGTGCCGCGATCGCCGGCTGGCGTGCGGCCGGCAGCCCCGAGGCCGACTGGTTCGCTGGACACTCGCTCGGTGAGCTCGCGGCAGCGGCGGCGGCCGGCGCGATCTCGACCGAAGACGGCCTCCGGCTCGCAATCACCCGGGGAAGGGTGATGCAGGACGCGGCCGAGGCCGAGCCGGGCGGGATGCTCGCGGTACTGGGCGAGGCCCCGGGTCTTTCCGCCCTCGCCAACTCGGTCGGGCTCACCGTCGCCAACGACAACGCGCCCGACCAGATCGTCCTCTCCGGTCCTTCCGACTCGATCGACGAGGCTCGCCGCCGCTTCCGCGAAGCGGGTATCCGGACGATCCGGCTGCCGGTCGCCGGGGCCTTTCACTCCCCCGCGATGGCGACCGCTGCCCCCGCCTTCCGCGATGTTCTCGACTCGGTCCAGGTGAGCGAGCCGCACGCCACCCTCTTTTCTTCGACCACGGCACGCCCCTTCACCGACCTCCGCGAGGGACTGATCGCGGCCCTGACCAGGCCGGTCCGCTGGCGCGAAACCGTGATCCGCCTGCGCGAGCTCGGCGTCTCTTCGTTCATGGAGTCAGGGCCAGGCGATGTCCTGACCAAGCTGATCAAACGCACCCTCGACGGAGTCAAGGCGGGACCGGCCCGTGTTTGAACTCGAACTGGAAGAAGCGCCGGCCACCGGCACCCCGACCCGAACCGGCACCGCGATCGCGGGGCTGGGAGTCGCGCTCCCGGAGACCGTGGTCACCAACGCCCCGATCGCCGAACGCCTGGGCGTGTCACCCGAATGGATCACGGAACGGACCGGAGTCCGGGAGCGACGGGTTGCCGCCGCCGACGTAACCCTGGCCGACCTCGCGGTCGAGGCCGGGCGCAAGGCCCTCGACGACTCCGGCCTCGACCCGGCCGACACCGACCTGGTCCTGGTCGCAAGCTGCACCGGCGAGATGCTCTGCCCCGCGGCCGCCCCGGTGGTCGCCGCCCGGCTGGGCGCCGAACAGGCGGCGGCGATGGACCTGAACGCGGCCTGCTCGGGATTCCTCTCGGGCCTCGACATGGCCGCCGCCAGGGTCGAGACCGGACGGACCCGACAGGCGCTGGTCGTCGGCGCCGACCTTATGTACCGGGTGATCGACCACGACGACCGCTCGACCGCCGGGATCTTCGCCGACGGCGGTGGCGCCGTGGTGCTGGTCCCGACCGAGGGCGCCGGCAAGGTCGGACCGATCCACCTCCACAGCGACGGTGAGCGCGGCAGCCTTGTCGAAGCGACCCGCGAGGAGGCGATCGTGCGGATGAACGGCCATGACACCTTCCGGCAGGCAGTGCTGCGGCTCTGCGAAGTGACCGGCAAGTCGCTTGAACACGCCGGCCTTGAGCAGGACGAGATCGACCTCTTCGTCTACCACCAGGCCAACAGCCGCATCATCGGCGCGGTCGGCGAGCGGCTGGGGCTCGATCCGACCCGGGTCGTCGATTGCGTCGGCGAGTTCGGCAACACCTCCGCCGGGACGATCCCGATCGCCCTCGGCGTCGCCCGTGAGGACGGCCGCCTGCGCCCCGGAAGCAAAGTGCTGCTGGGTGCCTTCGGCGGCGGCCTGACCTGGGGTGCCGGCGTGATCGAGTGGGGAGCCGGAAACGGAGATGAAGATGTCTCGGCCTGATGGTGCCGCGCTGGTTACCGGCGCCTCCGGAGGTATCGGTGCTGCCGCCGCGGTCTGCCTGGCGGCCGACGGCTGGCCGGTTGCGGTCCACTACCGCTCCGATCCCGACGGCGCGAGCGAGGTCGTCACCAGGATTCGCGACGCGGGCGGGA
>JAEZIQ010000151.1 GCA_023436605.1 Actinomycetes bacterium | reverse complement strand
AGTCCGGCTTGGGCTCGGGACGACTCCCGATGACGAAATCGGTGTCCTCGGCGGTCCGGGCGAAGATCGGTCCTACGTTGGAAGCCTGTCCCGGGCCCAGCCCGGCGGCCGCGTCTCTAAGCACCTGAGCCTTCGTCTCCAGGATGTCCGCCAGCTTGTCGTAGAGGGGACTCGAGATGCCGGCCGCAGGCAGGGTTCCCCACTCGAGGTCGTGGTAGTAGGCGTCGATTTTCTCGCGTTCGGCCTCGGTCGCATCCAGCGAGGATGCCAGCGAACTCACTACGTCGCTTTGCTTCAGGCCAACTTTCCTGCGCAGGGCAGTGACCAGGCGGGACAGTCCTCCAGTTGCCCCGTCGATCCGATCCATCACCTGGGCGGCGACCGCCGCAACCTTCGGATCTATCGGAGCGTCAGGTTCCAGCTCGCGACGAGGGCCGGTCTCGATGAAGGCCTCGATCAGCAACTCGAGCTCGCGCCGGTCCTCGCCTTCGAATTGATTCAGGAAGGGATCGGGATCGCCGTTACCGGCCCGGAAGACGGCAACGAATCGATCAAAGGCGGCTGTGATTTCTTCTGGTGCGGCCATTTACTGGTCCAGCATCTTCCGCAGATCTTTACCGAATCGGGAAAAGACCTGGTCGATGTTCGCAACCGAGACGCCGGGTAACCGTTCCGCGATCTCCTTCGAAGGAAGACCGGCGCGGCGCAGCACGATGATTCGCTGGTGTTCCACGGATCTGGTGGAGGTCACACTTTCGATTGCCTCTTTCGCGAGCAGTTCGTCCTCGGGTAATCCGGTCGTCCCGTTCGGCTCTGGACCCCAGAGATCGTCTTCCCCTTCGAACGGGCCCAGCGGATCGGTCGACAGCCGCTTCTTCTCGCGGTCCGTGTGATCGGCGATCCGGCGGCTGGTCACGGTGCGGATGTAGTTGACGAACTGGCCGACGTGTTCGCCTTCGAAACTCCGCGAGGCCGAGATGCAGACGTCGCTGAGGATCGTTGCCACCAGCTCGTCGCGCACATGTGGGGGAGTCTTGAGGGCCACCATCGTTTCGATCATCGGCAGCCGTCCGTAGACGAATGCGTAGACAGCCAGCGACATGGACTCTGCATCTCCGGCTTCCCGGGCGGCGACCACGTATTCGATGAGTTGCTCATCTTCAAGCTGTGCCAAGTCATTTTGGTTCTTGGGCCTGAATTTCAAGCTTGCCCCGGGGGTGTCTGCGTTTTCCGAATCGTTCTGACAGACCCGCCGGTTTCTCTCCCGGCCGGCGGGCCGAAGCCAAGATACCGGCTGGGTCGGCTACAGTCGGGCGATCGCGCGCCGAGCAGGAAGAACGGTCTGGCCGGAGTCCGAACCCAGCGAGTCGGACCGGCTTTCGTACGCGGAAGCGGAACCGGGACCGTTCTGGCTCTCGGGCCCGAGGCCCGCGCCCCACTCCACGCTGGAAGGCTCGACCGAAGCCGACCTGGTCGTCGTCGGCGGTGGTCTCACCGGCCTCTGGGCCGCGGTGCGCGCCAAGGAGCGTGACCCCGGTCGGGAAGTGATCCTGATCGAACGGGAAACCCTGGCGATCGGCGCGAGTGGGCGCAATGGCGGCTTCATGTCCTCCTCGCTGGTCCACGGGATCGGCAACGGCCTGGCCCGCTTCCCGGACGAGGTGCCGCTACTGGAGAAGCTGGGACTCGAGAATCTGGATGAGATCGGCAGGGTGATCAGCGAGCAGTCGATCGAGTGCGACCTGAGGAAACCGGGCGCGATCGAGGTTGCCGTCAGCGACGCTCTTTTCGCAGAACTTCGCGGCGGGGTCGAAGAGTTGGCCGAGTTCGGCCACGAGGCGGTGCTTCTCGACGCCGACCAGATGAAGGCCGAGGTGAACTCCCCCATCTACCGCGGTGGTCTCTGGCAGAAAACCGGCGAGTGGACGGTGGATCCGGTCCGGCTCTGCGACGGTCTGACCGCCTACGCGGAGAGGCTCGGGGTCCGCATCCACGAGCAAACCGCGATGGAGAATTTCGACAAGGCCGGGGCGGGAGTGGAAGTGCGGACCGCCCGCGGCTCGATCCGGGCCGACAGGCTGCTGCTCGCTACCGCGGCCTTCAAGGTGCCGGTCCGGCAGATCCGACACCGGGTGATCCCGGTCTACGACTATGTACTGGTCACCGAGCCCTTGAGCCGTGAACAGTGGGATTCGCTTGGCTGGCGAAACCAGCAGGGCCTATCCGATTTCAGCAACCAGTTTCACTACTTCCGCCCGATCGACGGCGGCCCGGAGGCCGCATCCGCGGACTCGCCGGGTGGGCGCCTGCTCTGGGGTGGCTACGACGCGATCTACAACTTCGGCGGCCGGGTCGAAGAGGCCTCCTACCAGCGGGACGAGAGCTTCGCCGGACTGGCCCAGCGTTTCTTCACCGCCTTCCCCCAGCTGGAAGGGGTCCGGTTCACCCATCGCTGGGGCGGCGCGATCGACACCTGCTCCCGCTTCTTCGCCTTCTACGGAACGACCCTTGGCGGCAGGGTCGGCTGGGCGGTCGGTCACACCGGCCTCGGGGTGGGCGCCAGTCGTTTCTCCGCGAACCTCGCGCTCGACATCCTCGACGGCGTCGAAAACGAAGTGACCCGGCTCAAGTACACGACCGCCAAACCGGTCCCGTTCCCACCCGAACCGCTGCGCTACGGGGTGGTCCAGTTCACCCGGAACCGCCTCGCGGCCGCCGACCGGAACGACGGCCGCCGGGGCCTCTGGTTGAGGACTCTGGACCGGCTCGGTCTCGGCTTCGATTCCTGAAGCCGAGACCCGCCGATCATCGCCGCTACTTTTTCTTCGCGAGGCCCGCGGCGGCCCGGTACAGGCCGATCGCCTTGATTGAGCCCCAGCCGCTGGCCAGGTCGTATCCCTTCGTGGTGTAGCAGCAGCCGAGTTTCTTGCCGCCGCCTGCCGCGGCCGGAATCGCCGGACCGACGTCATTGTTGCCAGCGACCACGTCCCGGAAGACCGAACTTGCCTTCTTGCTCTTGCCGAGCTTGTAAAGGAGCGGGTTCGCGAATCCGACCCGCCGCTTGCCGGATTTCTCGAGCTTCTGCGAGATCAGGGTGAGCATCGCCGCGGTGAGCGGCGTCGCGGCGCTGGTGCCACCGACGGGCTGCCAGCCACCTGCCGGCAGTGCCGGGCCCGTGCAGCCGCCATTTCCCGGCGCGGTGCAGTAGATCCCGTAGCCGGGCCGGTTGTCGGCCAGCAGGGCGACATCCGGGACGGCCCGGGTCAGCCCCAGGTTCCGGAACTTCTTGGTGCCCTGTTGATACCAGGGGCGTGTGGTGGCGAGGATGCTGCGACCGCCACCCCCGCCGTTGGGACCGAATCCGGGTCCGTCGTTCCAGACGAACTCGCGCAGAATCCGGTTGTCGGAATCGAGCTCGAGATTGGTGCCGCCGACGGCGGTCACCCAGGGCGAGCTGGACGGGTCGCTCACCGAGAGCAGGGGCAGGGTCACCGCGTTGCCGTTGGTGGAGCACTCGGCCGATCCGTTGTCACCGGCCGCAACTACCACCGAAATTCCGGCCCCGGCCGCCACGGCGAAGATGTTGTTCAGCCCACGACGGAACTGCATCTCGCCGTAGAGGGTCGGTTCGCACTGACCGAGGGAGATCGAGATGGCCGACGGGCGGGTGCCCGGAGCGCCGAGCGCCCGGCCGACCATGACCATGATTCCGCCTTCGGACCCCGGCCCTTGGTAGACATCAATGCCAGCCAGCCCGGGAGTGACCGAGGTCAGTATCTCGAGGTCCAGCGTGGTTTCAGCCCCCGGTGCCAGAGGCTTCTTGACCAGGGTCGGGTACACCTTGGTCGGGGGAACACGACTACCGAAGCACTTTCCGTATGCGACGACGTCGGAGCGCTTGAATCCGTCAATTTCGATCACGGCGATGCGGCGACCCTGGCCGCGGAAGCCCTGCTTGTGGAGGTCGGAGATGCCATAGGCGTCCATCCACTGGTTCGGCGTGAAATTGCGGTTCTCCTCGGGGACGATCGTCGCGCCCCGCTTGCCGGCGGCGCAGCCCGCCTGGGTCCCCGAGTGGGGCCGAGCCGAGCTTCCTGGCGGGTAGGAGCTACCGGAGGGCTGGGGCGGGAACGCTCCCTGGGTCTCGAACTTGTCGGGATCTGTATCGAGGAATGCGACCCCGGTCACAACCCCGCGGAGACTGGCCGGAATCCGGCCCTCGCCGCCGTCGCGGGCCGAAGAGGCCGATGCCCCAGCATTCAGGAAGAGCTCCGTCTGGTTGGGACCGAGGGTCGCGATCAGACTTTGGCCACTGCCGTCAACCGAGGCTTCGATGCCTCGAGCCTCGAGCCACCTGAGGGCCCGGCGTTTGGTCTTCGGTTTGGCGCCGAAGCGCTTGACGATCCACTCGACGGGCTTGTACTGCTGGTAACGGCGACTGTCGGGACTGGATACCGCTTTCGCGAATTTGTGAAGTCCGGCTGGATGTGCCAGCTCGAACATGGCCTGCGTGTACGACTGGGGCGCGGGCGCCGCCTCGACTGGTTTCGCGTACACCAGGAGTAGGACAACGCCGGTCAGAATTGCAAAACACGAGTTTCGAAAAACGGACGATGCCGTGACTGGGTGTAGATTCATGCGTCCTCTTTTTCAACAGATCGGGCGAACTCCTCCCCCTTTCCCCCTTCCCCGCGCTTGCTCGCGTAAACCCCTACTCGTAGGAGACGGCTTCGAGCACGTCCAGTTTGGCGGCCTTGCGGGCCGGATAGATCGCCGCGATCACGCCGGCCAGGCCGGTCAGGATCAGGATGATGATCAGGGTGACGACCGGGTAGCTCAGTTCGAAGCCGTCGCCGCCCAGCGGGATGCCGATCAGGAAGGCGAAGATCACTCCGACCACGAGACCCGAAACCGCCCCGATGATCGCCGTGATGACCGCTTCGTAGCGGACCATGCGCTTGACCTGGCGCCGTGACATGCCGACCGCGCGCAGCATGCCGAGCTCGCGGGTCCGTTCGTAGATCGAGAGGATCAGGGTGACCACGATGCCAACCAGCGAGACGATCACCGCGAGGGCCAGCAGCACGTAGATCATCGCGAGCAGGCCGTTGATCAGCTGCTTCTGCTGATCCTTCAGCTCACCCTGGTTGAGAACTTCGACCGTGGGGAAGGGCTTCTTGAGCACATCCTCGATCGCAGTCTGGGTCTTGTCCGTGTCGGCTCCGGGATCCAGCTTGACCAGGCCCACCGCATCCAGGTCCTGGTCGAAATCCCTCGCCATCGCCCGCTGGGTGATGATCCCCTCGCCGGCCAGCGAGATGCTGTCGGTTTCCATGATCGCGCTGACCTTGAACCCGAACTCCCTTCCCTTCTGCGAAGTGAGGGTGACCTTGTCGCCGATCCCGACCCCGATGCTGCTGGCCAACGATTCGCCGATCACGATCTCGTCGTCGGTCAGCCCGGTCAGGTCGGCGTCACTGCCATCCTTCCAGGTGACGGTGTAGACCTTGACGATCTCGGCCGGGTCGACCGAGGAAATCGCGGCCTTCTCGCCATCGACCTTGACGGAGGCGTAGCGAACCCCGGAAGCAGCTTCCACTCCTTCGAGATCCTGAACGGCACCGATCGCCGCCGCCGGGAAAGGCTGGACACCACCCGGACCCTGGAGGGTGATCTCACCGGGCAGCTGATCGTCGATCACCTTGTTGACCGAGCTGCTGAGCCCGGAAGCGAAGATCGTGACGAAAGCGATCAGGGCCAGGCCGATCATCAGCGCGGCGGCGGTCACCGCCGTTCGCGAGGGATTGCGCTGCGAGTTCTCCCGGGCCAGACGACCGGTCAGCCCACCCATCCGCTCGAGCGGCGCGCCGATCACCCGGGCTGCCGGAGCGACCAGCTTCGGGGCAAATATCGAAATCGCGATCAGGACGGCTACCGCGCCGCCCCCGATCTGGGCCGCACCGCTGCCCCCGTCCTTGCCGCTGATCAGGGCCGTCGCGATCAGCACCAGGCCGGCCGCGCCGAGCAGGACCGCAATTGCGGTCCGGACGAAGATCCGGTTCCTGCCGCCGAGCACCAGCGTTTCGGAAAGGGCCGCGATCGGCGGGACCCGGGTCGAGCGAACCGCGGGAATCAGCGATGAAACGACCGTGACACCGACTCCGATCAGCAGCGAGACGATGATCGTGCGGGGCAGCACCTGAAGCGCGTTGGCCGGAAGGTCCGCACCGACCGCCTTGAGAATGGCGCTGAGTCCGGCCGCCAGTCCGTAGCCGACAAATAGACCGATGATCGACCCGATCAGACCGATGATCAGACCTTCGATCAGAACCGTGGTCAGAATCTGACGCCGGCTGGCGCCGAGGGTCCGGAGCATCCCGAACTCACGGGTTCGCTGGGCGACGGTGATCGAGAAGACGTTGAAGATCACGAAGGACCCGACGAACAGGGCGATCGCCGCGAATGCCAAGAGGGCGATAGTCAGAAACTGGAGGCTGTCGCGGATCTCGCTGGCGTTCCGATCGGCGTTCTCCTGGGCGGTTTCGACGAGCAGCTCGCTCGGAACCACTTCGGCGATCCGGTCCTTGAGGGTTTCCTCCGAAACGCCGCTTTCGGCGGCCACCGAGATCTGGTCGAACTGGCCCTCCTTGCCGGTCACCTTCTGGGCGACCGGAAGCAGTACCTGGACGATCGAAGTGCCACCGAAGGAGGATCCGCCGAGCTGGGTCAGACCGACCAGCTTGAATGGGACGGCGCGGCCGGAGCCGACCAGCAGGATGGTGTCTCCGACTCCGAGTTCGGCCCGGTCGGCCGCAGCCTCGTCCAGGGTCGCCTCACGGGGGCCGGTGGGGGCGCGGCCTTCCGGGTAGGTGAAGGCATCGAAGGTTTCGGGAACCGTCGAAGCGATGAACTGGGGGGCGAACCCGCCGCCGACCGTTTCGGCCTCCTGATCGAGGATCGCGCCCTGGCTGAAGATCGATCCGGCCGCCTGCTTCACGCCGCTTACCTGCTCGATCTCCTTCAGCACCTTGGCGGAAAACGAAGGGGTGCTGCCGTCCTGCTGGTCGACCTCGGATTTGGCGGTTACGACGACGTCGGTACCGGCGATCGACTCGTTGAAGATCTGGTCGAAGGCCTGGTTGGTGGTGTCGGTGAGGATGTAGGTCCCGGCTACCAGGGCGATGCCGAAGATCACCGCCACGGCGGTCATCAGCGACCGCCATTTGCGGGCCCAGAGGTTCTTGAAAGTCAGGCTGAACATGCCGCGGGCTCCCGGGCCGACCTAGGCGAGGGTCTTGAGCAGCTCGATCACGTTGTCCGCCGATACCGGCGGCGCGTCGTGGACCAGCTTGCCGTCGCGCAGGGCGATCAGGCGGTCGCCGTGGGCGGCCGCGTCGGGCTCGTGGGTGACCATGATCACCGTCTGCCCCACCTCGTCGACGGCGCCCCTCAGCAGGGTGAGCACGTCTTCGGATGCCTTCGAGTCCAGGTTGCCGGTCGGTTCGTCGGCGAACAGGACGGCCGGCTTGGTGACCAGCGCCCGGGCCACCGCGACCCGCTGCTGCTGGCCGCCCGACAGCTCGGAGGGACGGTGGCCCCGACGGTCGGAAAGCCCGACCCGGTCGATCACCTGGTCGACCCACTCCTTGTCCGGCTTCCTCCTGGCAATCGAAAGCGGCAGGAGGATGTTCTCCTCGGCGGTCAGGACCGGCAGCAGGTTGAAGAACTGGAACACGAAACCGAGCTTGTCCCGCCTCAGTTCGGTCAGGTCACCGTCATCGAGGCGGGTGATCTCCTGGCCGTCGATATCGACCGACCCGGCGGTCGGCTTGTCGAGGCCGGCGAGGATGTGCATCAGGGTCGACTTGCCCGACCCGGAGGGACCCATGATCGAGGTGAAGCGACCCTTCTCGAAAGTCACGTCGACTCCGTCGAGCGCGCGCACTTCGGCCTCGCCCTCACCGTAGATACGTTCGATCGCCGACGCGACGACGATCGGGCTATCGGAGGACCGGGAATGACTGGGAGAAGCAAGCGCAGATTCCATCCCGGCCACCGTAACACCCGGAGCCATTCCCCAAGTTCGGTTATCCCGACCAAATTCCCGGGCTCCGTTCAAATCAGGGGGATATGACACCACCAGTTTGAACCAGGTCCCCCGGTTCAGGCCCGGGGCAGGAGGCTGCACAAGAAAGGGCGGCCCGGAGGCCGCCCTTTCTACGTAACTGGTGTCGCTTCGTCGGCTAGACGTTGCGCGGGAGGAGAACCTCGCGGGCGATCACCATGCGCTGGATCTGGCTGGTGCCTTCGTACAGCTGCATGATCTTGGCGTCACGCATGAACTTCTCGACGTGGTACTCCTTGATGAAGCCGTAGCCACCGAAGACCTGGACTGCGTCGGTGGTGACTTCCATCGCCGAGTCGGCGGCGAAGCGCTTGGCTTCGGAGGAGGTGAGGGTGTTGCGCTGACCGTTGTCGAGCTGGCTGGCGGACTGCCAGGTGAGCAGACGGGCGGCATCGACCTTGACGGCCATGTCGGTGATCAGGAACTGGATTGCCTGGTGCATCGCGATCGGCACGCCGAACTGCTGACGTTCCTTCGAGTACTGGACCGCGGCGTCGAAGCCGGAGCGGGCGATGCCGGTGGCCATGGCGGCCACACCGGGGCGGGTGCGGTCGAGGGTCATCATCGCGAGCTTGAAGCCCTTGTTCTCCTCACCGAGCATGTTCTCGGCGGGAACCTCGACGTCGTTGAAGGTGAGGGTCACGGTGTTGGAGGCCCGCTGACCCATCTTGTCTTCCTTCTTGTCGACCACGATGCCGTCCTGCTTGTCGACCACGAAGGCGGTGATGCCGCGGCTGCCGGCGTCCGGATCAGTCTTGGCGTAAACGGTGAACCAGTCGGCGTAAGCACCGTTGGTGATGAAGCACTTGGAGCCGTTGATGACGTACTTGTCGCCCTTCTTGACGGCGCGGGTCTTCATGCCGGCGACATCGGAACCGGCGTCCGGCTCGGTCAGGCAGAAGGAGGCGAGCTTGGGCTCTTCGCAGAGCATGCCGAGATACTTCTTCTTGGTCTCTTCGGATCCACCCAGCGAAACGGGAGCCGAAGCGAGACCGTTGCAGGCGAGCGAGGTGCCGATGCCGGAGCAACCCCAGCCGAACTCTTCCTCGATCAGGCAGCCCGAGAGGTAATCCAGTCCCGGTCCGCCGTAAGCCTCGTCCACATGCGTGTTCATCAGGCCGACTTCCCAGGCCTTCTCGATCACTTCCTGGGGCCAGGTGCCGTCCTTGTCGTACTCGAAGGCGACGCTCCGCATCTCCTTCTCGGCAAAGTTGTGCGCCATCTCGCGCAGGTCCTTCTGCTCGTCGGTAAGCGTGAAGTCAACCACTCTTGCTCAAACTCCTTCGGTCACTGAGGACCGTTCGATTTGCCCGATGCGGGGCCGGGGCGAGGGGCCCGGGCGGCTCCCGATTGACTAGTCAGTCAATAACTCTCAACGAAGGGTACCGGATGCGGGGCACCAGTGGGGAAGCTGGTCGGCATTACTCTGGTCCCATGCCCGCAAGCGGAATACTCGCTGTCGGCGCCGCCGAGCTTTCACTCGTGCTGTTGCTGCTCATCGTGGTCGTGGTTCCGATCGCGACCATCGCGTTCGCGCGGTCAGGCAAGGGTTACTCGGAGATCGGCAAGGGCCGCTTCGCGGTCGACTTCGACGAACAAAGCGAAACCGGTCACCAGGAAGAGATCCGCCAGTTGGTCGAAGCGAAGGCCTACCGTCAGGAGCAGCGGGGAGAAGCTCCGGTCGACGTCGACCAGGAAATAGAACGACTGCTGAAGGGCGAACCCGAGGCGGAGCCGGAAACGCCGACGGAGGCCGAATCTGCGCTCGACCCCGAGACGGCCCAGATCCGCGCCGAGATCCGGCAGGTCGTGATCGCCAGGAACGAGAGCCGGGAACGCCGGGGGGAGGCGCCACTCGACGTGGAAGCCGAAGTCGACCGGATGCTTTCCGAATTCACCTGAGCGAGCGGCCCGTTTGATCCGGAGCCTTCCGTGGTTACTATGAGGTCATGGACGACTCCAAGTCCCGCTACGAGCTCGAGGAACTGGTGGTTCAGCCGGGGACTTACTTCAACCCTCAGACCGAGGTCGTGGTGGTGGTCGACGACTCCGCATCGATCGACCAGGAGATTTTCAACATGGAGTCCTTCGAAGGCGCCGACTGGGTTCGGATCGCCGATGACGTCGCCGTGGATGAACAGTTGCGCGACGAGCTGCTCGAACACTTCCAGACTCACTACCACCCCGGCCGGGGCGGTTCGGTCTCGGGAACCGCGTTGGAGCAGGGTGACGATGAACTCGACGAGGACGAAGAAGGCCAGGAGATCGGGCGCGAGGACTGATCGATGAGCGACGGGCGCATGACGCTCCTCGGCGTACCGATCGACAGCGTCGGCAAGTCAGGCGGGACCGAGCTCGGTCCCGAAGCCCTGCGTGAACTGCTCGGCGCCGGGGGTTTCGAGGATGCCGGCGACACCACTCAGCAGATCCGCGGACTCGAGCGGGACCGCAGGAACGGCTGGTTGGCCTTCGACGACATCGTCAAGATGACCGCGGAGGTTCGCGAACGGGTCGCCGCACTAACCGCGGAGGGCAGGGTGCCGATCGTGCTCGGTGGCTGCTGCACCCTTCTGCCGGGAGCGCTTGCCGGCGCCCGCGATTCGCTCGGTGAGATCGGTCTCGCCTACTTCGACGGCCACCTCGACCTGTTCACCGGCCAGACCTCTCCGACTGGAGAAGGAGCCGACTTCCCGGTCGCCGCAGCCCTCGGCATCGCGCCGCAGGAACTGCTCGAGGCGATCGGCGAGACCCCGGTCGTGGATGCCGCGAGGATGGCCCTGATCGGCGCCCGCGACCAGGAAGAACTCGACTTGATCGCTCCCTTCCCGAAAGGACTCGGAATCGGCCGGATCGATTACCGGGAAGACCTTCGGCACGGGGACCTGACCCGGATCGGTGAATCGATAGCGGCCGAGCTCGCCGGCGACGGTGGCAGGTTCTGGCTTCACCTCGACGTGGATGTCCTCGATCGCGACGCCTTCCCGGCGACCGACTACCTGATGCGCGACGGCCTCAGCCTGACCGAGCTCAAGGCCCTGATGACACCCCTGGCCTCCTCCCCCGGCCTGGCCGGATTCGACGTGACCTGTTTCAACCCCGAAAAGGACGATGGCCACGCCTGCGGGACCGCCCTCGCCGAGTTGATGCGATCAACCCTCGGCGTGGCCTAAGTAGGATCAGCTTCATGCTCGAAGCAGGCGACAAGGCACCCGCATTCACTCTTGAAGACCAGCACGGAGAGAAGGTCAGTCTGTCCGATTTCTCCAAGCAGCTGGTGGTTCTCTACTTCTACCCGAAGGCCAACACGAGCGGCTGCACAACGCAGGCCTGCTCGATCCGCGACCGCAGCGCCGAGTACGCGGAGGCCGGAGCGAAAGTGATCGGCATCTCGCCGGACGAGGTCAAGGACATCGACAAGTTCGCCACCAAGAACGACCTTGAGTTCACCCTGCTTGCCGACAAGGACCACAAGGTCGCCGAGAAGTTCGGCACCTGGGTCGAGAAGTCGATGTACGGCAACAAGTACATGGGGGTCCAGCGCTCGACCTTCATCATTCGTGACGGCAGGATCTTGCGGGTTTTTCCCAAGGTCCAGCCGAAGAAGCACGACGCCCTGGTACTCAAGGCGCTGGCCGAGATCAACGAGGAGAACTGAATGTCGAACTGGGACAGAGGCTCGTACGAGATAACCGCCGAGCAACTGGCCCCGGTCGCGCCGGCCGTGGCCGACGGGGTCGAGCCGGTTTCGGGACTGTCCGCGCTGGATCTCGCCTGTGGCACCGGCAACGAAACTCTCGAGCTCGCCCGTCGCGGAGCCAGGGTGACCGGCTTCGACGGAGCCCCCCGCCTGCTCGAGGTCGCAGCCGAACGGGCGACTGCCGACGGCCTGGCAGCCGAGTGGGTCCAGGGTGATCTGACCGAACTTCCCTTCGCGGACGACTCGTTCAGGATCGTCACCTCCGTTTTCGGCCTGATCTTCACCAGCTCTCCCCGGGACAGCGCCCAGGAGATCCGCCGGGTGATCGAACCCGAGGGCCGGATCGCCTTCACCTCCTGGGTCGAGGAAGGCCTCTTCCAGCACATGCAGGAGATGGCCAAGGCGGCGGTGGCTTCCCAGTTCGGCCAGGCGCCGGCCGAGGGCGAAGACGCCCCCTTCCAGTGGGGTGACGAGTTGGCCGTGCGTGAACTCTTCTCCGAAGCCGGCATCGTCCTCCAGGTCGAGACCCGCGACCTGGTCATCGAAGAGGAATCTGCCCGGGTGCTCAACGAGCGCTGGTTCGACCACCATCCGATCTGGCTGACCATGAAGGACGTGGTCGGCGAGGAGCGATACGAAGAACTTCGTCGGGAAACCCAGCCGATCGTCGAGGCCGCCAATGAAGCCGACGACGGCAGCTTCAGGTACACGATGCGCTACCTGCTTTTCGAGGGCAGCCCGGTCTGACCGAAAAGGAGAAAATGCTGGCCGGCGAGCCCTATGACGCGACCGACCCCGAGCTGGTCGCCGACCGCCGCCACTGCCAGGAGATTCTCGGTGATTTCAACGCCCGGCCGGAGCAGGAACTGGCCGGCAGCCCGCTGGGCCGGCTCTTCGCCTCGGTTGGTGACACGACCTACATCGAACCGCCGTTCCTTTGCGACTACGGCTTCAACATCACGATCGGCCGCGACTCCTTCATCAACTATGGCGGCATCGTGCTCGATGTCTCGCCGGTGACGATCGGCGATCAGGTCCGGATCGCGACCAACGTCCAGCTCCTTGCCGCCGAACATCCACTCGACCCGGTCGCGCGACGGGCCGGCGTCGAACTCTCCCGGCCGATCACGATCGGCGACGGCGTCTGGCTGGGCGGCGGGGTGATCGTCTGCCCGGGAGTCAGCATCGGCGAGAACGCGGTGATCGGTGCCGGGGCGGTCGTCACCCGTGACGTCCCGCCCGGCGTGCTGGCGGCCGGCAACCCCTGCCGGATCCTCCGCGACCTGGGTTAGAAGCTTGAGCGGCGGGGGGCGCCGGTTAGTGGCCGCCGGTGTGGCCTGTGTCGCCGCTCAGGATGACGAAGGCGAGGAAAGACAGGTAGAGCAGCGCCCAGAGGGTGATCGAGATCTTTCCGAACTCCCCGTTCTTGCGCAGTGCCCAGTAGGCGACGGCGCCACCCGCCAGACCGAGACCCATCGAGAGCACCGCGAACTTGTCGAGTGACCAGTCGATGAAGATCATTCCGATCGCCACCGGGATGGTCGACTGGAAAACCATCGCGCCCGTGATGTTGCCGAGCGCGAGACTGTCCTTGCCGTCCCGGACCCAGAAGAACGAGTTCGCCTTTTCGGGTAGCTCGGTCGCCAGGGGTGCGAGGATCAGCGAGAGGATGATCGCCGAGACGCCAAGGTGTTCGGCAACGTTGAGCAGTTCGTGGACGAAAAGGTGCGCACCGCCGACCATCGCGCCAAGCCCGAGAAGCAACTGGATGACCATGATCGCGTTCGGCGGACCGCCCTCGCGGTCGCTCCGTCGATCCATGATCAGCGGGTCCATCTCGTGGCTCTCGGAGACGTCACCGCTGTTGCGGATCGTCATCACCACGTAGTAGACATAGGCCAGCAGGCAGATCACGCCGGCCCCGATCTGGACGCCCTGCGGAACGTCGACCACGCCTACGACCAGGGCGAGCGAGAAGAAGATCATGAAGAAGATCAGGTCGCGGTCCAGGGTCTCGACGTGGACGTCGAGATGCTTGCCCTGGGGGCGGCGCTTGATGTAGGCAAGCGCCGAGATGCCGACCAGGGCCATCGCGATGGTGGCCAGAAGGAACGGGGCTCCGACGATCGCTCCGACGGCAACATCACCCGAGCCGGAGGCAGCCCCGATGATCGCCACGATCGGGATCAGGGTCTCCGGCATCGCGGTACCGACCGCCGCGAGAATCGATCCAACCGCGCCCTCACCGAGATTGAGCTTGTGGCCCAGCCACTCGATCGCGTTGGTGAAGAGCAGCGCGCCGGTCAGAATCACCGCGAAACTGACGATTAGAAGGAAATATTCCATGTGCTTTCGGGCTGCTCTCTACTGGAAGGTTCGGTCCGGTTTGTCCGGGGTCAGAGAGAACCGTATCCGGGTGGCCGGAAGTGCATTGTCCGGGTCGTCGAAGGCCAGGGTCAAATCCAGTCTCCGGATCGCGCTGTCTCCCGGATCCGAGTAGAGGTCGAACTCGGCCCCGGCCAGCGATTTCTCGAGATCGACGTCCGCGATCCCGGCCAGTGAACCGACGTCCTCGCCCCCGCCCTCCTCCAATGCCCGCGCCAGCCCACCGACTTCGATCGAGCCGGAGATGTGATCCACCTCGACCCCGTCGAGGTCTTCGCTGCCTTCGTACTCGAGGCCCTCGACCAGGCCACGGAGCCCGGAGTCGGCTCCTAGGGCACCGCGTATCTCACTCATCACCGACGGTTTCGCGACGACCTGCCGCTCGTTGAGGATGCTGTCTTCGAAGCCCAGAGCCTGAACCGAGACGATTCCCGCGGTGGGGCCATCCGGGCCGGTGCCAAAGCTGGCGAGGTTCTCCCTGGCCAGCGCCCGGTCGAGCACATCGGCCGGGTCCGGATCACTGCTGCCACAGCCGGCCAGACCCGACAGGAGTACCAGCAGCACGGTGATCGCAAAAGGAATTCGCAGCCGTTCCAAGTCGGGGCAGGCTATACGCTCGCCCCCAATGCCACCCCGCACAATCCTCTATACGGGCAAAGGAGGTGTCGGCAAGACCAGCGTCGCGGCCGCCACGGCCCGCCGTTGTGCGGCCGCCGGGCACCGCACGGTGATCCTCTCGACCGATCCTGCCCACAGCCTTTCCGACTCGCTCGGGGTCAAATTGGGACCGGACCCGGTTGAGGTGAGCGACGGCCTCTTCGGCCAGGAAGTGATCGCCGAAGCCGAGATGCGTCGGAACTGGGACCGGGTCGCCGCCTGGATGAGCGGGCTGCTCCAGAGCAAGGGTGTCGACCAGGTCCGGGCCGAGGAGCTGAGCGTCCCGCCCGGGCTGGACGAGCTCTTCTCCCTGCTTCAGATCAAACGTCACTGGGACAAAGGCGAGTTTGATGTGGTGATCGTCGACTGTGCGCCGAGCGGCGAGACCCTTCGCCTGCTCGGCTATCCCGAGGTCGCCTCCTGGTGGGTGCGGAAGGTCTTCCCCTGGAACCGTACCCTGCTGAGCAAGGCGGCCCCGCTGGCCAAGGCGCTCGAGATCCCGGTGCCGGAACCGGAGCTGATGGATGAAGTCGAGCATCTGATCGGGAACCTCCTGGCGATGGACGAGATCCTTCGCGACCACGAGAACTGTTCGATTCGCCTGGTCATGAACCCTGACCGCATGGTGATCAACGAGGCCCGCCGCACTTTCACCCACCTTTGCCTCTTCGGTTATCTGACCGACGCCGTGATCGTCAACCGGGTGTTCCCGGATGAAGTGTCCGACAGCTACTTCGCCGGCTGGCGCAAACAGCAGACCGAACAGCTGGAATCGGTCGAGGCAGGCTTCGCGCCGGTGCCGGTCCTGACCGCTCGCTACTTCGACCGGGAAGTGATCGGAGCCGAAATGCACGGCCGGCTCTCGAACGACCTTTTCGGGGAGATCGACCCGACCGCCCTGCTCCATTCCGGCATGCCCCGCGAGGTCACGACCGAAGACGGGCGCACCGTGATCCGGATCCTGGCCCCATTCACCGAGAAGGGCGAAGTCAGGCTCCAGCAGGCCGGTGAGGAACTGCTGGTTCAGGTGGGCGAAGTGAGGCGGACTATCATGCTCCCTTCCGGGCTTGCCAGACGAAGCCCGACGAAGGCCTCATTCGAGGAGGACACCCTGGAGATCATCTTCGAGGAATCGCATGTCGCAGAAGTCCGAACCAAATGAACTTCAGCCGGGAGCCGACCGTTTCTGGGGCCAGTTTTCCCAGTCAAGAGCCGGGAGGAGCAGCGCCGAGTCCGAGTCCGATCCGGGCGTGAACGGCCAGCCCGATTCGGGAGCGAGAGAGGGAGGCGGTCACGGCTGCCTCGAGTGGTGCCCGATCTGCCGTTCGGCTGAACTGTTCCGCCACACGGTTTCACCGGAACTTAGGCAGCAGGCCGAATCGATCCAGCACGAGGCGATGGGAGTCCTGAAAGCCTTCCTCGATGCTTACGCAGAGAAGGCAGGAAGCCCGGGCAGCTCCGGCGCTGACGGCCATAAATCCCGGGAAGAGCCGGAAGAGCCGCCGGCTCCTCGGGTAACCGATATTCCCCTGGACTAGTCCGGAAGCGGGATGTCCCAGCGCTTCATGCCGGCTTCCATCGCCTCGATCACGGTTTCGATCACGGCAACCCGGGCGTAACGCTTGTTCTCCCCGGGGATCACCGTCCACGGCGCGTCATCGGTCGAGGTCTTTTCGAACATGTCCTCGACCGCCTCCTCGTAGAGCTCCCGCTTTTCCCGGTTTCGCCAGTCCTCGTCGGTCAGCTTCCACTTCTTCAGTGGATCGTCCGCCCGTGCTTCGAAGCGTTTGAGCTGCTCTTCCTCGGAAAGGTGCATCCAGAGCTTGACCAGGATCGTGCCCTCGTCGGTCAGGGCCTGTTCGAAGTTCCGGATCTCCCGGTAGGAACGCTTCCATTCCTTCTTGGTAGCGAACTCCTCGACCCGTTCGACCAGAACCCGTCCGTACCAGGAACGGTCGAAAACCGCCATGCCTCCCCAGCCCGGCAGCTTCGGCCAGAAGCGCCAGAGGAAGTGATGCCGCTTCTCGTCCTCGGTCGGCGCCGCGAACTGGGAGACCCGTACGTGCCGCGGATCCATCGGATACACGAGCCGCTTGATCGCGCCACCCTTGCCGGAGGCGTCCCACCCCTCGAAGATCACACACACCGGCGGCCCGATCTTGCCGGAACCGATCTGGCCCCCGAGCGTGAGGCGCAGGGCAGCTACCCGTTCCTGCGCTTCCTCGAGGCGCTCGGCGCCTTCTTCCTTCGAGTACTTGAGCGAGAGGTCTGCTTCGTCGAGTCGTCCCATCTGTGCTGATTATCGCGCCACCGACGGACCCGTCGTCGTATTGTCCAAGGCATGGCAGCAACTCCCCAATCCGTTCCCGACAGTCCCGCCGAAGTCGCCGACGCGCTGCGTGACGCGGCCTACCTCGCCGACGACTCGACCGCGCTGATCGCCTTCCTCGCTCAGCGTCTGGGCAAGCCGGTCCTGGTCGAAGGCCCCGCCGGAGTCGGCAAGACCGAACTCGCCAAGGCACTTTCACGCTCGACCGGCCGCGAACTGGTGCGGCTCCAGTGCTACGAGGGACTCGACGAGGCGAAGGCCCTCTACGAGTGGAACTACCGCAAGCAGCTGCTTCAGATCCAGGCCACCGCTTCGGTCCAGGACGAGGCGTCCGGGCCGGTCGGGATGGGCGAGATCTTCACCGAGGAGTTTCTGCTCGAACGACCGCTGATGAAGGCGATCGCAAACCCGGAACCTGTCGTCCTGCTGATCGACGAGATCGACAAGACCGATCAGGAATTCGAGGCGATGCTGCTGGAGCTCCTGTCCGATTTCCAGATCACGATCCCCGAGATGGGTCAGATCAGTGCCACGACCCATCCGATCGTGCTGCTCACCTCGAACAATTCCCGCGAGCTGACCGAGGCGCTCAAGCGTCGCTGCCTCTACCTCTGGCTCGATTACCCGACCCGGGAACGGGAGATCGAGATCATCCGTCTTCACGCGCCGGAGATCGACGAGGCCCTGGCCGGACGGCTGGTCGACGTGGTCGACATGGTCCGGGAACTCGATCTGAAGAAGCCGCCCTCGATCGCCGAGGCGATCGACTGGGCCCGGACCTTGATCCTGATGGGCGCCGACGACATCGACGAGAAAACCTTCCGGGAATCGCTCTCGATCATCATCAAGCACCGCACCGACCTCGATCTGGTTGCCGAAAAGATCGTGCCCCGACTGGGCGGCTCCTCGAGCAACGGCAGCGGGTCCTCGAACGGCACCGGCTGATGTCTCAGGCGCCCTCAGGGATGGCGGAACAGATCCTCGCTTTCTGCGAGGAACTTCGCTCAGAGGACGTGGCCATCGGCACCTCCGAGATCCAGGACGCCTTCCGGGCGCTCGAGATCGTGCCCTGGACTTCGCCGGTCGATTTCAAGGAGGCACTGGCGACCACGGTTGCCAAATCACCGAAGGATCGGGAGATCTTCGACCTGATCTTCGACCGCCATTTCTTCCGGGCGACCGAGGAAGCCGCTCTCGAGTACTCGCCGGAAGGTGGGGAAGGCAGGTCGGCCCAGCTTTCCGAGGCAGCCCGTGAGGAGCTCAGCATGGAGGCCCTCGCCGAGGCGATCCGCCAGGCGATCGCCGAGGGCGACGAGTCGGCGATGAACGAGCTGGCCCGGCTGGCGATCGAGGCCTTCGGCCGACAGGGCGAGAGCAGTGGTGTGGTCGGAGTCGACATGCAGCGGATCCGCCGCGGTCTCGGCCTCTCCCCCTCCTCTGACACGAGCGGTGACGCCGAGGGTGAAGGCAACCCGCTCGACCGCGACCAGATCGCCCGTTTCGAACGGCAGCTCCGCCGTGAGCTCCAGCGCCAGCAGATCCAGCGCCAGGGCCAGCTGCCACCGGCCCGTCCCCTTTCCGAACTGAACCGGGCCCTGCCGATGCGGGGTGCACAGGATCTGGCCGCCGTCCACAAGGCGGTTGCCCAGATGAAGCGCCGGCTGGCCACTCTGGGCCACGACCCGCGCGGGGCCAAGCGAGGACGCACGGTCGACGTGCGCCGGACCATGCGTTCCTCGCTCGAGACCGGTGGCGTGCCGCTCAACCTGAAGTACCGCCCGCGACGCCCCCGCAAGCCTGAGATCTACGTGCTCTGCGATGTCTCGACCTCGGTCAGCTCGGCCTCGACCTTCTTTCTCTCGGTGCTTCACGCACTCCACGACTCGTTTCGCAAGCTGCGCAGCTTCGTCTTCATCGAACGGATCTCGGAGGTCACCCATGTCTTCGAGGATGAGCGGGATTTCACCGCGATCGCTGAAAAGATCACTTCGACCGGTGGGGTCGCCGACATCTCCGGGTACACCGACTACGGCCGCGTCTGGAACGAGTTCTACGCCGACGTCGCAGCCGACCTCGGGCCACGTTCGACCGTGATCGTGCTCGGAGACGCCCGCACCAACGGCAGACCGCCGGCCGAGGACGCCTTCGCCCGCGTCGCCGACCGGGCCAACCGCACCTTCTGGCTCAACCCGGAACCTGAGCTCTACTGGAACTACGGAGACTCGGTGATGAGTGCCTACACCCCGTTCTGCGACGGTGCCTTCGAATGCTGGAAGACCGAGCACCTCGAGCAGTTCGTCGACGTGGTCGCCTCCGGCAAGGTCGAGACGACGTCGTCCCCGGCCCGCAAGTACACCTCCGGCCACCGCTACTAGTTCCAGCCCGCCTTGAGCAACCGGCGAATCCGCGTCCGCCTCCAGCCCAAAGCCTCGCGGAGCGAGGTCACCGGCTACAGGGAGGACCCGGCGACCGGGGACCAGGTCCTGGGGGTCCGGGTCACCGCCCCACCGGTTGACGGCAAGGCCAACAAGGCCCTGCTCGCCCTGCTCGCCAAGGAGTTCAAGGTCCCGAAGTCAAAGATCCGGATCATCCAGGGCGAAACCTCCCGCGACAAGCTGATCGAGCTCCCCTAACCCCGCGTGCATCGAGATGCGAGAAGTCGGCGATTATCCCTGACTTCTCGCATCTCGTTGGAGGGACTGGGACTAGCCGGGTGAGATGTCGCAGTGGGCCCAGCTTCCGCGGCCTGCCTCCCGAGCCAGTTGGTCGGCCCTGGCGTACCTCGGGTATCGCTGGAAAGGACCGTCGTAGGGGTAAGCGGAGGCGAGACCTCGCTCGACGAGGGTGAACCCGAGGTCCTGGTTGCCCCGGTCGACGTAGGCGAGGAGACGGCCGTAATGGTCGCGGCGATCCTGGGTCGGGTCCGAGGTGACCGTGACCTGCTGGCCGGTGGCAAGGCGCTTCATCGCCGCCGAGGCGGCCGGACCGCCGCATTCCCTGCCGCCG
>JAEZIQ010000102.1 GCA_023436605.1 Actinomycetes bacterium | reverse complement strand
CCTTCACGGGCCGAACCCTCGAAGGCCTCGGCGAGGTCATCCGGGGTCATCGCGACGCGGAAGCCCTTGCCGCCACCACCACCGACCGCCTTGCAGGCGACCGGGTAGCCGGCGGATTCGGCCTGCTTCCTGGCCTCGTCCAGATCCTTGGCGGGTTCGGTCGCGCCCGGAACGATCGGAACGCCGGCCTTCTCCATGACCTCGCGGGCCATGGTCTTCGACCCCATCGCGTCGATCGCCGAAGCGGGCGGGCCGATGAAGGTGATGCCGGCCTCGTCGAGGGCACGGGCGAAATCGGAGTTCTCGGCGAGGAAGCCGTACCCGGGATGGACGGCGTCGGCACCCGAGTCCTTGCAGGCCTGGATGATCTTCTCGATCGACAGGTAGCTCTCGGCCGGAACCGCCGGTCCGATCAGGAAGGCCTCGTCACAGGCCTTGACGTGCGGGGCATCCCGATCAGCCTCCGAATACACGGCGACGGAGGTAATCCCCATCTCCTTGCAGGCGCGGGCAACACGGATGGCAATCTCGCCTCTGTTGGCGATCAGGATCTTCGAAAACATAGCCCGCGCAGTCTAATTACCCGTCCCCGTCTTGGGCTTTGTCCCCATCCCCGCGCCAACCAGCCCTTTCCGTCGGAACGAGATGGCGGATTGCGGCGATAACGGCCCACTTCGGCCATCTCGATTCTCCAGGGAGACTCGGAGGGGCTCGGGAAGGAACTGATCGCCTGGCAAGCGCGGGTTGTCGGGCGGAATTCGGGGCGGGTGCTTAGGATTCTCTTTCGATGATCGAACTCCAGTCGCATTCCGTTGTCTCTGATGGTCAGCTTGAACCCGCCGGCGTGGTCGAAGAAGCCGCCAAGGCGGGGGTCGAAGTACTGGCCCTGACCGATCATGACGGAGTGGCCGGCGTGCCCGAAGCGATCGAGACCGGAGCCAAGGTGGGCGTCGAAATCGTCCCCGCGGTCGAGATGTCGTCGGTTCACGAATACGCCGAGGACCTGCACATCTGCGGCTACTGGGTCGACGTCGAGAAGATCACCCCGGCCTGCCAGCGGGCCCAGCAGGAGCGTCGCGACCGCGCGAAGGAGATCCTCCAGAACCTGCGCGATCACGGCTTCGACCTGACTTTCGAGGATGCGGTCCGCGAGGCCGGAGCGGCCGACGCGATCGGCCGGCCCCACATCGCCAAGGCCGCCGGCGCGACCGGCAATCTCGGGCCCTTCTTCGAAGAGTGGCTGGTCCCGGGTGCCAAGGCCTTCGTCTCCCGCAAGTGGCCCGACGCCAACGAGGCCTGCGCCCTGATCCGCGAAGCCGGGGGGGTACCGGTGATCGCCCACCCCTACTGGGACATCAAGGTCCCCGAGCAGGTCGAAGAACTGATCCGCGCCCTCGACATCGGCGGCATCGAGGTCTTCTACCCCTCCCACACCAAGGCCCAGACCAAGCACCTGCTCGACCTGGCCAACGAACTTGGGGTAACCGCCACCGCCTCCTCCGACTATCACGGCCCGACCCACAAGACCTTCAGCCGCTTCGGCGCCTACCAGACCTACGACCTCGGTCAGCCGGCAGTCCCGCCGAAGCCCTAGGGCACGAAAAAGGGCGGACCCGAAGGCCCGCCCTTTTGAAGTGGATGCCGGTGTTGCCTAGGAGGCGACGGCGGCCGGGATGAGCTGGCGCTCCTCCAGGTAGGTGATCAGACGGCGGGCTGAATCCTCCGGCTCCTCCTCGGCGGTCTTGAGGACGATCTCCGGGTTCTCCGGCGGCTCGTACGGGTCGGAAACACCGGTGAACTCCTTGATCTCGCCCGAGAAGGCCTTCGCGTAGAGGCCCTTGACGTCACGCTCGGCGCAGACCTCGACCGATGCCTCGATGTAGACCTCGATGAAGCGATCACCCATCAGCTCGCGGGCCTCGTCGCGCAGGGCGCGGTAGGGCGAGATCGCGGCGGTGATCACCGGGACGCCGTTACGGGAAAGCAGGTCGGCGACGAAGGCGATGCGACGGATGTTGATGTCGCGGTCTTCCTTCGAGAAACCGAGTCCTTTGGACAGGTTCTCGCGGACGATGTCGCCGTCGAGAATCTCGAGCTTGGAGCCCCGGTCGGTCAGTTCACGGGCGACGATCTCGGAAATGGTGGTCTTGCCGGCGCCCGAGAGCCCGGTGAACCAGAGGGTGAATCCCTTGCTGTCTGACATTGGTTAGTTGTCCTCCTTGTAAGCGTCAATCAAGATCTGGGCGACTTCGGGGCGAGAGAACTCGGGCGGCGGCATCTCGCCGTTGCCCAGCATCTCCCGGACCTTGGTACCCGAAAGGAACAGGTGCGCATCAGCGTCATGGGGACAGGTCTTGTTCGAGGCCAGTCCCTCGCACTCGTTGCACCAGAAGGTGTGTTCGAACATCAGCGGCTCGATGCCGAGTTCGTCGATGTCGATGTCGTCGAAGATCTTCTGGGCGTCGTAGGTGCCGTAGTAGTCACCGACGCCAGCGTGGTCACGGCCGACGATGAAGTGGGTGCAGCCGTAGTTGCGGCGGACGATCGCGTGGAGCACGGCCTCGCGGGGGCCGGCGTAGTGCATCTTCGACGGGTTGACGCCGAGGATCACGCGGTCGTTCGGGTAGTAGTCCTCCATCAGCAGCTCGTAGCACTTCATCCGCACGTCGGCCGGGATGTCCCCGGCCTTGGTCTTGCCGATCAGCGGGTGGATGAAAAGACCGTCGGAGACTTCCAGGGCGGCCTTGGTCAGGTACTCATGGGCGCGGTGGATCGGGTTGCGGGTCTGGAAGGCGACGACGCGCTTCCAGCCGCGGTCGGCGAAAGCCTGCCGCGACTCGGCCGGGGTGAGGTAGCGGCGCTGGAAGGCCTCTTCGTGATCGGGCAGGGCCTCGACCTCGATCGGGCCGGCCACGCAGCGGGCACCTTCCTCATGAATCGCCGCGACGCCGGGATGCTCGAGGTCATCGGTCAGGTAGATCGACTTTGCCTCATGGTTCACGTCGCGCTCGAAGATTTCCTCGACGGTGATCGACCCGAGGGGCTTGCCCTCATCCGAGGTCAGCTTGATCACGTCACCGACTTCACATTCGAGGTCGGTCGGAAGGGTGATCGGGATCGGCCAGTATTCCCCGTCCGCGGTGCGCATCTCATCGCAGACACGCTGCCAGTCAGCCGAGCCCTGGAAGCCGGTCAGAGGCGCAAAACCTCCGTTTCCGATCATCTCGAAATCGGCAGTCTGTCGCTCGGAAAGCTGGAGGGCTAGATCAGTCATGCTCACGCTCATGGGTAGGTGGGAATGTTGACAGGAAAGGTGAAGAATCCAGCAGCCTAGTCGTTATGGGCGCCAAATGCCGCCCGAAACGGCTAGTTGATGCCGCACTCCGTCTTGCCGGAGCCGGACCAGCGGCCGTCTCTTGAGGACTGGCCAGGCATGACCGGACGGGTGCAGTGGGTGCATCCGATCGAAGGATAACCCTGATCGTGCAGGGGGTTATACGGAATTCCGTGCTTGTGGAGGTAGGTCCAGACATCGCGCTCGGACCAGTCCGCGATCGGGTTCACCTTCCAGATGTTGAACTTCTTGTCCCACATGAACTTGGGAGAACCGGCACGGGTCGCCGAGTCCTCGCGGCGGATGCCGGCGACCCAGCAGTCGACGCCCGAGGAAAGTGCCCGCGCCATCGGATCGACCTTGCGGATGCCGCAGCAGCCATCCGGGTCCCGCTTCCAGAGCTGGTCACCGAACTGCGCCGCCTGTTCCTCCGGGGTGAGGTTGTGCCACCGCTCGAACTCGACCCCGAAGTGCTCGGCCAGGCGATCCCTGGTCTCGTAGGTCTCGGGGAAGAGGAAGTCGGTGTCGATGTAGAAGAAGCGGGCGTCAGAGTTGATCTCCGTCGCCAGATGCATCACCACGGAACTCGTCTTCTGGAACGAGCAGGCGATGTACATGTCCTGCCCGAACTGCTCGAAGGCCCACTCGAGGATCTGGCTCGCGTCAAGAGGTTCGACCCGGGCGGCTTCCGCCTCGGCGTCGAACCTCGCGGCCAGGGCGCGGGTGGCCTCTTCGGCCTTCCGCGCCGCTTCGGCTTGCGCCGGGCTCAGTGTGGTGGACGGTTCCATCAGCGATCTAGACGGCGCACTCACCCTCGCCGCGCTCGACCTTGTACGGGTCGGAGCGCTGCCAGTCGATGAACATCTGCATCGTGTCCAGGCTGAAGTCGACCGGCATGGTCAGCTCCTTCACCTCTTCCTCCATGCGGGCGGTGCCAACGCGCTCGACGAACTCGTTGAAGACCTCGCCGTCGTTGCGCTCGCTCTCGTAGAGGCGGATCCACCGTTCGACCGCGTCCGGCACCCGGCGGGCGGGCAGCCGTGACTTGAGGCGGGTTCCGTAGATCACTTCGCCGTCGGTGTACTTGCCGGCGAGGTGGGGGACGTAGGCGGGGATGGTCTTGTCGCCCACCTTGAGCGAAGCGCCATAGAAGCCGATGTTGGCGATGTGGTGCTGGCTGCAGCCGTTCGGGCAGCCGCTCATCTTGATGTGGATGTCGCGGGTCAGCGGGTCGGTGATGTTCATCGCCTCGACTCGCGCCTGAACGGCCTGGTTGAGGCCCATCGAGGAGGTGATGCCCATCTTGCAGGAGTCGGTGCCGGGGCAGGAGACCACGTCGGTGATCCGTCGCGGGCCGACGTCATCGAGCCCGAGCTCGCCGAGACGCTTCCAGACGTCGTAGAGCGACTCCTCGCGGACCCAGCGCAGGACGATGTTCTGCTGGACGGTCATCCGCGCGAAACCGCTGGTGTAGTCGCGCATGATCTGTCCGAGGCCGCGGAACTGCTCCGGGGTCAGGTCGCCACGCACGACCTTTACCTCGACCGTGTGGAAACCATCCTGCTTCTGCGGCTGGACGTTGGCCTCGAGGTAGCGGTCGAACTCGGCCCGGTCGCCGTTGGGCGAGCCGGTCGGCGGCAGCGGATCGGTCAGCGACGCTTCCTCGTCGATGTCGAAGATCATGCGGTCGATCGAGAAGTCACGCTCGCCTACCCAGTCGCCCTTGAGCTCTTCGTCGATCATGCGGCGGACTTCCTCGATCCCCACCTTGTCGACCAGGACCTTGATCCGGGCGCGTGCGCGGTTCGGACGCAGCCAGGCCTGGCGGTCGTAGACGCGGAAGATCGCTTCGGAGACCTTGATGAAGTCACCGTTGTCGGCCTCGACGAAGTCGTAGAGGGTCGGAGCGATGCGGGGCATGATCGAAGTGCCGCCGCCAACCCGCACCTCGAAGCCCTTGACCCCGTCCTTGATCCGGCTGATGAAGGCGATGTCGTGGATGCCGGTGATCGCCCGGTCGGCGTCGGAGCCGGTAAACGCGGTCTTGATCTTGCGCGGCATCAGCTGGGTCGTGGGGTGCCGGACGAAGTAGCGGGTGTAGGCCCCGACGTACATCGTCGGGTCGAAGATCTCGTCGGCAGCGACGCCGGCCCACGGGTCGCCGGTCACGTTGCGGACCGTGTTACCGCAACCCTCACGCGAGGAAAGGCCGCTCGGAGCGAGGTCGCGCAGCATGTGAACCATCTGGTTCAGCGGCACGTGATGGATCTGGATGTTCTGGCGGGTCGTGATGTGACCCTTGTTCAGCGGGGCGTAGGTCTCGACCGCGTCGGCGAAGGCATCCATCTGTTCCGGGGTGACGCCGCCGAATGGCAGCTTGACCCGCACCATCTGGACTCCGGGCTGGCGCTGGCCGTAGACACCCTGCTTGAGACGGAAGCCTATGAACTGGTCTTCGGGGGTGTTGCCGTCGAGGAACTCGTTCGCTTCGCCCTCGAAGTCGACGAACTCCTCTTCGATGATCGGGATGACGTGGCCGGGGACGTTGTCGTAGGTCTCCGGGTTGGTCAGTGTCCCGAGCTTGCCTTTTCCTACCTGGAGCTTCCCTTCTTCCTGCTCAACACCCTTGTCGCCGGGCTTCGGCTTAGGCTTCTCGGTCTTCGGTTGGGCGGGGGCCGAAGTGGGCTCCAATTGGGTTTCCTCCTGCTACAAAAAGGCTTGGTTGCTTGAACGGGCAAACAACGGTAGCAAAAAGACCAAAATCCGACCGGATTTCAGGTAATAAGGAGTCGGCGAGCTGCGCTCTGCCTCCCTTCTCAACCCGCCGGCCCAAAGAATCAAGGAATAGATGGGCCGGCTCTGCAAGAGGCGGGCCGGGCAGGGTCTCGCGGGTTCCGGACCCGGTGGGTCCGGCGAAGCTCGGTGACTACTTGTTGCTTCGGGCGCGGGCTTCGAGGATGGCGGCGGCTTCGCCTGGTTCGGCTACGTAGCCGTCCTCGGGCTCGATCGGCTGGCCGTCCTCGATCCACTGGACGATCCCGCCGGCAAGGTTGTGGACGTCGTAACCCGCATCGGCGAATGCCTGGGCGGCCATGCCGGAGCGGTTGCCGACCCGGCAGTAGAACACGACCGTCTGGTCCTTGCTCAGTTCATCGCGGCGGTCAAACAGTTCGTCGAGGCCGATCCGTTCGGAATCCGCGAGTCGGGCGGCCTCGTGCTCATGGGCGGTACGAACGTCGATCAGGCGCGCGCCGCCGGCTACCAGCTCGGCAACTTCTGCCGAATTGCGCTCCCAGGGCTGGGGTTCGTTGTTCTCTTCGACTGCCATCGGGAGCAGAAAGGTAGCAACAACCTCAGCAGGCGGGCGGGCCGGGACCCGCCCGCCTGCAACTAGGTGACGTCCTTGCCCTCGATCAGGAAGGCGACCCGCACATGGGCGCGATACTCGTCGAGGTTCTCGCCCCTGATACCGGTCGAGACGATGTCCACGGCACGGATGTTCCTGAGCGAATCCTGGGCCTGCTTGAGCGCCTGCTGGGCCGCGTCGTCGGTCGAAACCCGTGAGCTGCCAACCAGCTCGATGATCTTCACTACCGCCATGAACTCCTCCTCGGTCGAATTTGACCCGATGCTAGTTGCTCGGGGTCAGGAGTGCGAGGGCCGGTCGGCGACTTGAACTAGAAGGTGCCGAAGGGCTGGCCGGGACCGAAGGCTTCCTTGGCTGAGACGCCCTCGGTGAGGGCGGCTTTGAGCCAGGGGTTCAT
>JAEZIQ010000064.1 GCA_023436605.1 Actinomycetes bacterium | reverse complement strand
CCAGAGTTCCGGGGGCGGGGCTGTGGCATTATCGGAGTGTGAGTTCCGCGGAATCAAAGAACCTCGAGGCGATCTCGAAGGCGATCGACCATCACAACTCGACCTGCCCCTACCCGGCAGCCGAGGTGCGGATGAACCCCTTCGAGGTCGAACGGCTCGGCTGGGAGGAGATCCGCGGACTGCCGATCGTGCCCGACCCCAACATCGGTACCGGCCGCTTCCACATCGTCTGCTCCCGAGACATGGACGGGGAAGAGCTCGAGGAGATCGAGGCGATCGCCGAGGAACTCGTCACGGTCACACCGGGAACTCGTGAAGAGCCCGGGGTCCCGGATGAACCCGGCTTTCCCTCACCAGGGATTCCCGACAATCCCGGCCGCTGGAACTGAAGGGCCAGTCGTCTTCCCTCACCGGTCGGAAGTCGGCCTAGACGCTAGACCAGAAATCGAGCCCGGACTCTGACATCCAGTTCTGGATCTCGATGTTGAGTCGGTAAAGCTCGCCGGTCCAGATCAGGATGCCCATCGCGATCAGGATCAGGCCGCCGATCATGATGATCAGTCCGTAGTGGCGTTTGATCACGGCAAAGGCCGTGGTCATGCGGTTGAAGGCGAGTGCGGTAAGCAGGAAGGGGATCGCCAGACCAGCCGAGTACACCGCGAGGAGCAGGGCGCCGCGGGCTGCCGAGTCGGTCAGCGAAGCGGCCGAGAGAATCGCCCCGAGGGTCGGTCCGATGCAGGGTGTCCAGGCGAAGGCGAAGGCGGCCCCGGCGACCAGCGGACCACCCTTGCCGGCCCGCTGCATCAGCGCGTCTACGTGCCATTCCCGGTTCAACCTGGTGACGAAAAACGAAGCGACGAAAAGCACACCCATCGCGATGATCAGGGCCGCGGCGACCTTGTCGAGAACATCCCGATGATCACTCAGGAGCGAGCCGATCTTGGTCGCACCCATCCCGAGCAGAATGAAGATCAGAGAGAAGCTGCCGCAGAAAATCAGACTTGGAACCAGCACTTTCTTCCAGCTGGCGTTTTCGAGCTCATCAGCGGTCAGCCCCGAGACCGCGGAAAGGTAGCCCGGCACAATCGGCAGCACACTGGGGGAAAGTAAGGAGACGATGCCCGCGACCAGGGCGGTGAGTAGCCCGACGCCCGCGGCCGGATCACTGGCGGCGAGGGGCAGGCTGGCGAGTCCGGAGTAGGTCAGGTCTGCAAACGGCAAGGGCCAAACAGGTTACTTTGGCGACCATGGATCAGAGCCTTCAGGGAGCAGTGGTCGCGGTAACGGGCGGTGCGCAGGGGATCGGAAGGGCAACCGCCGAGACTCTGGTGCGGCGCGGGGCGCGGGTCGCGATTGGCGACCTCGATCTTGAAAAGGTGACCGCCACGGCGGCCGAGATCGGCGAGCAGGCAGTCGGCCTGTCACTTGACGTGACTGATCGCGAATCGTTCGAGGAGTTCCTCGATTCGGCTGAGTCGCTGCTCGGCCCCCTCGATGGCCTGGTCAACAATGCCGGGGTGATGATCGTGGGTCCGATCGACGAAGAGGACCCGGCTGCAACGGAAGCGATGATCGGGGTGAACCTGGTCGGGGTCATCGTCGGAACCCAGCTGGCGATGACCCGGATGAAGCCCCGCCGCCGCGGCCGTATCATCAACATCGCCTCGCAGGTCGGCAAAGCCGGACTCGCCGGCGGAGCGACCTACTGTGCGACCAAGTTCGGCGTGATCGGGTTCTCCGAGGCGGTGCGGGCCGAGCTTAAGGGCACCGGGGTCGGTATTTCCTGGGTCCTGCCCGGAGTGGTCAATACCGAGTTGTCCCTGGGCCTGCCGGACATCAGCCTGATGGACCCGCTGGAGCCGGCCGACATCGCTGCGGCGGTGGCCGACGCACTGGTCGAAGGCGGCAGCGAAATCTGGGTGCCTTCCGTGAATCAGTGGCTGGATGCGCCTTCGCGACTGCTTCCCCGGAGGCTGCGGGAGCGGCTTTTCGCTCTGACCGGCACCGACAAGGTGCTTTCCGGGGCGGATGCCACCAGGCGACAGCAATACGAAGAACAGGCTGCCGAACGTTCCTGAGGGCCAAAGCAATTTGGCCCGCCGGACATATAGGTACGCCGGAGCTTAGATAAACTGCTCCGGTGGCTTTGCCCACCTCGTACAGCGGTTTCGACCGCTGCGAATACGTGTCTCTTACAACCAAACGCCGCAATGCGGCACGACAAGCGCGCATAAATGACTGAATTTGCCCCGTCGTCCGCGACCCGTGACGGCCTTTACGACTCGACAAATGAACACGACGCCTGTGGCGTCGCGATGGTCGCGCGCCTGGATAACGTGCCGCGCCACGAAGTTGTCAGCCAGGGCTTGCTCGCCCTCGACAACCTCGAACACCGCGGTGCGGCCGGAGCCGACGCCCGGACCGGTGATGGTGCCGGGATCCTGATCCAGGTTCCCGACCTCTTCTACCGCGAAGAGGCTGGCGTCGATCTGCCTCCGGCTGGCCAGTACGGCGTTGCGATGTGCTTCCTTCCCCGTGAGAACGAAGCCCGGCGGGAGGAACTCAAGACCCTGATCTCGGAAACCACCGAGGCTGAGGGTCAGGTCGTGCTCGGCTGGCGGGACGTTCCGGTCGACACCGAACATGTCGGTGACACCGCCAACCAGTCGCGGCCCCACGTGGCCCAGCTCTTCATCGGTGCCGGCCCCGATCATCGGGATGATCAGGACGCGTTCGAACGCAAGCTCTACGTGATCCGCCGGGTCTGCGAGATCGCCGCCGGCGAGGAGCTCTACATCGCTTCCTGCTCCTCGCGCACCGTGGTCTACAAGGGGATGCTGATCTCCTACCAGGTGCCCGGCTTCTATCCCGAACTCCGTGACGAGCGGGTCCGTTCGGCGATGGCCCTGGTCCACTCGCGCTTCTCAACCAACACTTTCCCGAGCTGGGATCTGGCTCATCCGTTCCGCCTGATCGCCCACAACGGCGAGATCAACACCCTGCGCGGCAACATCAACTGGATGCGGGCCCGTGAATCGGAACTCGCGTCGGAGCTCTTCGGCGACGACCTCGAGAAGGTGACCCCGGTGGTCCGGCCCGACGGCTCGGACTCGGCGACTTTCGACAACGTCCTGGAATTGCTGATGCTGGCCGGTCGTTCGCTGCCGCATGCGGCGATGATGATGATTCCCGAGTCCTACCAGGGACGCGAAGACCTTTCCGACGAACTCAAGGGTTTCTACGCCTACCACTCCTGTCTGATGGAGCCGTGGGACGGCCCGGCAGCGGTCTGCTTCACCGACGGACGCGTGATTGGCGCGACTCTCGACCGCAACGGCCTCAGGCCCGGACGCTGGGTCGAGACGACCGACGGAATGATCGTGCTCGGCTCGGAAATCGGCCTGCTCGACATTCCGACCGAGAACATCAAGCGCCTCGGTCGCCTTCAGCCCGGCAAGCTCTTCCTGGTCGACCTGGAGAAGAACCGCATCGTCGAGGACGAAGAGGTCAAGCGTGAAGTAGCGAGCCAGCAGCCTTACGGCGAGTGGTTCGAGAACGCTTCGGTCCACTTCGACGACCTGCCCACCGCCTACGTGACGATGACCGGCGTCCAGCCGACCCCGCGTCGCCAGAAGGCGTTCGGCTACACGCAGGAAGACTTGCGCGTGCTGATCTCGCCCATGGCGGCAACCGGCGCCGAGCCGATCGGGTCGATGGGCAATGACGTTGCCCTGCCGGTCCTATCGGATAACCGTCCGCCGCTCTACAGCTACTTCAAACAGCTCTTCGCGCAGGTCACGAACCCGCCGATCGACCCGATCCGCGAGGAGATCGTGATGAGTCTTTCGACCGGGGTGGGAGCCGAGCAGAACCTGCTGGCCGAGACCGAGCAGCACGCGCATCAGCTGCGTCTCGATCAGCCGATCCTGATGAATCAGGAACTCGAAACGATCCGCCACGTCAACCACGACATCTTCCGCGCGGACACGATCGACATCACCTGGGACGTGGCCGAAGCCGAAGCCGGTCTCGAAGCCAGGCTCGACGCGATCTGCCTCGAAGCCCAGCGGGCGATCGAGAAGGGCTTCAACATCCTGATCCTCTCCGACCGCCGGACCGGACCCCGTCGGGTTCCGATCCCTGCCCTGCTCGCGGTCGGTGCGGTCCACCATCACCTGGTCCGTGAAGGCACCCGCCTCAAGGCCGGGCTGATCCTCGAATCCGGGGAACCGCGCGAGGTCCATCACATGGCGACGCTGATCGGCTACGGCTGCTCGGCGATCAACCCGTACCTCATGCTCGACACGGTCGACGACCTGGTCGTCGCCGGCCTGGTGCCGGACATGGAGTCGCCCGAGAAGGCCCAGCGCAACGTCGTGAAGGCGATTGGCAAGGGCCTCCTCAAGACGATTTCCAAGATGGGGATCTCGACCACCCAGTCCTATTGCGGTGCCCAGATCTTCGAAGCGGTCGGACTCGAGAAGAACCTGATCGACAAGTACTTCACCGGCACCGCTTCCCGAATCGGTGGTATCGGCCTCGAAGTGATCGCCCAGGAGACCATGGACCGCCACGCCTCGGCTTTCCCCGGGGTCGGCGAGGACCTGCTCCCGGTCGGCGGCGTCTACGCCTGGCGACGTGACGGCGAGTTCCACCAGTGGAACCCCGAAACCGTCTCGCTGGTCCAACACGCGGTCCGCGGCGAAGGCGGCTCCGCGCAGGAGAAGTACGACGAGTTCGCCCAGCAGGTCAACGAGATCGCCCTCAAGCGCGCGACGCTGCGTGGCCTCTTCAAGCTGAAGACCGCCGAGTCTGGCCCGATCCCGATCGAGGAAGTCGAACCGGCCAGCGAGATCGTCAAGCGATTCGCCACCGGTGCGATGTCGCTCGGCTCGATCTCGAGGGAAAGCCACGAGAACCTGGCGATCGCAATGAACCGGCTCGGTGGCAAGTCGAACACCGGCGAGGGCGGGGAGGACCCGGTCCGCTTCACGCCGGATGACAACGGTGACCTCCGCCGTTCGGCGATCAAGCAGGTGGCTTCTGGCCGTTTCGGCGTGACCTTCCATTACCTGGCCAACGCCGACCAGCTCCAGATCAAGATGGCCCAGGGTGCCAAGCCCGGCGAGGGTGGCCAGCTGCCCGGCCACAAGGTCGACCGGTACATCGGTTCGGTTCGTCACACGACTCCCGGAGTCAGCCTCATTTCGCCGCCGCCTCACCACGACATCTACTCGATCGAGGACCTCAAGCAGCTGATCTACGACCTGCGCTGCTCGAACCCGACCGCCTCGGTGTCGGTCAAGCTCGTCTCCGAGGTCGGGGTCGGCACGGTGGCGGCCGGTGTGGCCAAGGCCAACGCCGACCATGTGCTGATCGCCGGCCATGACGGTGGCACCGGCGCCTCACCGCTTTCTTCGGTCCAGTCGGCCGGCATTCCCTGGGAGATCGGCCTGGCCGAAACCCAGCAGACCCTGATCAAGAACGATCTCCGCTCCAGGATCACGGTCCAGACCGACGGCCAGCTCAAGACCGGACGCGACGTAGTGGTCGCCGCCATCCTCGGCGCCGACGAGATGGGCTTCTCGACCGCCCCGCTGATCGCCTCCGGCTGCATCATGATGCGGGCCTGTCACCTCAACACCTGTCCGGTCGGCATCGCGACCCAGGATCCCGAGCTCCGCAAGCGCTTCAAGGGTCAGCCCGAGCATGTCGTCAACTACTTCTTCTTCGTCGCTGAAGAAGCCCGCAAGCTGATGGCCGAGATGGGGGTGCGTTCGATCGACGAACTGATCGGCCGGATCGACCTGCTCGAGTCCGATGACGCGGTCGACCACTGGAAGGCCCGGGGTATCGACCTCTCCGGCCTGCTCAAGTGGCCGGAAGGCGTTGATCCCTCGGTCGACCGGCGCCGCACCCGCCCGCAGGAACCGGTGCTCGATGACAATCTCGACTGGAAGATCATCGATCAGGCCAAGGGTGCGATCGAGCACGGGGAGTCGGTTGAGATCGACATCGCGGTCAAGAACGTCGACCGTTGTGTGGGCGGGATCATGTCGAACGCGATTGCCAACGCCCAGGGGGCCGAGGGACTGCCGGAAGACACGATCAAGGTGAACTTCCGCGGCGCTGCCGGCCAGTCGTTCGGTGGCTGGCTCGCGCCCGGCGTGACTTTCTCGCTGCGCGGCGAGGTCAACGACTACTGCGGCAAGGGTCTCTCCGGCGGCATCCTCGCCGTTTCGCCGCCCGAAGGCGCGAACTACCAGCCGGAAGAGAACGTGATCGTCGGCAACACCTCGCTCTACGGAGCGACCAAGGGCCGTGCCTTCTTCCGGGGACTCGGCGGTGAGCGCTTCGCGGTCCGGAACTCCGGCGCCACTGCGGTGATCGAAGGGGTCGGCGACCACGGCTGCGAGTACATGACCGGCGGCAAGGTGGTCGTGCTCGGTCCGACCGGACGCAACTTCGCGGCGGGCATGAGCGGCGGCATCGCCTACGTGCTCGACGACGAGGGCAAGTTCGAGACCAGGGTCAACCCGACCATGCTGAACCAGCTCGAGGAACCGGACGAGAAGGACCGGATCGAGCTGCGCGGCCTGATTCAGGAACACCTCGAGCGGACCGGCTCCGAAGTCGCCCGCCGGATCCTCGACGACTGGGACAACATGTCCTCGAAGTTCGTCAAGGTGTTCCCGGCTGACTTCAAGCGCGTCCTGGCTGAACTCGAAGCCGAAGGGCAGGGTGAACCCGGCCAGGGCCCCGACGCTGATTCTGTTGAAGTGATCGGTGAGCCGGCGAGCGGCGTCGCCACGGAAAAGGGAGCCTGATCATGGGCAAGCTTGGTGGTTTTCTTGAGATCAATCGTGCCGGAATCCCGTACCGGGACCCGGCCGAACGGGTCGGCGACTACAGCGAGTTCGTCGTCCAACGGCCGGACAAGGAACTCTCCGACCAGGGTGCCCGCTGCATGGAATGCGGCGTTCCGTTCTGCCACAACGGCTGCCCGCTTGGCAACCTGATCCCGGACTGGAACGACCTCGTCTACCACGGCCGCTGGCAGGACGCGATCCGTCAGCTTCACGCGACGAACAACTTCCCCGAGTTCACGGGCCGGCTCTGCCCGGCTCCCTGTGAAGCCGCATGTGTGCTCGAGATCCGTGAGGGCGACGCCGTCACGATCAAGCAGATCGAACAGTCGATCGCCGACCGTGCCTGGAAGGAAGGCTGGATCCGGCCTCGTCCGCCCAAGCGCGAGACCGGCCGCCAGGTCGCCGTTGTCGGCTCCGGTCCGGCCGGTATGGCCGCCGCCCAGCAGCTCCGCCGCGCAGGTCACGGCGTGACCCTTTTCGAGCGTGACGAGGCCGCCGGCGGACTGGTCCGTTTCGGCGTCCCGGATTTCAAGATCGAGAAGACCGTGGTCGAACGCCGCGTCCAGCAGCTCGTCCACGAAGGGGTCGAGGTCAAGTGCGGAGTCGACGTCGGCGTTGATGTCACAGTCGAGGAGCTCAAGGAACGGTTCGACGCCCTGGTTCTAGCCACCGGCTCCCGCGTTCCCCGTGATCTTCCCGCGCCTGGACGGGATCTGGACGGCGTCCATTTCGCGATGGACTATCTCTACAGCCGCAACCGCTGGCTGGCCAGCGAGGTCGGTCCGAAGCCGATGGCCGAGGCTCCCGCTCCGGCGCCGATCTCGGCAAAGGGCAAACATGTGGTCGTGATCGGTGGTGGTGACACCGGTGCCGACTGCGTCGGCCACTCGATCCGCGAGGGCGCTGCCGGCGTGGTCCAGCTCGAGCTGCTGCCCGAGCCGCCTGAGAACCGTCCCGACGATCGCACCCCGTGGCCGCTCTGGCCGACCAAGTTCCGTCTCTCCTACGCGATGGAGGAGGCGACCGAGGTCGACAAAGGTGAGCAGGATTTCTCGGTGACCACCACCTCATTCAATGGCGATGGTCAGGTCTCCTCGATCACGGTTGCCCGCGCCGAACCGAACCCGCCTTTCAAACCGGTCGAAGGCAGTGAGTTCGAGATCAAGGCCGATCTGGTGCTGCTGGCGATGGGATTCCTCCATCCGGAGCAGGAACTGCTCGACGGGATCGGAGTCGACAAAGACCAGCGAGGCAACGTCAAGGCCGGTACCTACGAGACCTCGGTGCCCGGAGTTTTCGCGGCCGGGGATGCCCGGCGGGGCCAGTCGCTGATCGTGTGGGCGATCAACGAAGGCCGTCAGGCCGCCCGCATGGTCGACCGTTACCTCGGCACCCTGCCGTCGGCGTCGCCGATCCCGCCGAAGCCCGATGTTCCGACCGGGAACATCAACCCGGCCGACGAGGGACCCGACGGACCACCGAAGCATGTTTCCCCGGGCCTCGGCCCCGACCCGAGCGCTTCCGCGCCCCGTCTCGCCCAGGAATAGGCTCGCGACCCACTGAGGTTGAACTGCGGAGCGCTATTCGCTCTTCCGTTCAACCTCAACGGTGGCTTCCTGGGCGGCGGGCCCGCACCGATTAGGTTCGGGCAGGTTCAGGGAGCGCCAGCCGGAGGTGTGCCCTCGGGTGGCGACGGACCCCAACTCGCTCGGGCCGGCCCGTCGATCGGCACGGGTTCGCCGCCGACCACGGGCGCGCCGGTGAGGAGGTCAATGACCGCCTTGGTCCGTGAAGCAACTTCGCGGACGTCGCTCTTGATCCCCTGGCCGCCATATCCGTGGAGGTCGGAGGTGAGTCCATTGGCGTCCAGTCCGGCGGCGTCGGCGAGAAAGAGGGCGCGCTTCATGTGGAAGCCCTGGGTGACGATGATCGCGTCGCTCACCCCGAAGATCTTCTTTGCCCGTTCCATGGTGGCGTGGGTGTTGAATCCGGCATGGTCGGTGAAGATCACGTTGGCCGGGACGCCCTTCGCGATCAGGGCACGGCGCATGGTGGTCGGTTCGTCATAGACCCACTGGCCGTGATCGCCCGAAACGAGAATCCTGTCGACCTTCTCCTGCCGGTAGAGCGCTGCGGCCTGGTCCACGCGGTCGGCCAGCATCATGCTCATCGTTCCGTCCGGATTTACCATCGCACCGGGCACGATCGCCACCTCCGCGTGCTTCGCCTGGGCCGGGTCGGTCCAGATTTCGCCGTCGGACTTGAGCAGGACGATCAGGTTGGTGGCCAGGATCAGCAACAGACCCAGGGCAACGATCAGGACGGCGGCGACGATCAGACGGCGGCGCCAGGGCGACGGACGGCTGGTGCCGGCGTTCAGGACCGGCAGGGCGGGCAGGGATTCGGCGTGAGAACCGGTTTCCATGAGCTTCACGGTAACAGCGTCGCCGGCAGGTTCCCCCAGGTGGGGGGGATTGTCGGCATAGCAGCCGCAA
>JAEZIQ010000172.1 GCA_023436605.1 Actinomycetes bacterium | reverse complement strand
GTGCCACGTCGACGATGGCATTTGTGATGACTGGCACCGGTAGAACACTTTTTCTTTTTGTTCCACCCTGCGATATGCTCTTTCCATGAAGAGCGACGGTTTCAGGGCAGCGGCCGAGGCAAAGGATTTCGAGTCGGGCAGGGACCTGTTCGCGGAGGATGTCGTCTTCCGCAGTCCCTTCGTCCACAAGCCCTACGAGGGCATCGACGCGCTCGGCTTTCTGCTCGGGCACGTGGTCCAGGTTTTCGAGGACTTCCGCTACATCGCGCACGTCGAAACGGATGACGTCGCCGTCCTCCAGTTCGAGGCCCGGGTCGGTGACCGGGAGCTCCAGGGCGTCGACATCCTCAAGTTCAACGACGACGACAAGATCTCCGAGATGACCGTGATGGTCCGTCCCGCTTCCGGCCTCGAAGCTCTCGGCCAGGAGATGGGCCGCCGGATCGAAGCTTCGACCACTTCCTGAGCGACTTTCAACTCTGATCCGGCCCTGATCGAATAGGCTCCGTGGCCGGTCGCCTCCGCCTTTCCGGAGGCTTTTCACGAACTTCGCTACAGGAGGAACTCCCCAGATGGAGATCAAGAAGGTTGGGGTCGTAGGTTGCGGCCTGATGGGCCACGGCATCACCCAGGTCAGCGCCCAGGCCGGTTACGACGTGGTCGTCGCCGACGTTAGCCAGGAAGCCCTCGACAAGGGTCTCGGCAAGATCAGCAAGCTGCTCGGCAAGTCGGTCGAGAAGGGCAAGATCGAACAGTCCGACGCCGACGCGATTCTCGGCCGGATCAACGCCACCACCGATCTCAATGACTTCGCTGACTGCGACCTCGTGATCGAAGCGGTCACCGAGAACCTCGACACCAAGCTCGAGCTCTGGAAGCAGCTTGACGAGATCGTCAAGGACGAGGCCTACTTCGCGACCAACACCTCGTCGCTGCCGGTCATCAACCAGGCGGCCGCAACGACCCGTCCGACCAACTTCCTGGGTCTGCACTTCTTCAACCCGGTCCAGGTCATGCCGCTGCTCGAGGTGATTCAGTCGGTCACCACCTCGCCCGAAGCGATGGGCATCGGCCTCGCTTACGGCGAGAAGCTGAAGAAGACCACCGTCGAGACCAAGGACAAGGCCGGCTTCATCGTCAACCGACTGCTGGTCCCGTACATGCTCGACGCGATCCGCGGCCTCGAGGAGGGCATCGGCACGATCGACGAGATCGACGCTGCGATGAAGGCTGGCGCCGGCCACCCGATGGGTCCGCTGACCCTGGCTGACTTCGTCGGGCTCGACACGCTCCACTCGATCTCGGATGTGATGTTCGACGAGTTCCGTGAGCGCCGCTTCGCCGCTCCGCCGACCCTCCGCAAGATGGTCGCCGCCGGCTTCTACGGCAAGAAGTCGGGCCGCGGCTTCTACGACTACTCCGGCGAAAAGCCGGTCTCGGTCAACCCGGGCCTCTAGGAGTCCCAGTTGACCAAGGTCGATCTCGATCCCGCTCTCCGGGCCGCCCTTGGCGGCGGCCCGGAGCGGCATCACGCCAAGACCGCCGAGCAGGGCAAGCTTCCGGTCCGCGAACGGGTCGACCTGCTGCTCGACAAGGGTTCCTTCGTCGAGGACGCCCTGCTCGCAAACTGGGACCAGGAAGGTTTCGGCGCCGACGGTGTGGTGACCGGGACCGGGCTGGTCGGGGGCAGGCCGGTCGCCCTGATGGCCAACGACCCCACGGTCAAGGCCGGCTCCTGGGGGCCGAAGACGGTCGAGAAGATCCTCCGGATCCAGGAGCGGGCACTCAAGCTCGAGATCCCGATGGTCTATCTGGTCGACTCGGCCGGAGCCCGGATCACCGACCAGGTCCAGATGTTCCCCGGCCGCCGCGGCGCAGGCCGGATTTTCTACAACGAGGTGAAGATGAGCGGCCGGGTGCCGCAGGTCTGCATCCTCTTCGGTCCCAGTGCCGCCGGCGGGGCCTACATTCCCGCCTTCTGCGACGTCGTGATCATGCGCGACGGTAACGCCTCGATGTACCTGGGCTCGCCTCGCATGGCCGAGATGGTGATCGGCGAGAAGGTTTCGCTCGACGAGATGGGCGGGGCCCGCATGCACACCTCGAAGTCGGGCTGTGGTCACTTTCTGGTCAAGACCGACGAGGAAGCGATCGAGACCGGTCGTCGCTACCTCCACTTCATGCCGACCAGCTGGCGCGAACAGGTGCCGGATGTGGAGCCGGCCAAGCCGGCTTCGGACACTCCACTCGAGGAGATAATCCCGCTCGACGAGAACGTCCCCTTCGACATGAACCTGCTGCTCGACACGTTGCTCGACGAGGGCAGCTTCGTCGAGGTCCACAAGCGCTGGGCGAAGGAGCTGATCGTCGGTTACGGCCGTCTCGACGGCAAGGCGATCGGGATCGTCGCCAACCAGCCGAAGCAGAAGGGTGGGGTGCTCTTTGTCGACTCGGCCGACAAGGCTGCCCGGTTCATCGCCACCTGCAACGCGTTCAACATCCCCCTGCTCTTCCTGGCCGACATCCCGGGCTTCATGATCGGCACCGCAGTCGAGAAGCAGGGCATCATCCGTCATGGCGCCAAGATGATTTCGGCCATGTCCGAGGCCACTGTGCCGAAGATCTCGGTCGTGGTCCGCAAGGCCTACGGCGCCGGTCTCTACGCGATGGCTGGCCCGGCCTTCGAGCCGGACTCCTGCATCGCCCTGCCCAACGCCTCGATTGCCGTGATGGGGCCGCAGGCCGCCGTCAACGCCGTCTACTACAACCAGATCCAGGCGATCGAGGATGAGGCCGAGCGCGAGAAGTTCGTCGAGGAGAAGCGCCGCGAGTACGCCGAAGGGGTGGATCTGCTCCACCTCGCCTCGGAGATGGTGATCGACGCGGTGATCCAGCCCGAGGACCTTCGCGACGAGCTGATCAAGCGCTTCGCCCTCGCCGAGGGCCGCGACCGCTCCTTCACCGAGCGCCGCACCCCGATCACTCCCGCCTGATCACCGGAGTCCGTCGCGCCAAGCGCCGCAATGTCCGCTTCCAGGGGGTGGGCGATTCGGTCGATTCCTGCTTCCAGACCTGAATCAGGATGATTCAGTCGATAAAAGTTGACGCACGTCAGCTTTAGCTGCTATGGTCGTCGCGCAAGCCGGTAGTGATTTCGGAAGCCCTGAAAAGGAGGATTCATGAGATTCCTGAAACTGCTTTTAGTTGCGATGTCCGCCGGGTTCGGCCTGGCGACCCTCGGCACATCTCCGGCGGCGGCAGATTCCTGCCCCTCGGAGGAGTCGGTGGCGAGCGCCAAGCGCTACGATCCGCCGTACATGTGCGCCCAGCTGGACAAGTCGGGTAACAAGTCCCTCGGCACGCTCCAGACCAAGACCTGGTCGGACGATGTTGGCTACGGCTACTACGTCGGGACCTGGTGTACCTACGCCAGTAGCAGCGCGGTGAGCAACACCGTCGGCTTCTACGGTCCGAGTTTCTCAGATACCGCGACCAACTGGTCAACGAACGGAACCCGGCACTTTGCGGCCGGGGTCATCTTCCAGACGGGAACGGTCGATAGCGGCCAGTACTCGACCAAGACCAAATGTGACTCGAGCAAGGGGTGGATCAGCAACAGCATTCTCAAGATCACGGAATCCGTGAAGCTCAATTCGGCGCTCCCGGCAGAGGTCGTGTCCGGCTCGTCGATGACGATTGCCGGGAAGGTTTCACCCTCCTCGGCGACCGGTAATGTCGGTCTACTGATCGACGGCGAGACCGTGACCTGGAACGGAAAGACGGTCGGCGCTCCGATCAAGGACGGAAAGTTCACCATCACCTGGCCCGTCGTCCAGACGCTTGGCGACCACAAGGTCCAGGTCAGTTACCCGGGTGACAAGTCCAAGTGTCCCCAGAAGGCTGAGACTTGCGGCTACGCCCCGCAGAATGGCCACAAGTACACGGTCAAGATCGTCGAGAGTGCTCCCGCGTCGGTAGCTACGGCCTCCTCGGCCAGTCAGCCGACCCTGCTTTCCGCACCTCTTGTACCCGCGGAGAACGGGGCAGACGTCGGCGCTTCGGCCGCCCCCGGGGCCAAGCAGCGGACCGGGATCTGGGTGGCCAACAAGTCGTCCGGCGCCCGGGGCCTTGCGGCCAGTTGCCCGAAGGGTTACTACCCGCTCAACGGTGAAGTGTTCCCCGGCAACACCGCCCGGGTTCTCGCGGCCTCCAGCCGTGGCATTCGGGTCCGGCCGGGAGTTTTCCCGGCCAATCGCCAGGTCCAGATCCAGCTGACCTGTCGCAAAGGCGGGACGGCGCTCTCCGCGGGCCGCATGGGCCTCGGCACGCTCCGCGCCGACCGGCTGCGAACCGGTAAGAAAGGTGCGCACCTGATGGGCGGACCCGGTGCCGACACGCTGGTGGTCAACAAGCGCCGCGGGGTTGCCCTTGGTGGTCTCGGCGACGACCGGATCACGGTGAGGACGTCGAACGGGATCGGCTCCGGTGGTCCGGGGCGGGACGTGCTCCGTTCGACCGGACCGAACCGCACCATGCTGGTCGGCGGCCCGGGAAGAGACCGCATCGTGGGGACCGGATACGCCCGCATAGATGCTGACGATGGCGAGGCCGACACCATCACCTGTCGTGGCAGCAAGGTGTGGGTAAAGGCGGACGCGAAGGACCAGCTCCGGGGCGCCTGCAAGCGGCTCTAGCGAAAACCATCCGCTTGCTCCCGTCCGGGGTACTTCCAGTTCGAAAGTGGAAGTACCCCGGACGTCGTTCCCGTGACTTCTCGTAGGGTCTGCTGATGGTTCGATCGGTCCGAAGACTGCTTTGGGTGGCTCTGCTCTGCGCCGGGGGGACGGCGCTGCTGGCCCTGCTCTTCTACGGTTCGACCCGGATCGCCAGCTTCGACGCGCGGGTGACCTCGCATTTCCTGGCGACGCCCGACTCCCGGTTGGATGAGATTGCCGACTTCGGGGCGAAACTGGCCGAGCCGGCGCCGCTGGTCCTGATCGCCTTCGGTCTGATTGCGCTGGCGATTGTCTGGAACCGGCCGTGGCACCTGCTGGCGGCGGGAGGGGTGATCATCGCCGCCAACCTCACCACACAGGTCCTGAAGGCATTGATGGCCCATCCACGGCTGCAGGGGGCTCTGGGTGTGAGCTACCCGATCGAGATCCATTATCCGAGCGGTCACACGACTGCCGCCCTGGCGTCCGGATTCGGACTCTGGCTGGTCACTCCCCCGAAGTGGAGGGGGTGGGCGGCGTTTCTGGCCGTGGCCTACGGACTGGCGGTGGCGGCCGGGGTGGTGATCGCCGGATGGCATTTCATAAGCGACGTGATCGGTGCCGCCCTCGTGGTCGGGTTCTGGGGCTGCCTCGCGTTCGCGGCACTTATCCAGGCGGGAATGGAAAGACGCCCGGCGGGCCAGCGATGGCAAGAACCTCAGCCTAAAAGCTGACGTACGTCAGCTATTGCTAGTTTGTGGCCGCCGCGATTGGCGGCCCGGGCAGGAAACCCGGTAATCGTCATAGCCAGGGGCAGCGAGGCTACCTGCGGAAAAAGGTAACTCGATTGGTGATGACAAGCTGGTCAGCGAGCGGACGAAGTCGATGATCTTCGGCGGCCTCGGGCGTGACTCGCTGACCGTTTCGAAGGAGCGCGGCGTGGCGAACGGTGGTCTCGGTAACGACCGCATCGTCCTCAAGCAGAAAGGAGTCGGAATCGGCGGTGCCGGTGCCGACGTGATCCGCTCAGCAACCGCCGATCGCACCCTCCTGATCGGTGGCGCGGGCCGGGACCGGTTCATCGCCGCCGGAGCCGCCCGGGTCGATGCCCGCGACGGTGAGCGGGATGTGGTGATCTGCCACGGCACCAGGGTCCAGGTCAAGGCCGACCGCCAGGACCTCCTGCGCGGAGCCTGCGAGAAGGTCTGACGCATCTACCGGCCCGGGGAAGACCCGGGCCGGTTTGCTTTCCGGAGAAGACAGACCCCGGATTTCGCCAGGCGCCTCGATCGATCGAACTCAGATCGACTTCGCGTACTGGCTGAAGAAATCGAGGGCTTCCGGGTTCTTCAGCGAGTCGCGGCTGGCGGCCTGATCGGCGGGGGTGCCGGTTAGGATCCGCTTGACCGGGACCTCGAGCACCTTGCCGGAAAGGGTCCGGGGCACTTCCCTGATCTCGATCATCTCGTTCGGGACGTGACGGGGGGAGCAGCGGCTGCGAATCTCGCCGGCCACCCGCTTCTTCAGATCGTCGTTCAGCTCGGCTCCTTCGGCCAGAACCACAAAGAGTGGCATCCATCCTTCGGTGCCTTCCTTCGGTATGTCGATCACGAGCGCGTCGACGATGTCGTCGTCGGCCAGCACCGCCCGGTAAATCTCCGAAGTGCCCATGCGGATGCCGCCGCGGTTGATGGTCGAGTCGGAACGGCCGTAGATGATCGCGGTACCGCGCTCGGTGATCTCGATCCAGTCACCGTGACGCCATACCCCCGGATAGACGTCGAAGTAGCTCGAGATGTACCGCGAGCCATCATCGTCGCCCCAGAGATAAAGCGGCATCGAGGGCATTGGCTTGGTGATGACCAGCTCACCGACCTCACCGGTGTGGGGACGGCCCTGTTCGTCCCAGGACTCGACCGCGGCACCGAGCGCCCTGGCCTGCAGCTCGCCCCGGTAAACGGGCAGGGTCGGGACGCCTCCGACAAAGGCGGTGCAGAGATCCGTGCCGCCCGAGGTCGAGAACAGCCAGGTGTCCTTGCCGACGTGTTCGTAGATCCAGTCAAAGCCCTCGGGCGCGAGGGGGGAGCCGGTCGAGCCGACCGAACGCAGCTTCGAGAGGTCACGGCCATCGGCGCCCGGTTCGACCCCGTCCTTCATGCAGGCGGCGATGTAACTGGCCGAGGTGCCGAAACAGGTCACCTCTGCGTCCGATGCCAGCTGCCATAGCGCTGACATGTCCGGATGGCCCGGGTTGCCGTCGTAGAGGACAATCGCCGCGTCGGTGAGGAGGCAGGAAACGAGGAAGTTCCACATCATCCAGCCGGTCGTGGTGAACCAGAAGATCCGGTCGCCTGGCCCGGCGTCCAGGTGAAGGTGCATCTTCTTCAGATGCTCGAGCAGGATCCCGCCCTGCCCCTGAACGATCGGCTTCGGCAGGCCGGTGGTGCCCGACGAGTAAAGGATCCAAAGGGGAGATTCGAAGGGGACCCTGGTGAACGCCAGAGTCGCGGCGGAGTCCGCCAGTCGCTCGAAATCTTCAAAGTCCAGGAATCGATCTTCGTCCCATTCCGTTCCCTCGGGCAGATTGAGGGCTGGATCAGCGGTGAGCAGGTTGGTGAAGACCACCTTCTCGACCGAGGGCATCGAGTTGGCGAGTTCGATCACGGTTGCCCGGCGGTCGAACTCCTTGCCCCCGTACGAGTATCCGTCGGTGGCGAGCAGAACCCTGGGCTCGATCTGGGAGAAACGGTCACGAACCGCTCCAGCCCCGAAATCCGGCGAGCAGCAGGACCAGACCGCCCCGATCGATGCCACAGCAAGAAAGAAGACGATCGATTCGTGAGTGTTGGGCAGGTAGCCGGCGACCCGGTCGCCGGGACCTACGCCAAGAGCCTTGAGGGAGGAAGCAGCCCGGGCTACCATCGATTCCAGGGTGGCCCAGGTGATCTCGCCGAGCTCCCTGGTTTCGCTCTGTTCGATGATCGCCACCGCGTCCGGGTCACGATCGCGGAAGATGTGCTCGGCGTAGTTGAGGCTGGTGCCTTCGAACCATCTTGCGCCGGGCATCATGTGGCTGGAGAGGACCCGGTCCACCTCGCCGTCGTGCTGGACGTCGAAGTAGTTCCAGAGTGAGAGCCAGAACTCCTCGGGCTGGTCGGTAGACCATTTCCAGAGTGCGTCGTAGCCGGCCTGGTCGGGGCCGAGGCCTTCTGACTTGAGCCAGGTCTGGTACGCGGTCACCTGGGAAGCCGCCACCGACTCCGGTGAGGGCTCCCAGAGCAGATCAGGACTCAATTCTTCTCCTTGTTGTCGGGCAGGGCGCCGTCAGCGGCGTCGAGCAGAACGTCAATCGCCGCTTCACCGCGACCGACCACAGTGGTCGCCCGCATGCCAGCCCGCCGGGCCACCGTGGCAGCCGTTTGCGAGCGCAGCGCCACCAGCTTGGGCTGGAGCGGACTCTCAGCGGCAAGTTCGGGTGACATCCGGGTCGGCATCAGGTCACCTTCGCTGGCGGTGACCTCGGTCGCCGAGGCACGGGCGCCACGGACCAGGTTGACCAGGGCGCATCCGGGGTTCAGTCCGAGCCGCGAGTCGCCGAGGAACCCGCTTGCTCCCGCGGCCGACGAGTACTCGGCTCCGAACAGGCAGATCGCGATGCCGGAGTCGCCGCCGGCCTGGTTGTCGGCCTCCCGGACCGCCGTCATCACTTCGCGGGCCGGGGTCAGGTCCTCCTGGGTCGCGACCGGGGTTCCGGCCAGGTGACGGTCGACCTGGGCGGCGATCACCGCGAGCGGGATGGCGGTGGTGATCGTCTGGAAAATGCTGAGCGCGGTGTCCTCGATCTCGACCGCCCGCAGCATCAGGGCGGCGAAGGTCCCGATCATGCCCCCGTAAAAGAGGATGCGATCGGTCGTCACCCGGCCGGAGAAGCGGCGTGCGAGCCATTCACCAACCGGGTACGAATCGGGCAGGTCGTATCCCGTCGCGAGGATCACCTCGACCTCTTCCCAGTCCGGGCCGGGGGGAGGGGAGATCACGTTCGCCGTCTTGCGGCCCGGGATCAGCCGGCCGATCAGCCGCAGGCCGAGTCCGCGTTCGGCGTAGAAGGAGAAGGCTGCGATGAGGCAGATCGCGGCGCCAATGGCCGGCCACTTGAGCCCGATCAGGCTGGCCGCGACGACCAGCAATGCGTGGAGGATGATGGTCGCCGATGCCGGGGCCGGGATCCGGACTTCCTGGATCCGGGCCTCTCGGCCCTTGCTTTCCAGTTCTTCGACCAGACGGGCGGCGGCCCGGCGTTCGAGGTCGCTTCCCGCCACGCCGGTCGGTCCGCCCGAAAGTACGTCGCTTCGGGCCGGGTGACCCGCACTCTCTTCGTCTGAGCCGTCTTCCGGCTCGTCGTCCGGAGCGTCGCCTTCGGGTTCCGCCTCGTCCGGTTTGCTGGCCGGCCGTTCATTGCCGGCATTGATCGGTTCGAAGGCTTCGAGCTCTTCTTCCTCGGCCGGGGCTTTTTCTTCAGGGGCTGCCATCGGTTCTCCCTATGCGGCGGGTGGGAATCGAACCCACACGCCCTTGCGGGCAACGGATTTTGAGTCCGTCGCGTATACCAGTTCCGCCACCGCCGCCGGGACGCCCAAGTCTATGACGCTCGACTCAGGAAGCGCCGGCCAGTGAACCGGACTCGACCGACTTGCCGCCGTCCCCGCCTTTGCCGGAGCCGATCGGCCGTTCCTCCTCGACGTGCCATTCCTGCCGGAAACCGATCGCACAGGCAAGTAGAAGTGCGACCTGGACCGGGATCAGGAGAAGCACCAGGAGTCCGATGAAGTCAGACGAGAGGGAAGGCTCGGTGAAGTAGGCCTTGTCCCGGGCAAACCAGGTGGGCGCTCCGACCGCGCAGAAGATGCCGAGCAGAACCGAAAGTGCGATGGTCAGCGAAAGTGCCCCGCGACTCCAGCGCCAGATCATCACGGCAAGCAGGATGTAGACCGCGACGAAGGCAAGAGCCATCAGTCCGTAGGTGCTGCCACCGAGCAGGACATCCCACCCACCGAGGGTGACGATCAGCATCAGGATCGCGGAAACGACCAGCAGAAGTACCGCGATGAATCGCGTGGTCTGCGAATCGGCCTTCTCCCGATTCGGCCGCCAGAGCTCATAGCCGGGCCGTGCCTCTCCAATCGCCATGAACCGATCATAGATTCAAATCCGGACGGCCGCTGACAAGTCCAGATTGAAGTATCGATCTCCGGGTTACTATTCGCCCAAGGCCTACACGACGGAGGGATTGTGAAGGGGTACGGGTGAGTGCGGTTTCGGAGGTCAGGTTCCGCCTGGCCTGGCTGGACAACGCGGCGACCGGAGTTGCCCTGGTTGGCTTCGTTGTACTTGTCATGTGTCTGCTCGGAATCTGGTCGCGTCCGGCCGGGCTGCTCGCTTCCTTCTGGCCAGCCAACGCTGTACTGCTCGGCATTTTCGTGCGCGTTCCCGAACTGGCCAGAATGCCGGCAAGTTGGGTTGTCGCCGGCGCTGCCTACCTGCTGGCCGACCTGGCAACCGGGAGCAGCTTGGAAAAGGCCGTCTGGCTGAACGCGGCGAACATTGCGGGGGTGGCGCTTGGGACGATGGTCTTCGCAAGGCTCAAGCCGATCGACCGTCATCTGGGCCGACCGATCTCAATCAATCTTGTCTTCGTCTGCTGTGCCATCGCCTCGCTCGGTGCTGCCCTGGTCGGTATGGCCGCAAACGTTCAGCTTTTCGACGGAACGCCCCTGGAGGGCCTGAAGCTCTGGTTCACCTCCGAACTGTCCAACTACATCGCTCTGCTCCCGGTGCTGTTGGCGGCACCAGGATTGCGGCAGTTCCGGCGTGAGGGTTGGTTTCGGGAGCAGCTGCCGGCCCTCAAGTCGACGCTGCTGCCAGTCATGGCCCTGGCGGCAGCCCTTCTTGCGGGGCTTTTTATCGACGGGCCCGGTTCCGTTGCGCTGCCGATCCCGGCCTTGCTGTGGTGCGCGATGAGGGCAAGCGTGTTTGCCACCACCGTTCTCACTCTGGTGACGATGATCTGGATCATGGTGATGATCACGCATGGGTGGCTGGATCCGATCGACAACGTCTTTGTCGGATCGCGGCTTCAGGGTCTGCAGATAAGCCTTTCGCTGATCGCAGCGGGGCCGATCGCGGTCGCGTGCAACGTCGATCACCGCGACCGGAAGCTGGCCGAATTGCGGCAAAGGGTCAACCAGGATCCCATGACCGGCGCCCTGAACCGTGATGCTTTCATGGAGAGGGCGGAGCAGCTTTTTGAGTTGCTCAAAGCCGACGAAAGGCCGATGGCAATCATGGTGCTGGACCTCGACCACTTCAAATCGATCAACGATCGATACGGTCACGCGGCCGGGGACCTGGTTCTCTCCGAATTCTCAAGTCTCGTCCGGGGGAACCTGCGTGACACCGACCTGTTTGGGCGGATCGGTGGTGAAGAGTTCGCCATCGTCATGCCGGGAATCTCGGCCCAGATGGCCGGCCTCGTGGCCGAGCGCCTTCGGGGGGCTAGTTCGGAGGCGGTGGTTGAGCAATTTGAGCAGCGCATCGATTTCACGGTCAGCATCGGCCTGCTCCATCGGGACCCCCCGCGCGAAACCTTTGGTGCGCTCCTCCACGCAGCTGACCTTGCGCTCTACGAAGCGAAGCGCGAAGGTCGCGATCGAGTCGTGACCGACCACAGAGGCGATTCGGTTTGAGTTGAATGCGGACGAGAGGACTCGAACCTCCACGCCCTCGCGGGCACCAGGACCTAAACCTGACGCGTCTACCAGTTCCGCCACGTCCGCAACTTGGCCGGTTGTCCGGCCCCCGGGGATTCTAGGCGCCGACGCCGGACCAGGCGAGGTCGAAGGCCTGGTTTGCCACCTTGGCGATGTCAGTGCCCGGCCTGCTGCCTTCGGCCACTGCCTGAAGAACCGCGGCAGCCGAGAACATGACGCCTGCCAGGAGTACTGCGGCACAAATCGGAATCGGAGCGTCCGGGTTGACTTCACCCCGCTTTTGTCCCTCGGCCAGAAGTCCCGACATCAGGACGGCCAGAGGGAGTTCACCTTCGCCGAGGATCGCGGCGAAGCGGGCCGGGTGGCTCAGCGTCTCGGCCAGCATCTCGGCATGGAATCGCGGGCTGATCCGTGGCTCCATCATCAGCAGGATGACCTTGCGGGCGCTCTCCCTGATCGGAGTTGAATCGTCGGTCACCGCCTCATCGAAGGCGGGGCGGAGGTACTCGCGGAAGTTCCGTGCCGATTCGTGCAGAAAGATGTCTTCCTTGCGCGGGAAGTAGCGGAAGAAGGTTCCCCAACTGGTACCGGCGTCGGCCACGATGTTCTCGACCCGGGATTCCTCGATCCCTTTCTGGTCGATTTCGCGGATGGCGGCCCGGTAGAGGCGATCGCGCACTTCGATGCCTCGTTGCTGCTTCGGGATCGCGCCCAGGCCGACGCCACCGACCATGACGCTTTCGGGGG
>JAEZIQ010000108.1 GCA_023436605.1 Actinomycetes bacterium | reverse complement strand
GTGAAGACCCCATCGGTGTTGGTCAGGAGGACCAGGAGTCGCGCCTCGAGCATGATCGCTACCTGGGCGGCCAGGAAGTCGTTATCCCCGAATGTGATTTCGTCGGTGGCGGTGGTGTCGTTCTCGTTGATCACCGGCACCACGCCCCAGTCGAGCAGACGTCGCAGGGTCTGGCGGGCGTTCACGTAGCTGGTCCGGTTGGCGACATCAGAGGCAGTCAGGAGCACCTGGGCGGCCGCGGCCTCCCCCGCTTCAAGACGGCTCTCGTACTCGCGGAAGAGCGAGCCCTGGCCGACCGCCGAAGCCGCCTGCAGCTCGTCGATTGCCCGCGGGCGCGCTTCGAGTCCGAGCAACCGGATCCCGCGGGCGATCGAACCCGATGTGACCATGACCAGCGGTTCGCCCGCCCGCCGCAGTGCCGCGGCCTGGGCGCAGACGGAGTCCAGCACCTCCTTACGGAGGCTCCCGTCATCCGCCGAGACGATCGACGATCCAAGTTTCACCACCAATGTCATCCACGGCAAGACTAGTGGGAAGCACCTTGGGCAGAGCCGACCCATCAATCCTTGAACCAAGTGGGTCGGCGGGTTGAGATGGGAGGTCCGGCGTAGGCCGGACCGACTTCACCTAGTAAAGCTCGAACTCGTAATCGCCGACTCGAATCTCGTTTCCGGACTCGAAGCCTGCCTTCTTCAGCTCCGACATGACTCCGATCTCGGTGAGCCGGGTTTCGAGGTAGGCGAGAGCCTCGTCGTTGTTCATGTCGAAGCGTTCGAAGAGGACTTCGATGCCGTGACCGTGGATCCGGAAAACTCCCTCTTCCTCTTCTTCGACCGAGTATCCCCCTTCGCCCTTGGGCCGGTAAGTGAGGTGCTCGGCTTCGAAGTCGACCTCGATGCCGTCGGCCGAAGTCACGGACGGGGCTTCGACGTGATCCGGCACGAAGCGGACGATCGATTCCTTCAGGCGATCGAGTCCCGCCCCGGTCGCCGAAGACACGGGAATGATCCCCAGTACCGATTCCCCGAGTTCGCGGTCCCAATCCTCGACCTGGTCGGCGATATCAGCCTCGGTCCAGAGGTCGGACTTGGAAAGCACCAGAAGTTCCGGCAGCGATTCGAGCCCGGCGCTGTGAGCGGCCAGTTCCGCCCGGACTGCCCGGTAGTTCTCCAGCGGTTCGCCGTCGGAAGGCGCCAGTTCGACCACGTGGATCAGCATCGCGCAGCGCTCGACATGGGCGAGAAACTCGTGGCCGAGCCCGGCTCCGTCGGCTGCGCCTTCGATCAAACCGGGGATGTCGGCGAGCACGACCTGACGGTCGTCGGTTTCGATCGTTCCGAGCACTGGCTCGAGGGTCGTGAACGGGTAGTCAGCGACCTTGGGATCGGCCCGGGTCAGCCGGGAGAGAAGTGAAGATTTGCCGGCGTTCGGGAGGCCGATCAGCCCGGCGTCGGCAAGCAGCTTGAGCCGGAGTTCGACCCAGCCGGACTCACCCGAAGTCCCGTTCTCGGCAAAGCGCGGGGCTTGGCGCACCGAGGTTGAGAAGCGCTTGTTGCCGTGACCTCCGCGCCCGCCCCGGGCCAACACGGCGGTCTGCCCGGGTTCGGTCAGATCGATCAGGGCACCATCGACCGAGGTTGCCTGGGTGCCGGGTGGAACCGGGATGACCAGATCTTCTCCCCGGGCTCCCTGCTTGTTGGAGCCTTCACCGTGATGGCCGCGCTCGGCCCGGAAGTGCTTCGACCGGAGGGCACCGAGGTCGCGCCGTGAGGGGTCGCACTCGAGCACGACACCGCCACCGTGACCTCCGTCACCGCCGTCGGGCCCGCCCCGGGGTACGTGGGCCTCCCGCCGAAACGAGATCGAGCCGTTTCCACCGGCCCCGCCTTCGACGTAAATTTTCGCTCTGTCGTAAAGCACTCACCAAGAGTATGGATGTGGCCGACAAAGGGGCGATCCGGCGCCCGGTGACGCGCCGTTGCTCCAGGGCAACACCAACGCGTCACCGACCCCCGGGGCGGAGAACGCGGATCCGGCGCCCGGTGCGGCCTGCCTTTACCTTGCGAGGAAGCGCTGGATGGTGGCGAGCACCATTTCGGGCTCGTTCACGATCTCGCTCCAGGTGAAGCGCAAAACCGTGTAGCCCATTTCACGCAGCTCACGATCCTTTCGACGATCGCGTTGAAAGGATTCCTGGTCCCGGTGGTAGGCGAATCCATCCAGTTCCACGACCAGTTTCGCCTGCGGCCACAACATGTCGACGATCCAGGTTCCGATCGCGACGTTGAGGACTGGTTGCGGAAGGTCGCTCCCGGCGATCAGCCCATGCGACCGCTCCTCCATCTCGGACCAGGCCATTTCAGCCTCCGGGACGAGCGCAGTCCGGACCCGCAACAGATCTCTGACTCCGGGTCTGCCCCATGACAGCCCGATTCTCCGGTCGAGAGCCAGGAAATCGATCGCCCGGTTGCGTTCACCCTGGTTCAGCACCGACCTCAACTCGTCCCCGGTGAGGTTGCGAGCCGAATCGATGACCGCCCGCTCGGCACAGACCGAACTGATTCCACCAACGTCGGTCAGATCTTCCGGAGGCAAGCTACGTGTGCGGTTTATCCGGACGAGCCAACCATCGCGACTCCTTCTGGGCGTCCCCACTTTCCCGTGGGATCCGCAGGTCCTGACCAGATCCACCGGTCCGGTTTCACGGATCAATCCGTGGAGCGCCAGTGCGCTCCGGTGGGAGATCACCCCTGAGCCCGACATCAACTGGGCTGCTCTCCACTTTCCCCGATCGCCGAGGACCACACCGTCGAGCCTGTAGACGCCTTCGAACACAACCTTCAACCGATCCGATTCCAGACGTCCGCGAATCTCACCCTTGCTGAACCCGATCTCGAGCAATCGGCTGCGGCAAATGACCCCGTCATCACGGTCAATCTGGTTCCGGGCTTCGGCCCACCGGCTGGCAGTGTTTCCGACCATGCCTGAAAGCTGCCGAAGAAACCCTCACACGTGGCTCTACAGGAGCAACAATTGTGCAACGTGAGGCGGGCATCCAGCGCGTTCCGACTATCCCGGTGACGCGGTTTGGTTCCCTGCGAACACCAACGCGTCACCGAACTGCCCTGTCGGGGTGAGCTGGCCGGTCGGGGTGAGTTGCCGGGGTGAGTTGGAAAGTCGGGGTTAGCTGGCCTGCCGGGGAGGGCTGGCCTGTTTGGTGGTGCAAGGAAAAGACCCGCCGGGGCGGGTCTTATCCGAATGCTTGTGATGCGGCGGTTACTCGACCGGGGTGTTACTCGGCCGGGTTGACCGTGATGGTGCGGCCGCGGCGGCCGGGCTTGAATTCGACGGTGCCCGGGCGGGTGGCGAAGATGGTGTGATCACGGCCGAGGCCGGTGCCCTCACCCGGCCAGAACCTGGTGCCGCGCTGGCGGACGATGATCTCGCCGCCGGAAACCACCTGGCCGGCAAAGACCTTCACCCCGAGCATCTTGGGGTTCGAGTCACGACCGTTCCTTGAGGATCCGAGTCCCTTCTTATGCGACATCGGTGTCCTCCTTCTCCGCCGCCTGTTTCTTTGGAGCGGGCTTCTTGGCGGCCGGCTTCTTCGCGGCAGCCTTGGTTTCAGTCTTGGTTTCGGCCTTCGGCTTTTCTTCCGCCTTGTCGGCAGCAGCCTTCTTCGGAGCAGCCTTCTTCTTGGTACCGCCCAGAGAAGTGACTTCCAGCTTGGTCAGCTCGGCCCGGTGACCAGCCCGACGGCTGTAGCCCTTCTTCGGCTTGTACTTGAAGACCTTGATCTTGTCACCGCGAAGATGCTCGGTGACCTTGGCTTCGATCTTGACTTTCTCGAGGGCCTTGGCGTCGACGACTAGTTCATCACCGCTGACCATGACCGGTCGGAGCGCAACCTTGTCGCCCGCTTCGGCCTTCAGGCGATCGACGACCAGAACCGTGCCTTCTTCGACTCGGTACTGCTTGCCACCACTTTCAACAACCGCGTACATGTCTAAAGCTCAATCCTTGTCTGGTCTTCTCAGCCACAAATCGGCGGGACTGAGGATCAACTGCTGGCGTCTGTCTTCTTGCGAGAACGCCTGCGTCGTCCGCGCCTCAGGCCGAACGGGCCGGATTTTACCGGTTTGTCGGCTTTTTCACCTTCTTCGTCCTTTTTCGGGACGGATTCGGCTTCCGACTTGGGCTTGTCGCCGTTCTTTCCAGCCGTGTCACGATTGCTCCCGGCTTCCTTTCCGGAGGGTGCCTCGTCGGAGGGCTTCTTCTTTTGCTGCTGATTGGCCCGACCGTTGCCGGATCCATTCTTCTTCGGCTTGGCGCTCTTCCTGGCTTCTTCGGGCTGAGCCTCATCCGGCAGTAGCTCGGCGACGGCGGAGGCCCGCTCGACCGATTCGATCCGCACCATCTTGCGTTCACCCACGGAATCGGCCGCCCCGGTGATGCTGATGATGTACGAATCGATCCGGGCGATCGCGTCGTCAGCGTTGTACATGTGAGGCTCTTCAACTTTGACGAAGACTTCTTCTCCGGGCCGGAAGGGCAGCGCCCGTTCCTCGATCGCAGCCCTGTCGCCCGATTCGATCAGCTCGAAGTTGTCGATCGCCAGCGCCTCCCCACCTTCGAAGTGGAATTGCTTGCCGGTTTCTTCCTCGAGTTCCAGCAGACCGGAGTCGCTGTCGTTGAGCAGAGCCGCAACCTTCGGGTGGACGCGAATCAGGAAGGCCTCGTCGCCGGGATGATCGGCGGCGATCTCCTTCATCTTGCGAAGGCCTTCGAGCGCAACCGTCTCGGCGGAGAGCACAACGCCGTCGCCGTCACAGGTCGGGCACTTGATCGTGAGGATCTCGCGCACACCGTCGGTGATGTTCTGTCGGGTCATCTCGACCAGACCGAGCGGCGAGATCTCAACCAGGTAGCTCTTCGACTTGTCGGCGTCGAGCGCCTCGCGCAGGGTGCCGAGCACCTTGTCGCGGTTCTTGCCCTTGGCCATGTCGATGAAGTCGATGACGATGATGCCGCCGATGTCACGCAGCCGGAGCTGACGGACAACCTCAGTAGCGGCTTCGGTGTTGACCTTGGTGATCGTCTCCTCGAGACCGCCCTTGCCGCGACCGGTGAAAGAGCCGGAGTTGACGTCGATCACGGTCAGCGCCTCGGTGTAGTCGATGATCAGGTAACCGCCCGAGGGCAGGTCGATACGGCGGCCCAGGGTCGACTGAATCGCCTTCTCGATCTCCCATTTCTCGAACAGAGGTTTCTTGCCCTTGTAATGCTCGACCCCTTCGACCAGCTCCGGTGCGGTGCGCTGGAAGAAGCTGGTCACCCGGTCGAACTGTTTCTGGTCGTCGATGATCGCTTTGTCGAACTCGTTGAGGAAGACGTCGCGAAGCACCCGGACCGGCAGGTCCTGCTCCTGGAAGACGAGCGACGGGGCCTTCGCACCTTCCTGCCGCTTGTCCAGCACGTCGTTGAGCCGGTGAAGGTAGGCGATCTCACGGGTGAAGTCGGCCTTCTTGGCGCCGTGGGCCGCGGTGCGGACGATCAGTCCCCCGGGTCCATCGTAGTTCCGGCTGACCATGCGGCGAAGCCGATCGCGTTCCTTGTCGGCGAGACGCCGGCTGACGCCGACCCCGGAACCGTTCGGCGCGTAGACCAGGTAACGGCCGGCGATCGTCACGTTCATCGAGAGGCGGGCGCCCTTGGACTTGATCGGATCCTTGATCACCTGGACGAGGATCTCCTGCTTGGGCTTGATCAGCTCGTCGATGCGGCGGCCCTGGCCGCGACCCCGACGCGGTGCCTGCTGGCCGTCCGGCAGCAGGATCTCATCGACGTGAAGGAAGCCGTTGCGTTCCAGGCCGATATCGACGAAGGCCGCTTCCATGCCGGGCAGCACGTTGTCGACCTTGCCCAGATAGATGTTTCCGACCAGGGAGCGACCGCCCCGGCGTTCGATGTAGACCTCGGCGACCTCACGCTTTGACTTGACGGTCTTGGCCTCGAGCACGGCCACGCGGGTCTCACCGCGGTCGGCCGAAACAACAATGGTTTTTTTCATTTGGAAGTCGTTTTCCGTTCAGATTGGATGCCCATGGATTCTCAGTCGATCCAAGGGCTCCTCTGTGCGGCGTGCGACTCGATGTGGATGCTCTGCAGGACCCCGATCATCAGAAAGGTCGAAATTATCGCCGACCCTCCGTAGCTCATCAGCGGCAAGGGTATGCCGGTGATCGGCATGATGCCGAGGTTCATTCCTACGTTTACGAAGACCTGGAAGATGATCGCGGCAGCGATTCCGGCCGCGACCAGGGTTCCGTAGAAATTCTTCGAGAGCGTCATCAGACGCAGCGCCCGCCAGAAGAGCAGGGCGAAAAGGGATAAGACCAGCGCCGCGCCGACGAATCCGTAGCGTTCGGCGACCACGGCGAAAATGAAGTCCGTGTGCCGTTCGGGAACGAATCCGAAGCGGGACTGGGTGGCCTGGTCGCCTCGGCCGGTGGTTCCACCGGCGCCGATTCCGACTTTGGCCTGGTTCTGCTGGTAGCCCGCGTCACCGATATCGGAGGACGGGCTGAGGAACGACGTGAGCCGTTCCTGCTGATACTCCTTGAGCACCGGCGCCCCGGCCGCCGGCAGGGCGACGAGGACGAAGGCGACAAAAGCTGCGAGGACGACCCCGATCGTGGCCAGGTGCGACCAGCGAATGCCGGCCGCGACCATGATCGCGAAGGTGACTGCCGCGAACACGAGCGACGTGCCCAGATCCTGAAGCAGGACCAGGCCGGTCGGCAGGAGCCCGAGGCAGAGAATACGAATCGTCCTTTGACCTTCGGATCCCTTGCGGGCGCCGTCGATCACGAATCCGGCCAGAGCAAGGATGAGAAGCAACTTGCCAAGCTCGGCCGGCTGGAACGTGAAGAAGGGAAGTTCGAGTGAGTTGGTCGAACCGCGTGCGGCCACACCGAATGCGAACACCGCGAAGATCGAGGCGCACAGGAACGTGTAGATACCGACACGTAGTTCCCGAAAACGGGAATAGTCGATGCGGGAGACGGCAATCATTCCGATGATTCCGACCAAACCATAGAGAGCCTGACGCTGTACGTACTGTTCGGGTGCGCCGACGATGTTCGCCGCGGACGCCTCGTAGAGGGTGAAAAGCGAGCAGGCAATCAGGCCCAGAGCCGAAAACGCCAGCCAGCCGTCCATGCCGGCCAGCCCCACCCTCTCAAGCAGGTTGAGGCGCGGTTCCGGGGCCTGACGGGGAAGTCGCGAGGATTCCATCACTCGACACTCGCGGTTCCGCCAGAGACCGGTTTGGCCTCCTTGTCGAAGTAGGCCTGCAGGATCTGAAGGGCGACCGGGGCTGCGGTGTCGGCACCAAAACCCCCTTCCTCGACGGTGACGATCACCGCGATTTCGGGGTTCTCGTAAGGAGCGAGCACCGCGTACCAGGCCTGGTCGATCTCATTGGTCCGCTCCGCGGTTCCCGTTTTGCCAGCCACCTTGATCGGGAAGCCACCGAACACCTTGTAGGAGGTTCCTTCCGGAGCCTGGGCCGCGTCGTGCAGACCCTCCAGGATGTCCTGACGGTAGGTCGGGTCCATCGTGAAGGTGGAAGCCACTTCCGGTTCGGCTTCTTTCAGAACCCTGCCCGCCGCGTCTTCGGACTGGAGGTATAGCTGGGGCTTCAACACGCTACCTCCGTTGCCGAGTGCCGCGTAGGCGACCGCCATCTGGAGCGGACTGGCCTGGAAGTAGCCCTGACCGATCGCGAACTGGATGTTCTGGCCGATCGCCCAGGGGTCGTAGTAATCAGGCTGCTCCTCGTGAGCCTCGTTCACCCACTTGGGCGTCGGAATCAAGCCCTCGGATTCGCCTGGAATATCGATGCCGGTGGCCTCGCCGAGCCCGAAATTACCGGCCCAGTTCTGGAGCTGGCGGGTGCCGTTCATCTCGGCGCCCAGAAGGTAGTAGTAGATGTCGGAAGAGACCTCGAGAGACCGGCGCAGGTCGACTGCTCCGTGCGGTGTCGCGCCCGCGTTCTGGAAAGGCTGGCCCGCAATCTCGATCTTCCCCGGGTCGTTGACGATCTCGTCGGGGGTGATGTATCCACCGTCGAGCGCGGCTAGTGCGGTGATCGGCTTGAAGATCGACCCGACGGCGTACTGACCGCCGATCGCCCGGTCGAAGAGCGGCGCGCCGAGGTCCTCGTCGTAGAGGTCGTCAACCTGCTTCTGGGTCAGGGGCCTGGTGAAGATCGCGGGGTCGAAGGTCGGGTTCGAGCCGAGCCCGAGAACCTGGCCGTTGTTCACGTCCATCGCGACGAAGGCACCGGGCAATCCGATGCTCTGGAGCGACGCCTCTCCCGCCTCCTGCACCTCGCCGTCGATCGAAAGCCGGATCGAGTTGCCGGGATCAGGCATGGTCGAAGGCAGCTGGCTGATGATGCGACCGGTCGAGTCGACCTGGAGTCGGGTGTCACCGGGACTGCCCCTGAGTTCGTCGTCGTAGGTCTGTTCGATGCCGGTCTTGCCGAGGGTGTCGCCGGCGGCCAGGTCCTTCTCCGGGTTCTCCTCGAGGTCTTCGGCAGTCACCTCGCCGACCGACCCAAGGATGTGGGAAGCCAGCAGCCCCTGAGGGTATTTGCGGACGAAAATGCGGTTCACCTGAACTTCGGGAAACTCGGCCTGATGCTCCTGCAGGTAGTAGACGATGTCGTCGTCGACGTCCCGGTCGAGCGTGATCGGGCTGCCGGGCGGGTCGTTCTTGATCGAATCGAGGTACTTGGCCCGGACCCAGGCGGCGTCGTGCCCCATCACCTTGCCGACCCGGGTGAAGAGTTCACGTCGTTCAGCCGGATCACTCGGAATCTCGATCGGATCGAGCTGGAGCGCCATGCTGGTCCGGTTATCGACCAGGACGTTCCCTTCGCGGTCGAGGATCCGGCCGCGCGGGGCCGGCACCCTGATCTCGCGAGTCCGGTTCTGGTTGGCCTCGGCCAGGTACTTGTCTCCCGTCACGATCTGGAGCGACCAGAGCCGGAAAAAGAGAATCCCCAACATGACCAGCCCGATTCCGCCGATCACGACGAAGCGGCGCGACGGAAGGCTCCGCTTCTTTCTTGGCTTTGGGACTACGGGTTCGATTCTCATGGGAATGCCTTGGGGCCGCTTCCGGATGGCGGGTCCAGATCATCCGCCCAGTAATCCAGGTCGACAGGCCGCCGGCGCGTGGCCGGCTCGCGGATCAGCGCTGGCCTGAGAACACGGTGAATCAGCGCATAGAGCGGAACCGCCAGAAGAACACCATAGAAAGTCTGCAGGATGAGGTCCGGTACCAGTGACCCGCTGAGGGTGGAATCGAAGCCGATCACGACCGTGTAGAAACCGAGCAGGAGGTTCGAGCCGAGCGTGGCCAGAGCACAGGCAGCCAGCACGGTCGGGCGGTCGACGAAGTCACCCCTTTCGCGGTAGGTGCCGGCCAGATATCCGACCGCCATGAAGATCAAGCAGCTGCTGCCGAGCGGACCGTCGGTCATTGCGTCCCCGAGAAAGCCGAAGGTGAAGCCGATCGAAGCCCCGATCAGGCTACCGCCGAGCAGCCCGAAAATCGCGGCGCAGCCGGGCAGGATCCACATCGAGGTGCCGAGCAGCTCGACCTGTGAGAAGAAAGCGACCTGGAGGATCGAGAGCAGCAGGATCAAACCGGCGATCCGGGCGGCTGAATTGTTGGTGATGATCATCCCCGGTTTCCTCCGGTCAGAATCTGGAGGATGTCGAGGTTCCTGAGGTCGGCAAAGGGCCTCAGTTCCACCGACTGGATCGCTTCACGCTCGTTGATCGGAGCCCGGCTGATTTCACCGATCGGGATTCCACGCGGATATAGCGAAGAAAGCCCCTCGCCGCGCCAGCCCGAAGTGACCACGGTCTGCCCGGTGGTCACGTTCCTGGTCTCGTCCAGGAACTCGAGCACCAGCGAGTTGGGGTCGCCGACCTTCGCCCGCATCACGCCCTGCGCGCCGCCGGGCAGGATCATGGCGCTGACCGCGCTGGAGCTGTCGGAGATCAGGGTGACCACGGAACCGGAGCGGCTGACCGAGCTGATCCGTCCGACCAGGCCGTCGCCGCTGATTACCGGGTCGTTGACCGCCACCCCGTCCCCGGAGCCAGCGTTGACGTTTACGGTGGTGAACCAGACGGTCGGCGATCGCCCGACCACGTTTGCGGTCACCGGGTCGTAGGTATCGGGGATCTTGCCCTGTTCCTTCAGGTTGACCAGTTTGCGCAGCTGGCGGTTGTCCTCGAGGGCGACTTCTCCGGCGACGGCAAGGCCGCGGGCCTCTTCGAGTTCGCGCTGAAGTTTCTCTCGCTCGCCCCGCGCCTCGAAGGTTTCGTCGAACCAGTTGACGAGATCACGGGCGGGTTTGAGGGCCCTCGAAGCGCCGTTGGTGATCGGGTCGAGCACGGTTCCGACGACGCCTCCGGTGCGGCCCGAGCCACTGCCGACGGTAAATGTGAGCAGCACAAAGCCCAGCACGATGAGGCCGATGAGAACGGCTCGACGTCGTCGGACTTGCTTGCGGTACATGGTGGGCTCGGAGTCGGTTCGGAGGAAGGCGCTGCTCGGATCATCGGAGCGGAAATCGCCCCGGACAGGCGACTTTCTCACCTTGGCGGGAAAGCCGTACACCCGAACAGGTGGCTGCGGGCAGGATTGCAGCGAGAGGCAACCTTAGCGAGGCTGCTTCAGCGGTTCATAAATCCAGTTCTGGAGCCAGATTCAACAACAAACCGACCGGCAGGCCGATCACGTTCGAGATGTCGCCGTCAACCCGGGCGACGAGAGCGGATCCCCGTCCCTGAATCGCGTACCCGCCGGCCCTCCCCTGCCACTCCCCGCTGGCCAGGTATCGCTCGATCTCCCCCTCACCGAGTTCCCGGAAGCGGACGGTCGACTCGGCAACCCCCGAACGAACCTGCTCCGGCTCCGGCCCGATGATCGCGAGGCCGCTCAACACCCGGTGGTCCCGGCCGGAGAGGCGACCCAGGTACTCCCGGGCCATCTGCTCGTCTTCCGGCTTGCCGATGATGCTCGCTTCGAGCACCACGTCGGTGTCGCAGCCGATCACCAGGGAGCCTGGCGCAGACTCGGCTATCGCCCGCGCTTTGAGCAGCGCGTTGGCCAGCACCGCAGCGGCCGGATCGCCGTCGACGATCTCCTCGACCCCCGAGACCCTGACCTCGAAATCGATCTCGAGTCGCTCGAGGATCTCCCTCCGTTGCGGCGAGCCCGAGGCAAGAATGACTTTCGGGGATCTCACGTGGTCAGGTCGGCCGCGCGGATCAGATTCTCCATCGCCCGGATCGCCCGGTCGATCTCCGGTTCGGATCGGACCGCGATGTTGCCCCACTCGTAGGCCATGCCGATCTGGGTCAGGACATCGGCCAGGTCAGCTGCCTTCTCACCCGACCAGTCGGGGCGGGTCTTTTCGATCTCGGTCCGGAGCTGGGCGATGATCGCGTTCGAAACTCCGGACCCCGGTGCCAGCATCACCCGCAGTCCCAGTTCCGGCTCGGTCTGCACCAGGTGGCGTAGCGGGGCGAAGCCGGCCGAGGTTTCCATGAAACGGCGCATGCCGTCGACGATCCGCTGTGGCCCTTCGCCTTCGGCTTCTTCGGTTGCGGTCCGGATTACTTCGAGCACCATTTCGGAGAGCATCTCCGTGATCAGCTTGTCGCGATCACCGACCCATCGGTAGAGGGTGGTCCGCCCGATCCCGAGTTCGCTGGCGAGCGACTGCATGTCGATTCGTTCGCGGGCCAGGTAATGACGCCGGGCAAGCCGAATCGCATCTTCCCGCCCAACTTTCTCGGATACGCCCACGGCCGAATCCTATTCACGACCCCGCCCCGGACCCCGGTGGGTCGGATTTCCGGCAGCAGCGCCGGTAATCCGACCCACCGGTAGCTTTGGGTTTCGCGTGGACGATCTGGTCGAAGAACTCAGGGCGGCGGGCTCGGTCTTTGCCGAGGACGAGGCCCGGCTACTCAGCGAAGCGGCGACCTCCCCGGCCGAGCTTGAATCGATGGTGGCGCGCCGGTTGTCGGGTGAGCCGATCCAGCAGATCGTCGGCTGGGCCGAGTTCTGCGGCCTGAAAATCGGCGTTGAACCCGGTGTCTTCCTGCCCCGCCCCCGTTCCGAGTTCCTGGTCAGGAAGGCGGTCCGGCTCGGCCAGCCAGGGTCCACGGTGCTCGACATCTGTTGCGGCACTGGCGCCCTGGGAGTGGCCACGGCGGTCGCTCTCGGCCGGGCCGATCTCCATGCGACCGACATCGATGAGGCCGCGGTCCGCTGCGCTGCCACCAACGTCACCGAAGTCGATGGCCGGGTCTACCAGGGCGACCTCTTCGACCCCCTGCCACGGTCCCTCCGGGGCCGGGCCGACCTGATCCTCGTCAATGCCCCTTACGTGCCAACCGCCGAGCTGCCCCTGATGCCCAGGGAGGCACGGCTATACGAGGAGACGATCACCCTCGACGGTGGCGACGACGGGCTCGACGTCCAGCGCCGGGCAATCCTCGAAGCCATCCTCTGGCTCGCCCCGAAAGGCCACCTCCTGGTCGAAACCAGTGACCTCCAGGCCGAATCGACCATGCGACTCATGAAGGACGTTGGCCTCGCTCCCACCCTCGCCACTTCAGCCGAATGGGGCGCGACAGTGGTCATCGGACGAAGGTAGTCGCCGCACCTGAGACCGCGGCCCCGGGGGTGCCACGAGATAACGCCCGTAACCGGTAGCCAGGTCGTGTCACCGCTCTGGGATCTTGGGCGATGGCGCGTGCGTGGCCCGGACGGGGTCCGCGATCGGCGGCCGTTAACGAGAAAGGGCGGCCTGTGGCCGCCCTTTCGAAGCAACAGGTTGCTGCCGGTCGGCTAGACGCCTTCGGGGAACCAGATCGCGATCTCGCGGGCGGCCGACTCGTCGGAGTCGGAGCCGTGGACCATGTTGAAGGTGACTTCGAGGGCGAAGTCGCCGCGGATCGAGCCGGGGGCGGCTTCGACCGGGTTGGTGGCGCCGATCAGCTGACGGGCGGCCTTGACGGCTTCGGGGCCTTCGAGGACCGCTGCCACGAGGGGGCCGCCGGTGATGAAGTCGACCAGTTCGCCGAAGAAGGGCTTCTCCTTGTGCTCGGCGTAGTGCTCGTTGGCGATCTGCTCGGTCGCGGTCAGCTTCTTGAGGGCGGCGATGCGGAGGCCCTTGCGCTCGAAGCGGGCGAGGACCTCGCCGGTGAGGGCGCGCTCGAAAGCGTCGGGCTTGACCAGGATCAGGGTCTGGGACATGTGGTGGTACTCCGTGTGGTTGGTGTGGTTTCAGGCCATCTGGGTCGTGGACCCGGCCCGGGATCAGTTGTCGCCGCGGTTGATCGGGTCGGTGGGCGCATCGTCGCCGTCGACCGCGATCTTGCGCCGCGAAGACCGCGGCGTGCGCGGCTTCTCTGCGGATTCGTCGCTGGAAGACCGGGAAACCCGGCGGGTCGGCTCTTCCGTCCGGCTGCTCTTCGAGGAGCGGCTTTCCTTGGTCGAAGCTTCGATCGGCGCCTTGCTCGTACGGCGTCGGCGCTCGTCCTTCTCCGGCCTTTCGGCGCGACCGGACCTTGAAGATCCGGACGAATCGCCCTTGGGCCGCTTCGAAGAGCTCCTCGAGGAGCGCTTCGGGGCAATCAGGGTCGTTTCGCAGTAGGGGCAGACCTTCCAGCCCAGGCCGACCGGCTTCGAGCAACTCGGGCAGGGCTCCTTGAGCCGGGTCCGACAGGAGGGACAGCGAATGAAATCGCTCTCGACCGGCGAGCCGCACTTGTGGCAGGAGTTGTGTTTGAGGTGCCTGAGCCGCACCTCTGATTCCTGGATCTCGGTCTCCCGCTCGCGAATGTCATCGAGGAACTCCGGCGGACGGAGGATCGTGTAGACGAGAGTGCCGACGAAGGGGAAAAACGAAGCGGCGGTGGCGCAGCCGACCAGGAAGGGATCGGCGATACGGCGGCGGGCGTCGGTGAAGGTGAACACGATCATGGCGATCCAGATCGCGACCAGCATCAGGATCACCAGCGTGACAGCCAGGTTCAGTGCAGTGTTTTCAATTCCGAAGATGGCGAGAGGCATGGCTTGCTAGAGGAACATCCTTCCGAATAGGTACCCGATGCCGAAAAAGACGAGGATCACGATCGCCACGACCGCAGCGACCAGCGCCATCATCGACAGCAATTGGGAGCCGGTCTGACGATTCACCTGCTAATCGTGACATAACCGGCGGCTACTCAACGGGCAGCTTGTGCTTCTGACAGGCCTTGCCCGGCGGTCATCCCGGGGCCCCGGCCCCGTTCTCCGGGGCCAGAAGGAAATGTGATCCGGTGATCAGAACCGCTCCGCCCACTTCCAGAGCCATTTCCCGTGCTTTCGACAGAGCTTCGGCCGGGCTCTCGGCTGCCTCTGCCGGCAAGTCAAGTCCAGCAGCGATCCGGGCCAGCTCTTTCGGCTCCCAGGCGCTCGCCCCGGGCCTTCCCCAAGCCGCCAGCGCCTTTTCCGGCAAGCCGGTGAAGACGGCGGCGTCGAGCGATCCGGCCAGTTCGGCCAGCATTCCGGGTGCGTCCTTGTCTGTCAGGGCCCCGATCACCCCGATCACCGGCTTTCCTCCGGTCACTTCCCCGAGCGAGGCCGCGAGGGCCCGGGCCCCGGCCGGGTTGTGGGCGACATCTGCCAGAACAAGGGGCTCCTCGCCCAGTTGTTCGAGGCGCCCGTGGATCACCAGTCCGCTTACTGCCTCTTCCGACTTGAGCCGCGAAACCTCTCCCAGAAAGCAGGCCGCCGCGGCCTCGGCGACCGCAAAGTTGGTCCTCTGGAATCCTCCGGTCCCGGGTGTGTGAGGCCCGGCATCCACAGCCGATCGGCTGACTTCACGGACGTCGCATCCTCGATCTGCGGCCGTGGAGTAAGCCAGTTCGCGGACCTCCTCGGAAACGGGCCCCAATACCAGGATCGAACCGGACCGGAGGACGGCCAGTTTCTCGCCGGCGATCTCAAGTTCGGTATTGCCGAGGTACTCGGTGTGGTCGAGGCCGATCGAGGTGAGCACGGTGGCCAGCGAGTGGATCGAGTTGGTCGCGTCGAGCCGGCCCCCCAGGCCGGCCTCGATCGCCGCGACCTGGACTCCCCCCTCGGCCAGGGTCAGAAAAGCGGCCGCGGTAGCCAACTCGAACTGGGTCACCTCTTCTCCCTCAAGGCCAGCGTTCACGCGGGCGGCCGCTTCGGCGGTGCGCTTGACGCATTCGCTGAACAGCTCGGGATCCTCTTCCCCGGAGATCACGACCCGCTCGGACCAGTGGGCCAGATGGGGCGAGAGCGAGCAGCCGGCCCGGTACCCGTGCGCCTCGCAGATCGCGCTGATCATCCTCGAGACCGACGACTTGCCGTTGGTCCCGACCACGTGGATGGTCGCGTAGGAATCCTGAGGCCGTCCGAGCTCTTCGCTCAGCAGCTCCATCCGCTCGAGACCGAGCTTCCAGCCGATCGGCTCAAGCGAGTTGAGGAAGGCTTCTGCGTCCCATGCGGCTTCAGCCGGGCCGCCCACGTTCGACCTAGCCGAGTTCGGCCAGTTCGGCCTGGAGTCGCTCGACCTTTTCGCGTTCCTCGGCCACGACCTCGGCCGGCGCGTTCTCGACGAAGCGTTCGTTGGCCAGCTTGCCCTCGATCTTCTTCAGTTCAGCCGCGACCTTGCCGCGACGCGCCTCGATCCGGCCGGTCACCGCTTCCATGTCGAGTTCGTCGCTGGCCCGGATGCCGAACCCGGAAACCGTGGCCACGACCTCGCCGTCCCCTGATCCGATCTCGATTCGTCCGAGCCGGGACACGAATTCCGGCACGCTCGATGCGTCCCCGTTTGCCCCGAGCACGATCTTCGGCGGCACGCCGGCCATGTCGCGCCAGCCGCGGAACTGGCGGGTCAGTCCGATCGCCTCGCCGACCTCGGTCTCGACCGTCTCGCTGATCCGCGACGAATCGGCTTCGGGGAAAGGATGGACGACCAGATGACCCTCGCGGTAGGGGTGATACTCCCAGATCGCTTCGGTCACGAAAGGCATCACCGGATGGGCCAGGGAAAGCGTTCGCTCCAGGGTGTGGAGCAGGACCTGCGCGACTTCGGGGTCGCCGTCGTAGATCCGCGGCTTGGCGATCTCCAGATACCAGTCGCAGAGATCGGAAAAGACGAAGGAGTAGAGCTCCTGGGCAGCGTGGGCGAAGTCGTACTCGCCGATCAGTCGGGTGTACGTCTCGATCGTCGATTCGAGCCGGGAGAGGATCCAGCGGTCCTCGAGGGCAACCGGATCGGCCGGGACCGTGCGGTCCTCGGGGGCCTCGGTGTTGAGCAGGATCAATCGCGAAGCGTTCCACAGCTTGGTCGCGAGGTCGCGGCCCTGCTGGACCTTTGCGTCCGAGTAGCGGACGTCCTGGGTCGAGGACATCGCGAGCAGCCCGAAGCGGAGGGCATCGGCACCGTGCTCGTCAATCTCCTGCAGCGGGTCGATACCGGTGCCGAGACTCTTCGACATGCGGCGGCCGTCACGAGCCTGGATCACCGAGTGGACGTACACATCCTTGAAGGGAACGTCGCCGGCGAATTCGATGCCGGTCATGATCATCCGGGCGACCCAGAGGAAGAGAATCTCCCGGGCCGTGGTCAGGAACTTGGTCGGGTAGAAGGCCTTGAGCTCGGGGGTGTCCTCCGGCCAGCCCAGGGTGGCGAAGGGCCAGATCGCCGAGGAGAACCAGGTATCGAGCACGTCCTCGTCCTGGACCCAGCCCTCACCTTCCGGGGCGGTCTCGCCGACGTATGTCTCGTCGCCGCGGTACCAGACGGGGATCCGGTGACCCCACCAGAGCTGGCGGGACACACACCAGGGCCGGATCTCGTTCATCCAGTTGAGGTAGACCCGGGTCCACTGTTCGGGGGCGATGTTGACCCGGCCATCCTCGACCGCCTTGATCGCGGGCTTGGCCAGTTCGTCCATCTGGCAGAACCACTGGAGGGAGATCAGCGGCTCGATCCGCTCGCCGGAACGCTCGGAGAACGGGACCGAGTGAACGTATTCCTCCTCGCCGCTCAGGGCGCCTTCCTCCTTCAGGGCCTTGACCACCTCGACCTGGGCCTCGGCCACGGTCATTCCCTCGAAGCGTTCGCCCGCCATGGGCGTCATGCGGCCGTCCTCGCCGATCACCGAGATCTCCTCCAGCCCGTGCCGGCGGCCGATCTCGAAATCGTTCACATCATGGCCGGGTGTGATCTTGAGCGCGCCGGTCCCGAACTCGATGTCGACGTGGTCATCGGCGATGATCGGCAGGCGGCGGCCGACCAGGGGCAGGATGCAGTGGCTGCCGATCAGGTCCTTGTAACGCTCGTCGTTCGGGTTCACGGCCACCGCCGTGTCGGCCATCATGGTTTCCGGCCGGACCGTCGCTACGGTCAGGACGCGGTCACTGTTCTCGACCGGGTAATCGACCGAGTAGAGAGTGTCGGTCCGCTCTTCGTTGACGACCTCGAGGTCGGAGATCGCCGACTGCGAACCGGGATCCCAGTTGACCATGTAGTTGTCGCGGTAGATGTAGCCCTTTTCGTAGAGGGCGGTGAAGACCTTGCGGACCGCGCGGGCGTAGCCCTCATCGAGGGTGAAGCGTTCCCGTTCGTAATCGACCGAGGCCCCGAGCCGCTGGTACTGCTCGCGGATCGAGCCGCCGTACTGCTCCTTCCACTCCCAGACCTTCTCGGTGAAGGCTTCGCGGCCAATCTCGTGACGGCTGACCCCTTCGGACTTGAGTTTCTTCTCGACCACCGTCTGGGTGGCGATGCCGGCGTGGTCCATGCCGAGGATCCAGAGCGTGTTCCTGCCGCTCATCCGGTTCATGCGGATCAGGGCGTCCTGCATCGAACCGTTGAGCGCATGGCCCATATGGAGGACGCCGGTGACGTTCGGAGGCGGGATCGCGATCGAGTAATTCTCTTCGGCGGTCCCGGTCGCCTCGGGGTGGAAGTAGCCACCCTCCATCCACTCGGCGAAGATCCTCGCTTCAGTCTCTCCGGGTTCCCACCGGGTTGTCTCTTCCAGCTTCTTTCGGGCGGCTTCGTCCAAGGTCAGCCGATCTTATTGACGCTGCCGCAAGAGGCGCGTCCCTGCCAGTCGTTTCCTTCGCCCGAGCCAACACAGGGACCGTCGGGTTTGCGAAAGTTCAGGCAATGGAGGGACTGAACGAGACGAAGACGCAGGGTCACCCCTGGCGGCTGACCTGGCAGGTCGTTTTCGTCGTCCTGATCGACGCGCTGGCCCTGCTCTTGATCGAGGCCGCCCTTCCCGGCTTCGACATGCACGGCGAATTCGCGGCCCTGCCGACCGCGCTCGGGGTCGGTCTGGTCAATGCCCTGATCTGGCCGGTCCTCTCCCGGTTCACGCTGAAGCTGAGCGTGCTGACCCTCGGCCTGTGGGGGCTTTTCCTGAACGCGTTCCTGGTCGGTCTCGCCCTGGTCGCGATGCCCTGGGTCCGGATCGAAGGTGTGGGCGAGGGAATCGTGATTTCCATCGCGATTGCGATCCTGACCTCCCTCTTCTCCTCGCTTTTTGCGATCGACGAGGACAGCACCTGGTACTACAACGTGGTCAAGTCGCAGCTCAAGCGCCGGGGCCAGGTAGTAACGAGCGACGTGCCCGGGGTCGTTTTTCTCGAGATCGACGGTCTTGCAGGTGATGTCCTGCGGCGGGCGATGACCAACGGCAGCGCCCCGGCGATGGCGTCCTGGGTCCGGGAAGGAAGCCATTGGCTGGAGACCTGGGAGACCGACTGGTCCTCTCAGACCGGCGCCTGCCAGGCCGGAATCCTTCACGGCAACAATCGGGAGATGCCTGCCTTCCGATGGTGGGAGAAGGAGACGAACCGGGCACTCGTCACCAACCATCCGAAAGACGCGGCGGAGATGGAAGCGAGACAGTCGGACGGCAATGGACTCCTGGCCGACGACGGCGCCAGCCGCGCGAACATCCTCTCCGGGGACGCTCCCCACACGCAGCTGACCATGAGCACCGTGATGAAGCCGCGGGGAGAGCTGGGCAAGGATTACGCCGCCTACTTCGCCCGGCCCTACGGCGTGGTCAAGACCATCATCCACACCGTCGCCGAGGTGTTCCGCGAACGGCGCGACAACCTGCGCCAGGAGCGGACCGGGATCGAACCGAAGATCGCCCGCTCCCGGGTCTATGCCGTGATGCGCGCCTGGGCCACCGTGATCCAGATGGACCTCCAGGTCGCGGCCGTAGTCGGTGACATCCTGGCCGGTCGACCCGCGATCTACACAACATTTCTGGCTTACGACGAGGTCGCCCATCACTCCGGGATTGAACGGCCGGAAACCCTGCGGACCCTGAGCAAGGTCGACCGGGAGATCGACCGGATCCGCCGCGTGGTGACGGACGCGCCCCGGCCCTACCACCTGGTCGTGCTCTCCGATCACGGCCAGTCGCAGGGAGCGACCTTCCTGCAGCGTTATGGAGTCACGCTGGAGCAGGTCGTAGAAAAGGCGACGGGCAAGGAGGCCGTAGCGATCGGTGAGGAAGGCGAACAGAACCCACGGGCCTACATCACGGCTAGTGCCGAGGAGGCAAGCCATGAAGACGGCGCGGTCGGAAGCGCCGCCAAGGCGGTCGCCAAGCGGGACTCGCATCGGGATGATCTCGGGCTCGATAACGGCTCGAAGGAGCTCACGACGATAGACGCGAATGGCCAGGAGATCCCCGAGCTTTCGGTGATGGCTTCGGGCAACCTCGGCCTGATCACTTTCCCCCGCGAGCCGGGAAGACTGAGCCGCGAGCGAATCGACCAGCTTTTCCCGAACCTGCTCGACACGCTCCGCAACCACCCGGGGATCGGCTTCGTCCTCGTCGATTCCGAGCAAGGCGGGGTCGCCCTGGGAGCCGAGGGGCTCACCTGGATCGAGACGGGCGAGGTCGAAGGAGTCGATCCCCTGGAGGTTTACGGCCCGAACGCGGTCGCCCATGTGCTGAGGACCCATCGCTTCTCGAACTGCCCCGACATCATGGTCAACAGCACCTGGTGGAAGGAGATGGACGAAGTGGCGGCATTCGAGGAGCTGGTCGGTTCACATGGCGGCATGGGCGGGACCCAGTGCCACCCCTTCGTCCTTCACCCGGTCGAGTTGCCCTGGCCCGAGGAACCGGTCGTCGGGGCCGAGCACGTGCACCGGATCCTCAAGAGCTGGCTGCCGGACGGGCCGGACGGGAAAAAGACTCTCCCGGCCTGAGCACCCGGGCCCGCAGACCGGGCGCCAGTTCATTCATCTGCTGATCGAAGGCCAGGACCGGCTTTTCGAGCAGTCGGCCGCGGATTCCCTTCATCCCGATCGGGAAGTAGGTGCCCCAGTGGATCGGGACGGTGAGCTCGGGCTGCAGCATCGCCGCCGCCTGGGCCGCACCGCGCGGGTCCATGTGCCCCGGGCCGAGTTTGTGACCCCAGCCCCAGATCGGCAGCAGGGCGACCTCGATACCACCCACCTGCTCTGAAACCTCCGGCAGGCCGGGATGGACATCGGTGTCGCCGGCGAAGTAGACCTGCCGGCTGCCGTCGATCACGAAACCGAGCGCATCCACCTCGGCTCCAAGCGGGTGGCGGCGACCGTCGTGTTCGGCGTTCACCGCGAGCACTTTGACCCCGCGGATGTCGGTCGCTTCGCCGGCCAGCATCTCGACCACGTTGCCAAAGCCGGCCCGGCGGATCATCGGCCCCGCCCCGGCCGGCACGATCACCTTTGTGTTGCGGTCGAAGCGCTTCAGGGTCGGCAGGTCGAGATGGTCGAAGTGAAGGTGCGAAACCAGGACCGCGTCGACTTCGTGAACGAAGTCAGGACCGGGGTCCGGTGCATGGCGACGCAGGTGGACCACCCTGTTTCGGAGGACCGGGTCGGTAACGATCCGGACCCCGTCGAGTTCGATCAGGACCGTCGCGTGGCCTCCCCACGTCACGTGGAGGCCGTTCGGATCCTTGTCGAGCAGCGGGACTCCCACAGCGGAATTATCCCGCGCCCCTGGCGCTCAGCCCTCAGGCGGTCTGTTCCTCGCCGAAGATGTCATCTTCGGCGTGCGGATCAAGCGACTTGCCCGGACCGGTGACCAGCATCGGCGGCTGCCCTTTCTCGATCGCCTCGCGGGTGACCACGCACTTGCTCACGTCCTCCCGCGACGGCAGCTCGAACTGGACGTCGAGCAGCGAGTCCTCGATGATCGAGCGGAGTCCCCGGGCCCCGGTCTGGCGGGCCAGCGCCTTGTCGGCGATCGCCTCGAGCGAATCCTCGGCGAAGACGAGCTCGATGTCGTCGAACTCGAAGAAGCGCTGGAACTGACGGACCAGGGCGTGCTTGGGCTCGGTCAGGATCCGGACCAGGTCGGCCTGGTCGAGTTGATGGAGAGCGGCGACAACCGGCAGCCGTCCGATGAACTCGGGGATCAGGCCGTACTCGACCAGGTCCTCCGGCAGCACCTGCTCGAAGAGCTCGCCCGGATCTTCGTGGCCGTCCTCGTTGACCACCGCGCCGAAACCGATGCCCTTGTTGTCGACCCGGCGCTCGATCACCTTCTCCAGCTCGGCGAAGGAACCGCCGCAGATGAAGAGGATGTTGGTCGTGTCGATGGTCAGGAATTCCTGGTGCGGATGTTTGCGTCCGCCCTGCGGCGGTACCGAGGCGGTGGTGCCCTCGAGGATCTTGAGCAGCGCCTGCTGGACGCCTTCACCGGAGACGTCCCGGGTCAGCGAGGGGTTGTCGGCCTTGCGGGTGATCTTGTCGATCTCGTCGATGTAGATGATCCCGGTCTCGGCCTTGGCGACGTCGTAATCAGCCGCCTGGATCAGCTTGAGCAGGATGTTCTCGACGTCCTCGCCGACGTAGCCGGCTTCGGTCAGCGCCGTAGCGTCGGCGATCGCGAAGGGCACGTTGAGAATTCGGGCCAACGTCTGGGCCAGCAGTGTCTTGCCGCAGCCGGTCGGGCCGAGCAGCATGATGTTCGACTTCTGGAGCTCGACCTCGCCGTCGCCTTCCTCGGCCATGCGGACCCGCTTGTAGTGGTTGTAGACGGCAACCGAAAGCGCGCGCTTGGCGGTTTCCTGGCCGACCACGTACTCGTCGAGCACGGAGTTGATCTCTGCGGGCGAGGCAGCCGGTCGAGATCGAGACCGGCCGGCGCACTGGCGGAAACCGACTCCTCGTCGATGATCTCGTTGCAGAGATCGATGCACTCGTCGCAGATGTAGACACCCGGGCCGGCGATCAGCTTCTTCACCTGCCGCTGCGATTTCCCGCAGAAGCTGCAGAGGAGTTGCTCGTTGCTATCGGTCGGACCGGCCATTCACCCTCCGGGGTCGTGAGTGGGCTCGCCTTGTCCCACTCTAGAAGAAGCGCCGCCGCGACCTTGAAATTCAGACGCAAGACGACGTTGGACCCTTCCTACTCCGACCTTACCCGCACCCCTTCTAAGGCAACAACACCTGCAGGTAAGTTAGGCCCATGATCGAGATCAGGCCCGTGACCGAAGACGAGTTCCCGCTTTTCGAGCCGCTGTTCGTGCTCTATCAGGAGTTCTACGGGGTCGAGCGGATCGATCCCGATCGAAACCGCGAGTTCTTTTCCCGCTTCCTCGGTGGAACCGCCGATGGCTGGCTGCTGGGCGCCTTCGATGGAGAGGTACCAGTCGGCTTCGGCTGCTTCTATCGCCACAAGAGCTCGCTTTCGGCAACCGACATCGTTCTGATGAACGACCTTTATGTGACCGAGGCAGCCCGTGGCAAGGGCACCGGCCGGGCCCTGATCGAGGCCGGGATCGAGCTTGCCCGCGAGTGGGGCGCCTCCCACCTCTCCTGGTCGACCGCACCCGACAACCACACGGCCCAGCGCCTCTACGACTCGACCGGCGCCCACAAGTCCACCTGGCTCGAGTACGAAATCGAGGCCTGAACGCAAAACGGCCCCCTTCCGGACTCGTGATCCGGAAGGAGGCCGCTGAACGGATTGGCTCGGCGCTACTTGCGCTTCTTGGCTTTCTTCGCCTTCTTGACAGTCACCACTCCCTTGCCGGACTTGCCGGATGAGGTGGCGGTGATCGTCGCCTTGCCCTTGGCGTTCTTCTTGGCGGTCACCGTGATGGTCGCGGTGGCCGTCTTGCCGGCCGGGACTTTCACCTGGACCTGAGCGGGCACCTTGACCGCCTTGTTGCTCGACTTGAGCTTGACGGTGAGGCGGTTCGCGGTCAGATCACCGGTGTTGGTGACCTTGATCTGAACCTTGGCCTTCTTGCCAGCGGTCACGTTGGCCTTGCCGACCGTGATCTTGCTGATCTTCACGACCGGGTCCGGGTCCGGTTCCGGGTCAGGCCACTCGGGCTCGGTGCAGTCGGGCCAGAGACCGTCCTTGCCTTCCTGCTGGCAGGTCGGTGCGGCGGGCACTTCGGCGATGCCGCTCGAAAGCCAGACGGCGCCCGGGTCACGGACGACGGCGTTCGGCTTGGCACAGTTGCCACCGTTGACGGACTCGCCGGCCGGAAGTGAATCCCAGAAGGTCGAGATCGCACCATTTCCGGTGAGACCGTTAGTGAACGGTACGCCCGGGCTGATCGCGTTGGGGCCGGTAGTCCAGGTCTGGTTCGGCGCGGTGAAACGGCAGATCTGCGCCTCGCCACCCTCATCGAATCCCCAGATCACGTCAACCTGAAGGGTGCCGGTGAGTGAAAGCTCGCCCGTGGCCGAGTTCCAGGTTCCGGCCAGGTCACCCTTCGGACCGAACTTCATCGGGATCGGGGCACCACCGGCGGTGGGATCCGGAATCCAGACGATCGGCATGTTGAAGTCTTCCTCCGCGACAGTGGCGGTGGAGCCGTCGACGTTGACGTCGATCGTGCCGCTGCCCGAGGTGTTGGTGATGTTCGGGTCGAGCGGACCGGGCACATCGGCCGGCATGATCTTGTTGTTGAGGAAGACGAACCCCATCGTCAGACGACCGTTGTCGGCTGTGATCGTGTGCGTCTCGGCGGCCTTTGACGAACCTGTCAGTGCCAGGGTGCCGATAAGGGACAGGAGTGCGGCAAGTAGAAATGCTCTTGCCCTGCCGGTCCCCGCCATGCGTTGAATTGACTCCATAACTTCTTTTCTCCTTGCGTTATTGCGCCGCGGATACTGCCGCAGCCCCTTTGTCCCTCGATCCGGGTACCTAGCGCTGACGTCGGAAAGTGACGTTTCGCTGACCCAGAAGTTTTCCGTCCTGACGGACGACGATCGTGTAGGTACCGTCGCGGAATTTCGCTGCGCTCCGGTTCCGGTGAAGGTTTCGATGATCGGCCCGGTGTCCGCGCCGGTGGACGGCGATCCGCTTGACCTTCCGTTCGGCCCTCGTCGGCTGCGACTTGCCGAGGAAGGTGTCGTCGCGGTAGACGGCGACGGTGACCTTCTCGAGCGGCCTGTCGAGCGCCGCCAGCTGGATGCCGATGTCGCGGTCACGGGCCGCTCGACCTCCGATGTAGATCGCAAGACGCCGCCCTTCGCCGGCGTCGAAGACAACCTTGCGGGCCGGTCCCGAGCGGGCCCGGGACATCGGGTAGAAGCGGTCGGAGACGCTGTTGAAGCTGTCGTCTCCCTCTCCGCCGGCCAGGAGCGCTTCCGGATCGGCCGAGTCGAGCAGCTTGACCACGTCGGCGTAGAAGGCGGTCTGGCGGGCAGCCAGTTCCGCATCGAGCTTGTCCATGTCGCCGTTCTCGGAAACCCGAACCAGATACTTCGGGGCCGAGATGCCGGCCACGTGAGGGATACCCCGGTGGTGCCAGGCAACCCCCGGCGTGACCTGGACCGGCGGCCTGAGCAGGGCGTGACGCTGCAGGTCCGACTTCTTCAGGGCCACCTTGCAGAGATCCTGCATCGCGCCCAGGGTGGTCCAGATCGCGTAGAAATCCGACATCCCGGTGTCGTGGTAGCCCTTCTCCGGGTCGTCTGCCCAGCGGGTGGCCCCGAGGTGCTCGACCGTCACGGCTGCCACGGTCCGGTCGAACAGATCGCGGTGGGACGTGAACCAGCCGAACTGCTCCGGCAGAGTGTTTCGGTCCTCGGGCCGGTTGGTCGGGATCGCCATGTGTCCGGGCCAGGCCAGGAAGACGATGGTCCGCTTCAGCTTCTCGCTGCCTCGGAGGGAGGCAAAATGACGGGCCATGTGGACCAGGGCCACGGCGCCGTTCTCCTCGAACGCGTTCTGCCCGTCGGTGTGCGAGTTGACGACCAGCACCTCGTCGCTTTCGCCGGGCAGGATCCCGGTGATCTGCGGGACGTAGGTGTCCTTCCAGTCCGCCTCCAGCTTCAGGGTGGCGTCCGGTTGGCTGGCTGCCAGCGCTTTGAGCTCGGCGCCCATGTCGCGGTCGAGCACCAGCCCCGGAATCGGCTGTACGCCGGCCTGGTGCGGGGACCAGTTGCCTTCGACCTCGGCTCGGGATGCTCGGCTGATGAAGAGCACGGCCTTGGCTCCCTGGTCGGCGTAAGGCTTGATCGAAGGCCAGTCCGAGAAGGCGAAGCGGTCGAATTCCTCGGCCGCACCTTCGAAGGCGGTATGTCCGCGCCACTGCCAGTAGTCGGCCATGGCGATGAATAGTCCGGCCTTGCGGGGAGTCGGCACGGCCGCCTCGACCAGCACGATCTTTCCGTCGACCGGCCCGTCACCTGCGACCACCAGAGGAGCGGTGATTCCTTCCGGTGGCGTGCCGGGCACCCGGACGTAAGTGGTGGCCGGGTCGAAGGTCTTGTTGCCGACCTTGAGGGATATCGCCCCCGGACGCCAGCGGCTGTACGGGATCTGGTCGGTCGGCAGGAGCTCCAGGCCAGCCTTGACGAACTCGTCTTCGATCCAGTCGCAGAACTCGAGATGTTCTTCGTATCCGGGCAGGCGAGGGCCGAAGTCGACCATGCGCTGGTAGTCCGCCCGGACCTGGCTGGCGCTGGGCAGCGGCACCGTGCCGTGGTTGCCCGGCACCTTGCGGGCGGTCTTGGCTTTACCGGTGGCGGTGGCGGCTCCGGCCAGGCTACCGACCGCACCGACCGTCGCTGCGGTGGCAGCGGACCGGGTCAGAAAGCCGCGACGGGTGAGCCCGCCCCGTTCGGCCTGAACCTCTTCCCCCTGCACTCCCAAATCACCTGCTTGGACATCTTCTGACAAGTCCGACATCCTCATCCTCTCTTGAAGAACAACCCTCTACTTCGATCGTAACAGACCTCATAACCATGGGAAGAGAAGGGAGTTGCGGCGGGTCAAAAAGAAAAATTCCGGAGAAACCACGGGTATATTTCCCGGCGATGACGGTCCAGTCCCCGCATGATGCGATTCCCCGGGTGCGCGAAGGAGTCTTCTTCGAGCCGCTCCAGGCCCTACCCCGTGGCAGGCACTCCCTGACGACCGAAGAGGTCCGTGCGATCCAGCAGGAACGCATCCTCGTATCGATGACCGAATTGATGGCAGCCCATGGTGCGCCGGGGATCGGTTCCAACGAGATCGCCCGGCACGCCGGTGTTTCCCTGGCCGCGTTCTATGAGTGCTTCGAAGGCAAGGAAGCCTGTGCGCTGGCCGGGTACGACCGCTTCATCGAGGTGCTTTTCCAGGCGATGAACGCCGTCGACGTCGGCAACAAGTCCCGCTCCGAACTGGTTTGCGGGTTGATCCGGGCCTACCTCGAGACTCTTCAGAGCGACCTGGTCGTAGCCCGTGCCTACCAGGTCGAAATCGATTCGATGGGTGCCTCCGTGCGCAAACGTCGACGGGATTCCCTCATGCTCTTCGCCCACCACCTGTGGGGAGTTTCGAGTGATGATTCGACCGAGGGTCGAGGCCCCGACCAGCTTCCCTGGTCGGCCTACATCGGGGTCATCTACACGACCCGGCAACTTGCGTCGGATGCGCTCGATACCGAGGACGAACCAGACCTGATCGCGCTCAGCGACGAGCTCGCCATCTGGGTTGCCGACCTCTTCCGTTAGCTGGATGAGTTGACCGATCGGCCTATCGGCGTATGCTAATTTACGCCGATGGGACCGGAGGAGAAACGATGCGCACTCTAGTACTCGCGATCGCCGCTTTCATGCTGGCGGCAGCCTCGACCGTTCCGGCACAGGCCGCCTCACCGCAGTCCCTCTCCGAGCGGACCATCGTCCAACCCGGCCCGTTGAAGAAAGGTCCGGGCAGCCTCAATTACAACCACAGCGACTGGCGCGTCAGCGCGGGTGGTGAAGGAGCCGATGCGTGGTTTGCCTTCGAACCGGTTGGTCCCCGGCTAGCGCGGGCGCCGCTCGCGATCATCACCCATGGCTACGGCGAGTTCAGCGGCTACGACAGGCTTTACGAACTGATCCGCCACACCGTACGCAAGGGCAACGTCGTGATCTTTCCCCGCTGGCAGATCGGCGACTTCGACCCCTGCCCCGGACCCTTCAACATCAAGGCATGCATGGACTCGGCGGTGAGGGGCATCCACGGTGCGCTCAACTACCTGCGCGAAAACCCGGACCGGGTCCAGCCGAACACCGCCCGGACCAGCTACTACGGCTACTCCTTTGGCGGGATCATCACGGCCAACATCACCAACCAGTACCGGTTCTACGGACTGCCGCGCCCCAACGCGATCTTTCTCGACGATCCGCACGACGGTGAAGTCGCGGGGCTGGGCGAGCCGGCCCTGGACGATTCGCTGGAGGGCATTCCGGCCGACGTCAAATTCGAGTGCCACTCCGGTGCCGATGGCGTGATTGGCGTGCCCCGGCTGGTCGAGGGCAGCTGCAACGCGGTCTTCCCGAGACTTGCCCACATTCCCAATCGCAACAAGTCCCTGGTCATGACCCGGACCGACGACTGGGGCTCCCCTGCCCTCAGCTCCAGGCACGGCGTCTGTGCCTCGAATCCGGGAACGGCCGATGCCTACGACTGGCGTTTCTGCTGGCGGGACTGGGACGCGCTGCGCTCCTGCGCCTACAAGAACCGGAACTGCCACCTGGCCCTCGGCACCGGACCCCGGCACCGCTGGCTCGGCCGCTGGAGCGACGGCACCCCCGTCACCCGCCTGGTGACCCGCAAATCCGCACCGCTCACTCCCTGAACCGCCTCACCGCAACCCGTCAGAGCTTCCCGGGTTCTTTGTAACAGAAGAAACTAAGAGCTTCAAAGGGAGGGGCTCAGATGATTCAGGTGAAGCGAATTCCGTCAGGCACCGATCGAAGTCCGGTCAGCATCAGGTACACGCTGATCGCGGTCGCATTCGCAGGAGCGCTCTGCGCGTTCAGCCTGCTGGCGCCCGGAGCTCTCGGTTAGGGAAAGGAAAAGAAAAGAAAAGGCCGCGGCCCGCACATGCGGACCGCGGCCTTTTTCCTGAAGTGCGCTGGACCGGGGGCTCCCACCCGGGCCGGCGCAAGTTTGCCGCCGGCTAAACGACCGGCGGGGGGCCAGCGTCCTCCTCGACAATCACGGTCTCTTCGACCGCGACCACGCTGCCCTCCTTCAGCTCGACGAGCCTGAAGTAAAGAACTGTCGTCAGCATTGCCAGATACGGGTACAGCAGGATCCCCAGAACCAGGGCACCGATCGCTCCGAGGAACGGGCTCGCCATGGTCAGGATGAAGGTGACCGCGACGATTCCGATGATGATCAGGATGACCAGGAGGCCGACCGCGAGGATCCGCATCCGGTTGTCACGGGTCAGCTCGGCGCTGCGGGACATCGAGTCAAAGACCCCGATTCCCTCGACCACCAGGGACGGCATGGCAACCGCCAGGACCAGGGCGAGAATCACGCCCGGAATGATCAGGAAGATCAGCCCGATGCCGATGATGAGTCCAACCAGAAAGTTGAGGACCACGATCGCGAACAGGCGGGGCACGATCGAACCCAGCAGGTCGCCCACCGTGTAGTCGACCTGGCCGTCTTCTTCGACATCCTGGACGATGCGGATGATCGAGCCGATCAGCCAGGCGCTGGCGATGAGATTGACCAGCCAGCTGATGAAACCGCCGAATCCGCTGTCTCCCAGCAGCCACTGGACCACCGCTGCCGGCAGCAGCAGGCAGAGCGCCACGATCCAGAACGTGCCGAAGGCCTTCTTGTAAATCTCGCCGGTTCTGTCAAAGACGCCGCCGATGTCCAGATGTGCTCCAGTGCCGCTCGGACCACTCATTTGTAACTCCTCCTTCGAAATTGATTTGGGGGAAACCCATGGTTGGCCTTCCCCGGGAACCTCCGGATACCTCCCCGCGGGAAACACGGTTCATCCTGGGCCAACGGAAATGACTGCCGGTGGGGATATCTTGCCCCCATGAAAAGAGCTTCCGGTCCTTCGACCCTGACCCAGGATTCACCGCGACTGACCGGAAAGGAACTTCGCAAGCGCGCTACCCGGGAGAGCCATGCCGAGTGGGAGCCGGCTCCGGGCCGTAATCCCCTGAAGATCCTGCTAGACCAGGGCGCATCCCGGGTCCCTGACCTGCTTCCGATCCGCTACGGACGGATGTCCGCCAGTCCGTTCGCCTTCTACCGGGGCGGGGCGGCAATCATGGCTGCCGACCTGGCCTCCACCCCGTCCACCGGCGTGCGGGTCCAGGCCTGCGGAGACGCGCACATCTCGAACTTTGGCGGTTACGCGGCCCCGGACCGCAGGCTGGTCTTCGACCTCAACGACTTCGACGAAACCCTGCCGGCACCCTGGGAATGGGACGTCAAGCGGATGGCCGCCAGCGCGGTGATCGCGGCCCGGGAAAACGGAGCAAGCAAGAAAGTGGCAAGAAGGATCGTCCTCGATGGCGTCGCCCGTTACCGGGAAGTCATGCGTCGGCTGGCTGACATGCCGTATCTCGACGTCTGGTACACGCGGCTCGACGTCGAGCAGATGGTCGAGGTACTCGAGCGTGCGTTCGGCCAGGAGTCGGGAATCAACATGCGGAAGGACATCGCCAAGGCATCGCGCAAAGACAGCACCAGGGCCCAGCGCAAGCTAACCGAGGCATCCGGGGAAAGTGGCGAACCCCGCTTCACCAGCCGCCCGCCCCTGCTCGTCCCCGGCCGGGAACTCGCCGAATCCCTCGGGCTCTCGGACGTCGAGGCGATCAGGGAATTGATCGAGGGACTGCTGGCCCAGTACCGGGACACCCTTCCGCCCGACCGGCAGCATCTATTCGGGCATTACCGGTTCGTGGACATCGCCCGCAAGGTGGTCGGGGTCGGTTCGGTCGGAACCCGGGCCTGGGTGCTGCTCTTCCTCTCCAACCGCCGCAGGGACCCCTTGGTGCTGCAGGTCAAGGAGGCCCAGAACTCGGTGTTGGCTCCCTACGCCGGGGCTTCGAAGTTCCGACTGCAGGGCCGCCGCGTGGTCGAAGGCCAGAGGCTCACCCAGGCCGCCAGCGATCTCTTCCTGGGGTGGGTTCGCGCAAAGGGCCCCGATGGAACCGTCCGCGACTTCTACGTGCGGCAGCTCTGGGACGGCAAGCTCTCGATCGACATTGCCTCGCTCAAGGAAGCGGGACTGGCTCAGTACGTCCAGGCCTGCGGCGGGGTGCTTGCCCTGGCCCATGCCCGGACCGGCGATCGCGTGGCGATTGCCGAGTATCTGGGCAAGAACGACAAGTTCGATCAGGCGATCGCCGAGTTCAGCCTCCGCTACGCGAAGCAGAACCGCGAAGACTTCAATGCGTTCACGGCCGAGATCGAGGCCGGCAGGATCGAAGCGACACCCGGCATCTGATGGCAGAGAACCCGGCCCTCGAGGGCGACATCGTCATCGTCGGCGGCTACGGACAGGTCGGCCGCAGCCTGGCTGACCGCCTCGCACCTCGTTATCCGGGCCGGGTCGTTCTGGCTGGCCGAAGCCAGGAAAAGGCCGACCGGGCGGCGGCCTCGGTCGGGCACGATTGTCGGGGAATGAGACTGGACACCGCGGACGGTTCAGCACCGGAAGGAGCCGGAGTAGTGATCATGTGCCTCGATCAGTTCGACCCGTCGTTCGCATCCCACTGTCTTTCCGGAGGGCTCGGATACGTCGACATCTCGGCCGACGGACGAATCCTCGAGATGATCGAGGCTCTGGGACCGACCGCAACGAGGAAAGGCGGCACCGGCCTGATCGACGTCGGACTCGCTCCCGGCCTCACCAACCTCGCGGCGCGACTACTGGTCGAGTCGGTGCCCGAGGTCCGCCAGCTGGACATCTTCGTCCTGCTCGGTTCCGGCGACGATCACGGCACTGCTGCCCTCGAATGGACCCTGGACAAGTTCGATTCCGAGTTCATCGCTTTCGTCGAGGGTGTACCGACCTGGTTCCGGGCCCAGCGGGAAACGAAGACCGCGGAAGTTCCCGGGCGCCGGCGCCCGGGACTCGGGGTCCGATTCGACTTTCCAGAGCAGCGCAGCCTGGTCCGCACCCAGGGGGTCCCCACGGTCAGCAGCTGGCTGGTCACGCTCCCCCCTTCCGCGGCTCGGTCGATGCGACTGGCTGCGCTGGCCGGTGGCGGCGAGCTGACCCGCCGTCCCCGGTCGCGAAAAGCCCTGCTCGGCATGCTCGCGAAAGGTGGTGTCGGGACCGACGAGTGCGGAGTCCTGGTCCAGGCCACCGATCAAAACGGCGAGCTGACCGAGCTCTCGATCCTTTCCCGCGACCAGTCCCGGCTTACCGGAATTGCAACTGCGCTCTTCGCCGCCGAAGTGATCGAGGGCCGGGTTCCCGCCGGTATTCACCACAGCGACGAGGTGATCGATCCCCGGCAGCTGCTCGGAGACCTGGCGGAAGAAGACCCGGAGATTCGTTTCCTCTCCGCCGGTGCGAATACGATCGCGCTGTGAGAAACGTACGTCTGCTGGCCCTCCTCGTCCTGGCCCTCCTCGCCACGCTTTGCCTGCCATCGGCCGCGTCGGCCGATGTGCCCGGGGCGGCCAAACGGCTCGACACCCTGCGGAACAAGCCGGAGCGGCTTCGTCAGTTTCTGCTCTCTATGCCGAAGGGAACCGACCTTCATACGCACCTCTCGGGTGCCGTCTACGCGGAGGCGATGATCCGCTGGGGTGCCGAGGACGGCAAGTGTGTGGACACGGTCACCTTCGTTTCCTCCTTCCCGCCCTGTAGCGGCACCCAGGTGCCGCTGAGCAACGCCCTTTCAAACACCCAGCTCTGGGATCAGATCCTCGCGGCCTGGTCGATGCGGGAGTTCCGGCCCGATGCCTTCTCCGGACACAACCACTTCTTCGCCACTTTCGACCTGTTCAGTTCAGCCTTCAGTGGGCGTCAGGGCGACGGCCTCGCCCAGGTCACCCAGCGGGCCGCCGACCAGAACGTCCAGTACGTCGAGCCACTGATCACGCCGCAGTTCGGGGCCACCCTGGCGATCGCCAACCAGGTCGGTTACAACCCCGACTTCGCGGCGATGAGGCAGGCGATGCTGGACGCGGGAATCAGGAACGCGATCCCGGCGGCCAGCCTCACCGCCACGTCAGCCCTCAGCCGCCGCTCCGACCTTCAGGAATGCACCACGGCTCAACCGAAGTCGGGCTGCGAGGTGCTGGTCAACTTCGACGTCCAGGTCCTTCGCAACCAGCTTCCCGCGGTCGTCTTCGCCCAGCTGCTCTTCGGATTCGAACTGATGGCGACCGACCCGAACTGGGCCGGGATGAACATGGTCCAGCCCGAGGATGCCGCCTACTCGACCGGCGATTACAGCCTCCACATGCGCATGGTCAAGTACCTGCGCTCGGTTTATCCGGGCGAGAAGGTCACCCTGCATGCGGGCGAGCTGGTCCCCGGACTGGTGCCGCCGTCAGACCTCAGATTCCACATTCGCCAGGCCGTCAACGTTGCCGGACCGGAGCGGATCGGTCACGGCGCCGACCTGCGCTGGGAGCGGAACCCGGACCAGATCCTCCGCAGCATGAAGAACCGGGGAATCTGCCTCGAATCCAACCTGACTTCGAATGAGCAGATCCTCAGGCTGTTCGGCCGTCGCCACCCGATCACCGACTACGTCAGGGCAGGGATCAAGGTCACCCTGTCGACCGACGATGAGGGCGTGTCCCGCACCGATCTCACCCAGCAGTACGTCAAGGCGGTCCGGCAACACGGCTTCGGCTACCGGCAGCTCAAGACGTTTGCTCGAAACGGTCTCCGCTGTTCCTTCCTCGCCCCGGCCGAAAAACAGGCCGCCCTGGCCGACCTGGCCGCCCGGTTCCGCAAGTTCGAAGCCCGCTTCCCTTCCCGCTGACCCGGGCTCCGTTCAAATGACCGGGTCATGACACCGGTGTATTGAACCGAGCGCCCGTTTCAGTCGAGAACTGCTACCACCCGGGCCGGGGGGGGGGGGGCGGCCGCCCCGCGG
>JAEZIQ010000105.1 GCA_023436605.1 Actinomycetes bacterium | reverse complement strand
GCCGCAAACGCGCCCAAAACTCCGCCCCACTGGTGCGTAGACTCGGATTTCGCATGGGACACGACCACGACCACGGAGATCACGGGCACAGCCACGGCCCGGGGGCCTATCGGGAAGCGGATCGCCGGGCTCTTCTGATCGCCGCCGGCTTGACCGCCGGATTCATGCTGGCCGAAGTGGTCGGCGGGCTCCTGACCGGATCGCTGGCCCTGCTGGCCGATGCCGCTCACATGCTCTCCGACAGCTTTTCGCTGTTCCTCGCTCTGGGTGCGGTGGCGCTCGCCGCCCGCCCGGCGACCGCGAAGCGGACCTACGGCTTCAAACGGGCCGAGATCCTCGCCGCCCTGATCAACGGGGTTCTGCTGGTGGTCGTATCGGTCTGGATCATCGTCGAGGCGATTGGCCGGATCGGTGACCCGCCGGAGATCCTTGGTGGCTGGATGCTCCTGATCGCCGCGATTGGTCTAGCGGTCAATCTGCTCGCCGCGTGGGTGCTCTACCGCTCGGCCGGTGACAGTCTCAACGTCAAGGCTGCGCTCCGTCACGTGCTGGCCGATCTGGCCGGGTCACTCGGCGTGATTTTCGCCGCGGCGATCATCCTCACCACGGGCTGGGAGCTTGCCGATCCGATCGTCTCGATCGTGATCTCGATCCTGATCGCGCTCAGTGCCTGGTCGGTGCTGCGCGATTCGGTCGACGTGCTGCTCGAGGCCGCACCACCCGGAATGGACTCCGAGAAGATCGGCTACTCGATGGCTTCGCTCAAGGGCGTCGACGAGGTTCATGACCTGCACATCTGGCAGATCACCTCGGGCATGCCGATGCTGAGCGCCCACGTTCTGGTCGCGCCGGACGCCGACTGCCACGGAATCCGCAGGCAGCTGGAGCAGCTGCTCGAAGGCGAGTTCGAGATCGGTCACACCACGCTTCAGGTCGAGCACAGCGGCCGCCAGGAACCGATCACGATCGAGTCGCTGAAGTAAGGCGGTTGTCAGTTCGGGCGTCCGGGGCCGACGCTACCTTCTCAATCGTGAACTGGTTTGACGGGCGACTGGCCGCCTTCGACATAGAGACAACCGGGACCTCGATCGAAACCGATCGGATAGTTACCGCGGCGGTCAGTCTCGTGGGCGGCGGTGAGGAAACGGTGAGCCGTTCCTGGCTGGTCAATCCGGGCGTGCCGATCCCGGCCGAAGCAACCGAAGTTCACAAGATCACCAACGAGATGGCGCTCAGCCAGGGGATGCCCGCGGCGGAAGCCGTCGAGGAGATAACCGCGATCCTCACCGAATGCCTGGCCGAAGAAATCCCGATCGTCGCCTTCAACGGCCGTTTCGACCTCACCATTCTCGACCGGGAGGCACGTCGCCACGGGGTGATGCCCCTGATCGACCGGGTTGGAGGACTTGACGGTCTTCTCGTCATCGACCCGTACGTGCTTGACAAACAGGTTGACCGGTTCCGCAAGGGACGCCGCAACCTGACCCAGCTATGCGAGCTCTACCGGGTTCCCCTTGACGGGGCCCACGACGCGGACGCCGACGCGCTCGGCGCCGCCCGCCTTGCCTGGCGGATGGGCAAGAGTTATGAGCAGTTGGGGCAACTCGACATCTTCGAGCTCCACGAGAAGCAGATTGCCTGGGCTATGGAACAGGCGGAATCACTGCAGCGCTACTTCACCGAGCAGGGTCGCCCCGACCGGATCGAAGGTGCCTGGCCGGTGGTTCCGGTCGGGGCTCCGGTCGGTCTCGAAGACCGCCTCGCCGCCTGAGCCAGCGCAACTCCTTCCCCGGGCCGGGGTTTCACGGTCACCAGTCCAGAGGGGAGAGATGTTGAAACGTGCGGTTCTGTCGTTCACAGCGGTGTTCGCGCTTCTGCTTTCGGTCGGCTCGATGCCGTCCGAGGCGAAACCCGATCGCAAGTTCGGAAATTTCGGTCTGGCCTCCTTTGCGCTTGGCAGCAAGCGGCTCGGAGTCCAGCCAATTGGAGTGGTGCGGGCCGACCAGGGCTTCCGGGTCATCGCCAGGGTCAACGGAGACGTCGGCGTGTTCGCCTACAAAGAAGACGGTTCTCCCGATCGGAGCTTCGGCCGGCGGGGCTGGAAACTGATCGAGGTGGTGCCCGGCCGGGGTGCCGACTGGGACGTACCGAACGCGATTGCCAGGCAGTCCGGAAAGACAATCGTCGCTGGCGGTATCACGTACGTCGACCCCAGCATCTCCTACCGACAGCTGACCGTGACCCGGATAACCGATACGGGCGAGCAGGATCGACGGTTCGGAAAAGATGGCGTTGTTCGGCTCCCGGGCCTGGTGCAGGCATGGGGGGTCGACGTCGACGAGCAAGGGCGGATCCTCACGGTCGGGACGAGGTTCGGCCATGACGGCGGACCTTTAGGGGGAAAAGCAGTTCCAGCCCAAACACAGCTGGTTCGGCTTTCACCTGACGGTACCCCGGACCGAAGTTTCGGAAAGGGTGGAGTTCTGAGACTGGGCGGAAAAAGGGCCTTCAAGGCGTCCGCCTTCTCGGTGGACGGCGTCGGACGGATACTCCTCGCCGGAACCGACCCGAACGAGGAAGGCGAGAAGGCCAGGGCGGACCGGTTGATACGCCTGAAGCCAAATGGGAAACCCGACCGGAGCTTTGGCAACGGAGGAACCGCAGAGACTCCCAGCCTTACCTTCTGGTCGAAGAGCATGACCTTGAGTGGAAATCGGATCTACCTCGGAGGAGAACGGGCTAGCAGCGGTTCGGGTGCGGTCCTCCGCTACACCGCCAACGGCGCCCTCGACGGCACCTTCGGTGAAGGAGGTGCACTGGAGACCGGGGACATGCGTTCGTGGGGCGAGTTGCGAATCGTTGGGATTGGGCCCGACGCCACGATGCTTACCGTCGTTCGAGACGGGGTCCTCCTGCGGATCTCCGAGGACGGCGAGGTGATCTCACAGGCAGCCGATACGTTCTCGGTACCTAACCGGAGTCATCCGTTGGCCCTGCCGGACGGCTCATTTGTGTCGGCCCCAAACGCGGGCGGCCGACCTGCGCTTGCCCGGGTTGATCGCGACTTCCAGTTCGACGAGTCGTTCAACGAAAGGGGCCTTCCAATCGACCCGCTCACCGCTCCGACCGCCGACTCGTTCGAATCACTGGTCAAGCTTTCAGACGGCGGACTTGCTTCGGCCTCGTTCTCCGGTGAGTACGGAGCTGACCTCACGGTCGGACGCTTCACGGCGGCCGGTAGTCCGGTCAAGGGCTTCGGCAAGGACGGGTTCAGGAAGGCTCGGGATGTCGACTTCGCGCTCGGCGCGAGCCTGGTCCCCGGCCCAAAGGGTCGGGTGTCGGCAATCGGTGCTCCGTACCAGCGGGGTAAGACCAACACCTTCGTGCGCTTCGGACCTGGTGGTTCCTACAAGGCCCGGCTGGTCGACGGTTTCGAAACCGGTGACATCGCTGACGCGGTCGGTCTGCCCGGCGGTCGCTTCCTCGTGGCCGGAGGCGGTGAGGGGGAGGGTCGAGGAATCAATGGATCGGTAGCCAGCACCTTCCGGGTCGCCAGGTATCTGCCGTCGGGTGCCATCGACCGGAGCTTCGGGAAGGGCGGGACGGCCCAGGTCCAGCTGAAGATCGACGGAGTGGCGACTTCGCTGACCCGGGACCGGAGGGGCCGGATCATCGTCGTCGGCGGCATCTGCTCAAGCATGTTCAGCTGTGTGGACAAGCGAAATGTGACCCAGATGGTCGGTGTGGCCCGCTTCCTCCCGGACGGTCGGATCGACCGGGCATTTGGCCGGAATGGAGCCGTTCAGTACCGGTTCGGGCTGAGGGGGTACGCGCGTGGCGTTGCCGCTCTGCCGGACGGCAGGATCGCCGTCCACGTCACCTACGACTGCCTGGGCAACTGCGACAGGCCGGAAGCGTTGCTGATGCTTCGCGGGAACGGGCGGCCGGACCGCCGGTTCGGCAAGCGCGGCCGGATCCGGGTTGGTGGCGGACGCACCTTCTGGATCAACGGCCTTCACCCTGGCGGCCGGGGCGGGCTCGACGTCGCGGCGACCTTTGAACCGTGTGGAGGCAAACCAGGCTTCTCGGTACTGCGCTACGACACGCAGGGCCAACTAGACCGTCAGTTTGGCGGCGGCGACGGCATCCTCAGCCAGACATGGCCGTTGGTACTAGGTTCGTACGGTCTCGACTCGGTGAAGCAGAACTCGGGGACCTTGACCTTCTCCGGGTACGTGGAGCGAAGGGGTCCTGACGGTGGAGCGGAGCTACTTCCAGCCCTTTCGCGAATCAATCTGGCCGGGGCGGACGGACGCACCTCGACGAAAGGATGTACCCGATGAAAACGATCCGTTTCCGGTGGTTGGTGTCGCTGATCGTCCTGGCTTCGCTACTCGGTCCGGTCACCGCGTCGGCGGCCGAAGGGGGTCGCTGCCATGTGATCGAGGCTGGAGCGTCGGGTCCGGCCGACAACGTACTGCGACTGAACGCAAAAGGGACCTTCTTCGATTCGACTCTGATCATCGCCCAGCGCGGCGTGAACCTTTCGGTTCGATCCCAGGAGAGTTATCGGAATGCCTTTCCGGCTTCATTTCTCCGCGGGCGCGAACTCGACTGCGGTTTCGAAACCCTCACTACCTCGGAAATCGATCGCATCGATCTGCTTCTTCCCAGGCACGGCGACGGCAGCCTGATCGTTTTCGATATGAGCAGGGCCCGTCCCGGTTGGGCTTTGGCTCCGGGAGCGACCAGAGAGCAGGTCGGGCCGGAGATAGAGATCCGGATTGTCCAGGGTCCTCCACCAACCCGGCCCGACGGTTCCCTCGGGTATATCGGAACGAAAGGCACCGACCGACTGGATTTCGGTGCTGCCGACGGGGTGCCAACCGTGAACTTCAATCCTGGTCAGGATGGGGACCGGCCGGATCACGACATCCTGCCGGGAATCTCGGTCGAGGCGATTCGGGTGGCCGCCGGGCCGGGCCGGGACTACACCCGGCCCGCGATCAGAAAGGGCCTGGAGCCGTTACCGTCCTGGGTCAAGCTCGCCGTCCAGGGTGATGACGGAGACGACGAGCTGATCGGCCACAGCGGACCGGACGCCTTGAGCGGCGGAACGGGCAACGACCTGATCCGGGCCCTTGGCGGTGACGACCGGCAGGTCAACAACTACGAGTGGGCTCCCTTCAGTCTAGTCGGAGGTCCCGGCCGCGACCGAATTCACGGCGGCGCCGGCCGCGACGAAATCGGCTCCGGCGGTCGTAGCGGCGGTGACACAGGAGCGGATTTCGTGTTTGGCGGCCCGGGTGACGACACTTTTCACGGTCAGATGGATGGGTTCCGCGACCGCATCGACTGCGGACCCGGCAAGGAGAAGAAATTTCGGATCGATCGTGGCGTGGATGTGCTGACCGGTTGCGAGATGGCGGGGTGAGGGAGCTTTCCGCGACAATCCCCGGGTGAGCGAAGTCAGCCGGGAAGATGATCACGTCGAGGTTGAGCTCGATGAGAAGGAGGAGATCAACCTCCTTGACGAGCTTGGTGGTCCCCAGGGAATTGCCGACTCGAGCATTCCCGGACTTGCCTTCGTAATCGCCTACACGGTGAGCGGGCAGAAGCTCGAGCTGGCCGCGGCGATCGCGGTCGGCATCGCCCTGCTGATCGCCCTGGTGCGGTTGGTCAGAGGGGAGAGGATGAGGTACGCCGCTTCGGGTTTTCTTGGAGTGGCGCTGGCAGCTTTCATCGCCACCCGGACCGGCAAGGCAGAAGACTTCTTCCTGCCGGGACTCCTCTTCAACGCCGGGTACGCGCTGGCCTACGCGGTCTCGATCGCGATTCGCTGGCCGCTGATGGGTGTGTTCATCGGACCGTTGATCGGGGAGGGCATGAACTGGCGGCAGGATCCGGATCGGGTGCGGCTCTTCAGCAAGATCAGCTGGCTCTGGGTGGGAACTTTCCTCCTGCGACTTTCGGTTCAGCTGCCGCTCTATCTGACCGGCTCGCTGGTCGCGCTCGGCATCGCCAAAACCGCAATGGGGCTGCCTGTCTTCGCTCTGGCGATCTATCTCAGCTACCTGATGCTGCGTGCCGCGGGGATCGACCTGAAACAGGGCCGGGAAACCGAAGAAGCAGGCTGATCGAACCGCGAAGGGGTAGGTAGCCGAGCCCGCCGCGCCATTGACATACAATGTCTGGCCGCTTTTGTCTCCTTCCTCATCACTCCCAAGAACCGGTGACGCGCCCGGGCGCGCTGGCGCCAACGGTGGCGCAAACCCGCGCCCGAAGCGGAAGGATGTGCCAATCCGGTTGCGGGTTGGAGCATCCGACGGTCTCTACCGGATCCGGCCCTTCGAAATGGTCGTCCGGACCCACCCGCCGGACCGGCCCGGTGAGTTCGAGGACGTAGCCGAACTCTGGACCCGCGACAAAGAGGAGTTCGGTTCCCGCGGAAGGATCGACACGACCATGGGGGTCGGCATGGCCGCCGCTGCCTGGGCGCCGCTCCGCAGCCTGCTCGAAGCCGACGTCCCTGACCGGCTCGAACTGAGAGACGAAGAAGTGCTCGACCTGCTCGACGGCGCCGCCGAACGGCTCGAAGCCTCGGGAATCGCCCTCGAGTGGGATCCGGACCTCGACCAGTCGCTCGATGCCAAGGTCGTGGTCGGCAGCAGTGGACGGCTCAGCCAGAGCGTTCCCGACGTTTTCGACCAGAACGCGCTGCAGGGCTTCTCCTGGCAGCTCTCCTTGGGGGGTGTGCCGCTGAGCGACGAGGAGATGGCGGAGGTCGCCGATGCGGACGGTCCGATCGTCCGTCTGCGCGAACGCTGGGTCCTCGTGCCCCGGGCGATGGCGGACCGGGCCCGGGATCCCGACCTGAAGCCCCTGACCGCGATCGATGCGCTGAGCGTCGCCCTTACCGGCAGCACGGTAGTTGATGGCGAACGCGTTGAGGTCGAAGCCAAAGGTTGGGTTGCCCAGCTCCGGGAACAGGTGACCGGCGAAGAGCAGTCCGGTCAGATCGACCCACCCGAAGCCCTCAATGCGACCCTTCGCGAGTACCAGGTCGAGGGGCTCCGGTGGCTCCACCGGATGACATCGCTCGGCCTCGGTGGCTGCCTGGCCGATGACATGGGCCTGGGCAAGACGGTGATGCTGATCTCGCTGCACCTTCACCGACGACTGAACCCACAGACCGCAGGCCCGACCCTGGTCGTCTGCCCGGCCTCGCTGCTAGGCAACTGGGAGCGTGAAATCCAGCGCTTCGCGCCGACCGAGGCAGTCCGTCGCTACCACGGGCCGAACCGCAGCCTCGACCAGATCACGGGCGGCTTCGTCCTGACCACATACGGCACGATGCGACTCGACGCCGAGCGCTTCGAGGCCGTGCCCTGGGGGCTGCTGGTGGCCGATGAGGCCCAGCACGTGAAGAACCCAAGGTCCGCAGCAGCCAAGGCGCTGAGGACGATTCCCGCCCGCTCGCGGGTCGCCCTGACCGGTACCCCGGTGGAGAACAACCTGAGCGAACTCTGGGCGATCCTCGATTGGACTACGCCCGGCCTGCTCGGCAGCCTCGGTTCGTTCCGCAAGAAGTGGGCCGACCCAATCGAGCTCGAGGCGAGCGAAGCGGCGACCCGTCTGCTCAACCGCCTGGTCCGGCCGTTCCTGCTGAGACGCCGGAAGTCGGATCCGGGCATCGCGCCGGAACTGCCGCCGAAGACGATCACCGACCAGCCGGTGGCCCTTACTCCCGAGCAGATCAAGCTTTACGAAGCTGCCGTGCGGGAGAACATGCTCCAGATCCGCACCGCCGAAGGCATCAACCGTCGCGGCCTGGTGCTCAAGCTGCTGACCTCGCTGAAGCAGATCTGCAACCACCCGGTGCAGTTCCTTGGCGAGGAGAACGGCAAGCTCGATGAGCGCTCCGGCAAGCTCGAATTGCTGGACGAGCTGCTCGACACGATCCTCAGTGAAGACAGTTCCGTCCTCGTCTTCACCCAGTATGTGGCCATGGCAAGACTGCTTGCCCGCCATCTCGATGAACGAGGCATCGACGCGATGCTGCTCCACGGTGGAACCGCGGTCCGGCAGCGCGAGCGGATGGTCGAGCGCTTCCAGGACGGCGAAGTCCCCGTGTTCCTGCTCTCACTGAAGGCGGCCGGCACCGGGCTCAATCTGACCCGGGCCGACCATGTGATCCATTACGACCGCTGGTGGAACCCGGCCGTGGAAGAGCAGGCGACCGACCGCGCCCACCGTATCGGCCAGGAGAACTCGGTCCAGGTGCATCGCCTGATCGCCGAAGGCACGATTGAAGATCGCATCGCCTCGATCCACGAAGTCAAGCGTGAACTCGCCGACGCGATCGTCAGCACCGGCGAGGCCGCTCTGACCGAACTGTCGAACGAGGACCTGGCCGAACTGGTGGAGTTGCGAAACGCGGGCTGAGATGGCGGAACCGACCTCCGAGAACACGAGGACGTGGCGCGGCCAGACGATCGAGCAGCGGCAGGCCGAGCGACGCCAGCGACTGATCGAGGCCGGGGTTGAACTGTTCGGCACCCGTGGCTACGGGAACACCCCGGTCAAGGCGATCTGCGAAGAGGCCGGCCTGACGGAGAGGTATTTCTACGAGGCCTTTGACGACCGGGAGGACCTCCTCGACGAGATCTTCTCGATGGTTCTCGCGGACTGCCGAAAGGCGACCCTGGAAGCGATTCGCGGCGCGGGCGATGACCTTGAGTCCTCGATGCGGGCCGGTCTGTCGGCCTTTGCCCACGAACTCACCCGCGATCCCCGACGGGCCCGGATCCAGGAGATCGAGGTCGTGGGAGTCAGTCCGGAGCTGGAGAAGAAACGCCGGGACTCGATCCACGCCTTCGCCGGAATCGTCGCCGACCGCACCCGGGAGCTGGGCGGCAAGGAGCAGATCGGACCCTTGCGGCTCGACGTGATCGCGCTGGGGCTGGTTGGTTCGGTCAACGAGCAGCTGATCGACTACGTGCTCGGTTACCTCGACATCTCCCTCGAGGATCTGATCGAGAACCAGATCGCCGCGTTCTCCGCGGTAGCCGGTCGGCTCCTCGACTGACGAAGACCAACTGACAAGGCGTCGTGTCACGTGTGCGAGAATGGCGCCATGAGCACGCATCAGGCCGGACCGAAGACGATCGTGATCACAGGAGCAGCACGGGGGATCGGCCTGGCGACGGCCGCGATCCTCGCCGGACGCGGCCACCGCGTGGTCATGTCGGATATCGACGGCGAGCTCGCCGCGGACGAAGCCGCGAAACTGGGGGAGAAGGCCTCCGGTTACGGACTCGATGTGACCGATCGCGAAGCCTTTCGAAATCATCTCGAGATGGTCGAATCCGAGTTCGGTCCGATGGACGTGATGGTCAACAACGCCGGAATCGCCTCGGCCTCACCGACGATCCTCGATCAGGATCCGGCAATCACCGATCGCACGATCGACATCAACCTCAAAGGCGTGATGAACGGCACCATCGAGGCGATTCGCCTGATGGAACCGAGGCGCAAAGGACACGTCGTCAACGTCGCCTCGTTGGCCGGTGTCATGGGTGTGGCCGGGCTGGCCGCCTATTCCGCATCGAAGTTCGGTGTGGTCGGTTTCACCGAGTCGATGCGCTACGAGTTCGACGAAAAGGGACTCGTGTTCACCTGCGTCATGCCAGGTCCGGTCGACACCGGGATGATGGACGGCACCTCCTCCTCGCCGCTGGTCTCGATGCTGAAGCCGGAGGAGATGGCCGCGGGGATCGTGGCGGCGGTGGAGGGACAAAAACCCCGGGTTGCGCTGCCCCGCTCCAGCTACTTTCTTTCGCGCCTGATCTCGATTCTGCCGCCGGTGGTTGGCATCAAGGTGGGGCACTGGACCAAGGTCGACCGGATCTACACCGACGTCGACCCAGCTGCCAGGGCCGCCTACGAGGAACGCGTCCAGCGCTAGAAGGTCAAATCAATATCGTGGGTCCATGCCAGGGACCCGCGCAACATCCAGCCCTTCCGCCGCGGCCACGGCTGCCACGGTCGAAGCGGTCTGGCGAATCGAATCGGCTCGTCTGACCGCGACGCTTGCCCGCCTCGTCGGCGACGTCGGTCTGGCCGAGGACATGGCTCAGGATGCGATGGTGGCAGCGCTCGAAACCTGGCCGACATCGGGAGTGCCGGACAACCCGGCGGCATGGCTTATGACCACGGCCAGGAACCGGGGTATCGACCGTATCCGGCGGGACCGAAACCTGGAGGAAAAGTACGGCCGGATAGCGACCGAACTCGAACGAAAGGAACCCGAGCCGGGGCCTGACGAAACGGCCTTCAACGACGAGACGATCGGTGATGATGTGCTGACCCTGATCTTCACCGCCTGCCACCCGGCTCTTACATCGGACAGCCAGGTGGCTCTCATCCTGAAAACCGTGACCGGACTCTCGACCGGAGAGATCGCCAGGGCATTTCTTGTCTCGGACTCGACCATCGCCCAGCGGATCGTCCGTGCCAAACGGACGCTGGCCGAATCCGAAGTCCCTTTCGAATCCCCCGAGGAGAGCGAGATGGGAACACGGCTGGCAACTGTGCTCGGTGTGATCTACCTGATCTTCAACGAGGGGTATGCGGCGACCACCGGAGAGAGCTGGATGCGGACCGAGCTCTCGAGCGAGGCGCTCCGGTTGGGCCGGGTACTTGCCGGGCTCGCACCCGGCGAGCCGGAGGTTCACGGGCTCCTGGCGCTCATGGAGATCCAGGCTTCGCGCTTCCCCGCCAGAACCGGCCCCGACGGGGAGCCGATTCTCCTCCTGGACCAGGATCGCTCACGCTGGGATCGCCTGCTGGTGCGGCGTGGCCTCGGGCGGTTCGAACTCGCGAGGCAACTCGGAGGGCAGGGACCGTACTTTCTCCAGGCCTCGATCGCGGCTTGCCACGCGAAAGCGAGGACTGCCGAGGAAACCGACTGGAACGAGATCGTCGGCCACTACGACGCGCTGCTCGCCCTGGGTGACTCACCGGTAACCGAACTGAACCGGGCGGTCGCAGTCTCGATGGCCGGGGATCCCGGCAAGGCACTGGAAGCTGTCGACCGGCTGGCCGTCGACCGGCGAATGGAGGGCTATTACCTGCTGCCCGGTGTAAGGGGTGACCTGCTGGAGAGGCTGGGACGCCGCGAGGAAGCGGCAGTCGAGTTCGCCCGGGCCGCGGGCATGACGGGTAATCAGCAGGAACGCCGGGTATTTGAGAAACGAGCTATCGAAGCAAAGAACTTTTCGAACTGATGTCGATTGCGGGCAGTTTCGTTCGTCGTCAATGCAAAGGCCGAAGAAATCGGCCCCGACCACAAAGGAGTTTCAGATGCGCTGCATGGTGTTTGTAAGGGCAACCGAGGAGACGGAAGCGGGCGTAATGCCTTCGGAGGCGGACCTGAAGGAAATGGGCGACTTCAACGAGGAACTGGTCAATGCCGGCGTGATGCTGGACGGCGGTGGTCTCCATCCGAGCAAAGAGGGCGTGCGGATTTCGTACGACGGCGGCGAAGCCAAAGTCACCGATGGTCCCTTCGCTGAAGCCAAGGAACTGATTGCCGGCTACTGGGTCTGGGAGGTCGCCTCGGTCGAGGAGGCGGTCGAGTGGGCTCGCCGGATCCCCTTCAACCACGGTGAGTCGGTCGAGATCCGTCCCTTCTTCGAGCCTGAGGATTTCGGCGAGTCCTACTCGGAAGAGCTGCAGGAACGCGACGCCGCGCTCGACCAGAAGATCAAGGAGCAGCAGGGTTCCTGAAGAGAAAGGCCGACCGAGATCTTAGGAACTACAGGAGAGAGGGCCCCGTTTCCGGGGCCCTCTATTGCGTCATGCTTATCCCGGGCTAGCGGCCCGAAGGCAGGCGATCCTTCAGGAAGGCCAGGGCGTCGGGCTGAACCGCTTCCGGCAGGTCGAAGTGCCCGACATCCGGGTAGGTCCGGTAATCGACCGTGTTCCCGATCTCGTTCAGCTGTGCGTTCAGCTGGTCGGTCAGGAACTTCGGTGTCGCCTCGTCGTTTATTCCCTGTAGCAGCAGGATCGGGGCGGCAGTCTTCAGTACCGGGTTCTGTTGGTCGAGAATCTCGTAGACCTCGGTCAGGTCGGCACCGGGACGGAACAGCTTCGAGGGCGCAATACCACCAAGGTGCGTGGGCTCCGAGAGCCGGTCAAGACATTCCTTGCCGGTGTCCGGGTAGAACGGAAGGATCTCGTCCGACAGCAGGGTCTGGGCGTCGAGCGAAGGGTAGGAAGTGCTGACGCCACGGAAAAGCATTGCGGCCAGCGCGGTCAACGAGTTCGGCGCGGTCAGGACGGGGAGGAACTGGGCCTGGGTTTTCAACTGCGATCCCGGGGCGTAGGCGACGGTCCCGCGCAGTTTCAGGTCAGGGGTCCACTGCGCGGCGAGTCCGGCGGCGAACAGGGCGGCATGCCCTCCCTGGGAGTGGCCGCCAATGACGAATCGGTTACTCACCTTCGGTCCCAGTTGCCTGGCGGCCCGGGCTATGTCGAGCACGTCACGGCCGGCCGCCTTACCGACAATGTAGGGATGGGTGCCGGGCGTCCCGAGGCCCTGGAAATCCGAGCGAGCCACGGCGTATCCGGCTTTGAGCCAACCGTTCAGCACCGGGTCGATGTAGGAGATTCCCTCGACGACCGGACCGTTCTTCGTGTTCCGGGAAGGTGCGCACTTGTCGGCGATGCCGGTCGTGCTGTGACCCCAGGTGATGAGTGGCCAGCCGCCCTTGGGTGGCCGGCCCTTGGGGAAGCTGACCGAACCGGACACCGCAACGGTCTTGCCGGAGGTCGACTTCGACGTGTAGAGAACCAGCTTGGTTGAGGAAGCGTTCTTGAGGGGAACGATGCCGCCGGCCTTGCGCTGCCAGATCAGCTTGCCGTGAGCCGAAGGCATCTTCTTGGGCGGCGTGTAGAACTTCACCCCGGCCGGGCCCTTTCGGGGACCCTTCTTGGCCTTCTTCGCTTTCTTCTTCTGCTTCGACTTCTTTGCGGCATCGGCAACGGGGGTTACGGATTCAATGATCAGCCCGGCCGACATGAGCAGGGCCAGCGCGAGCAGGAAGGCGCGAAGGCGGTTCAGTTCCAGTGTCAAGTTTTCTCTCCCTTTGGTTCTTGGTAACCGTGTCGGTGCGTTCGACCCGGAAACTCTACTCCTGAACCCGGTGGCGAGCCAAAAGATGCGATGCATCAGAAGCGGATAGCGTTGCGTCTATGACCGACATCCTTTCGCGCCGTGACGTCCAGTTTCTGCTCAACGAGTGGCTAGATGTCGACAGCCTGACCGAACGGGACCGTTACCGGGACCAGACCGTCGACGACTGGAACGACGTCCTGGCCCTGGCCGAGCAGGTCGCGACCGATCAGTTCCAGCCCCACAACCGCAAGGCCGACCTAAACGAGCCCGCGATCGGGGAAGACGGGAAGGTCGTGCTGATTCCGGAAGTGGCCGAAGCTCTCGAGGTGCTGGGGGAGACCGGCCTGATGGGCGCCGCGATGCCCGAGGAAGTCGGCGGCATGTCACTGCCGGCAACCGTCTCCAGTGCAATCTTCGCCTGGCTTCACGCCGCCAACGTCGGCACCACCGCATACCCGATGCTGACCGCGGGCGCCGCCAACCTCTTGATCGCCAACGGATCCGAGGAGCAGGTCAGAACCTGGGTCGAGCCGATGATCGAGGGCCGCTTTCACGGCACGATGTGCCTTTCCGAAACCCAGGCCGGCAGTTCGCTCTCGGACATCACGACCAAGGCGGTGCCCCAGGACGACGGGACCTACCGGATCTTCGGCAACAAGATGTGGATCAGCGCTGGCTCTCACGAGCTTGGTGAGAACATCGTTCACCTGGTCCTGGCCAAGATTCCCGGAAGCCCTCCCGGGGTAAAGGGAATCAGTCTCTTCATCGTTCCCCGTTTTCTACTCGACGACGACGGCAGCATCGGTGAGCGAAACGATGTCGTGCTGGCCGGGGTCAACCACAAGATGGGCTTCCGCGGCACGGTCAACACGGTGCTCGGGTTCGGTGAGGGCGAATACACACCGGGCGGCGAAGCGGGGGCGGTCGGCTATCTGATCGGCGAGCCGAACCGGGGCCTTGCCTACATGTTCCACATGATGAACGAGGCCCGGATCGGGGTCGGCCTCGGCGCTACCGCCCTCGGCTACACGGGCTACCTGAAATCGCTCCGCTACGCCCGTGAGCGTCCCCAGGGGCGTCCCCTGGCGTCTAAGAATCCGGAGGACCCGCAGGTCGCGATCTCCGAGCACACCGATGTCAAGCGGATGCTGCTGGCCCAGAAGAGCTACGTCGAAGGGGCGCTAGGGCTCGAGCTCTACTGCTCCCGTCTTGTCGACGACGAAATGACCGCGCCGACGGAAGGAGAGAAGACGAAGGCGTCGCTTCTGCTGGAGATCCTGACCCCGATCGCCAAGAGCTGGCCTTCGCAGTGGTGCCTCGAGGCGAACTCCCTGGCGATCCAGGTCCACGGCGGTTACGGCTACGCCCGCGAATACGACGTCGAGCAGCACTACCGAGACAACCGGCTCAACCCGATCCACGAAGGCACCCACGGGATCCAGGCGCTTGACCTGCTCGGTCGCAAGGTCACGATGCAGGGCGGGGCGGCTTTCGGAGCCTTGTACGAAACGATCACCGCGACGATCAACAAGGCTTACGAAGCCGACGGGGAAGCCGGTGACCTGGCGACCGACCTCCAGGCCGCACTCGGCCGCCTGGCCGAAACCACGGCGAAGCTCTGGGAGGACCGCAATCCCGAACTGGCGCTGGCCAATGCCACCGTTTATCTGGAGGCAGCCGGCCACGTGGTAATCGCCTGGATCTGGCTGGAGCAGTTTCTGGCCGCGGCCGGAAAGGAAGGCGACTTCTACGACGGCAAGCGGCAGGCGGCCCGGTACTTCTTCCGCTTCGAACTACCGAAGACCGGACCCCAGTTCGATCTGCTCGCCAGCCTCGACCGCACGACCCTCGAGATGGAGGACGCCTGGTTCTAGGAACCCGGGCAGTTTTCGCTTCCCGCAACGCGACGGCGGGTAACGCAGTGGCATGGCGAGAGGCGACGCGGGTCAACTCGACCTGACGTCGGAGTATCATCTGTTACATGGGTCTGCCATTGGGAGGTTTCCCGAGCAAGGAGAAACTTCCGTCAATCCCGTCACTGAGTGACGGCACCAACTGGGTCATTGACAGCGCGACCGCGCTGGCGGACCGACTCCAGCTACCGCACAGCCGCCTGTACGACGAGTGGCGCTCGACCCGTGATCCCGCAACCTGGCCCGAGCCACCGCGGGGAAACGGTCACCCGGCGATGCTGATCCCCGGTTTCCTGGCCGGCGACCCCAGCCTGGCGCCAATGGCCAAATGGCTCAAACAGGGTGACTGGACGCTCGCCAAGAGCGGTATCAACTGGAACGTCGACTGCACCCAGGCCACGGTCGAAGCGGTGGAAGCAAGGCTTGAAGTCCTGGTCAACGAAACCGGGCACCGGGCGCTGATCGTCGGTCAGAGCCGGGGTGGAGCGATGGGCAAGGTGATCGCCGTCCGCCGGCCGGACCTGATCGACACACTGGTCACGCTCGGATCGCCGCTCAACGACCACTTCGACATCCATCCCCGGGTCTGGTTCGGGATCGGTGTGATCGGTGGTCTGGGGGAACTCGGGGTTCCCGGTTTCCTGAGCCGTGACTGCGCGACCGGAGAGTGCTGTCGGGAAACCCGGATCGCCTACGGTCGTCCTTTCCCGACCGATGTCCGGTTCATCTCGTTCTACTCCCGGGACGACAACATCGTCCGCTACCAGGCCTGCCTTCACAGCGCCGCCGAACAGATCGAGATCGAGAGCAGTCACATCGGCATGGGGCTCGACTCGGAGGTCTGGACCCACATGAGCGGGATGCTCGGGACCAAAGCACAACCCGGGAACCTGGGCGACCGCGGGGAACTCAAGGCCGCTTGAGATGGCGGAGCTGAGGCAGCTCACTGCGCTCGACGCGCAGTTCCTGGCAATCGAGAGCGACCGTAACTACGGTCATGTGGGCGGACTCGCGATCCTCGATCCATCCACTGCACCCGGGGGAAAGCTCACGGTCGAGGACCTCAGAAGCCTGATTCTCGACCGGGTTCACCTGGTCGCCCCCTTCACCCAGCGACTGGTCGAGGTCCCCTTCAGCATCGACTGGCCGTACTGGACCCAGGATGAACATTTCGACATTGGCTACCACTGCCGGGAGATCGCGCTGCCCGCGCCCGGAAGCCACGAGCAGCTACTCGAACAGGTCGGTCGCATCTACTCGAGGCGGCTGGACCGCTCGCGGCCACTGTGGGAGATCTACCTGATTCACGGTCTCGAGGGCGGCAAGGTTGCGCTGCTTTCGAAGTCACATCACGCCGCGATCGACGGCATGTCGGGCAGCGAAATCCTGACGGCGCTCTACGACATCACCCCGGAACCGCGCGACGTTGGTGTTCCGGACGAACTTCCCGACCAGACGCCGCCAGACGGCAAGGACCTGCTCCTCATGTGGGCCAAGGGGATTCCCAGGGCGCCACTCAATATTGCCGACCGGTTGGCCACCGTCGTGCCTCACGTCGACATGGCACTCTCCGCCTTCGGTCTGCCGGGGAGTCGCCGTATCAGCAGGATCATGTCCAGGGCCCGGGTTCGTTTCGGGGCCGAGGAGGAAGTGATCGAGCGACCGCCGATCAAGGCTCCCAAAGGCCCTTATGGAGCGCCCCTGTCCCCGCACCGGGTCTTCGGCCTCGGTTCGGTCTCGCTCGATGACGTCAAGACCGTGAAGAACGCCTTCGGCGTGAAGGTGAACGATGTAGTGATCTGCCTGGTCTCCGGAGCGGTCCGTGAACACCTCACCTTCAGCGGCCAGCTGCCGGAAGAACCGCTCCTGGGGATGATCCCGGTCTCCGTCCGCACCGAGGAGGAACGCGGCACCTTTGGCAACAAGGTTTCGGCGATGATCGCGCCGCTGCCGACCCATCTCGATGACCCGGTCGAACGCCTGGAGTTCATCCACTCGGAGATGCGGGTCGCCAAGGACAGCCATGACGCGCTGCCCGCCGAGACCCTTCGCGACCTGACCGCGTTCGTGCCGCCGGCACTCCATGCCCGTGCCGCCCGGGTCGTGACCCAGATGGCCGGCCGTTTCACGAGGCCACCGTGGAACGTGATCATCTCCAACGTGCCCGGTCCGCCGATCGACCTCTACTTCGCAGGAGCGAAGCTGGAAGCGATGTTCCCGCTTTCGATCATCTCGGACGGAATCGGTCTGAACGTGACGATCATGAGCTACCGCAACTCGATCGACATCGGGATCACCGCGGACCGCGAGCAGACCCCCGAGGTCCAGACTCTGATCGACGGCATGCAGTCGGAGCTCGACCTGCTGCTGGCAGCGGCAAGGTCGGTGACCTGAACTAGGGGTCCTGGCCGGAGATCTCCTGAAGCCGGGCTTCTTCGAGATCAAGCAGCTTCTGAGTGGCTTCGATCACTTCCGCACTGTAGGTGCCGACGCGCAGGTGCTCGAGCATTCGCTTCCGTTCAGCTTCGAGGATGATGAGCCGAAGCTGTATGTATTCCCTCCTCGTGTGATCCGGGTCCTGGTACTGGTTGAACCGCTCCTGCCGGCCGGCGAGACTGTCGTTTTTTACCCGTTCGATTACGTCCGGGTCAAACTGTTCCGACGCGGCGATCATTTCCAGCTCCGAACGGGCCGCCTCCGACAGTTCATCGACCATCTCCAGGCGCTGCCGGCGGAGTTCCTCGGTGTCGTCCCCTTCAACATTCAGTTTCCGGATCACCCACGGAAGCGTCGAACCCTGAAACAGCAGCGTCAACGCCGCGCCCACGTAGGCGATCAGGACCAGCTCCGCCCTGTAGGGGGTTTCGAGCGGCAGGGTCTGCGCCGCGGCAACCGTCACGGCACCGCGCATGCCGGACCAGGCCAGCACCCCTGCCGAACGCCACCCGAGCGACTCGCGCATCCGGAAGTCGATGTCAGCGCTGACCTTGGCGACCTTGGCATCGAGGAACCGGGCCCGCCGGGCGGCCAGGGAGTCCGGTATCCGGTCGCTGGACAGCGACGATTTGTAGTCGTCGACGTTCGGTTTCGAATCCGCGGCAAGGCGGTCGCCACGCTTGATCATCGCGAAGAGTGGCACCACAAAGACCACGCGGACCAGGACCAGAAACAGAGCCGCGATCACGCCATAGAAGATCGCCTGTCCGATGTCAAAGCCCCTGCTGCCGGCCGCGGACAGCACGTCTTCGAGGCTGATCCCCATCAGCAGGAAGATGAAGCCCTCCATCAGGAAGGCGAAGGTCTTCCAGTTGTTCTCCTCGGTGATCCGGTCATCGGCCTTTAGATAACGGGCCGCAAGGTCACTGGTGACCAAACCGGCGACCACCACAGCGAGGATGCCCGAGAACCCGAAATCCTCAGCCGGGACATAGGCCAGAAACGGAACCACGAATGAAATCGCGGTGTTCAGGACCGGATCGCCGATCCTCCGTCTGACCCGCACGTTCACGAACCCGACGATCAGGCCGATTCCGACGGCGCCCACCACGGCGAGCACAAAGTCCCCGAGCACGCCCCCGGCGGTAACTCCGGCACCCATCGCCGCAACCGCCGAGCGCAGCAGGACCAGAGCAGTGGCGTCATTGACCAGACCTTCGCCCTCGAGAATCGCGAGTAGCCTGGAGGGCAGCCCGAGCCGGCGGCCGACAGCGGTTGCGGCTACCGCGTCCGTCGGACTCAGTACGGCGGCCAGAGCGAAAGCCGCGGGCCACCCGATCTGCGGCATTAGCGTGTGAAACAGGACGCCGAGGATTCCGGTGGAAATCACCACAAGGAGGACCGCCAGCCCAGTGATCGGCTTCAGATTACGACGGAAGTCGGTGGTCGGCATGTTGACTGCCGCCGCATAGAGGAGCGGCGGGAGGATGCCGCCGAGAATCCATTCGGGCTGTATCGAGGTCGCGGAAACCTTCGGGAAAAGGCCGATGAGGGCCCCGGCCAGGACCAGCATCAGCGGTGCTGCGACACCCAGCCGCTGGGAGAAAAGTGAGACCAGGACGACGCTCATCACGCCGCCGACTGCGATTACCGAAAGCTCCACGGGGGCCCAGAATATTGGCGCCGGTAAACGGAGACCTCAGAGGCCGCGGGTAGCATCGGCCCATGGAGACGAAGACGATGATTCTCGAAACGGGGGAGGGGATAGGCCGGATTACCCTGAACCGACCGGAGCGGGGCAACGGCCTGACCCCGGAGCTGATCAGCGAACTTGCCGACTCCGTGGAGCGTCTCGATCTGGATCCCGAGGTGAAGGTGATCGTGCTTTCCGGAAACGGAACCGGATTCTGTGGCGGCTACGACCTGGTCGCCAGCGCCGAAAGGATGCTCGAGGCCGAGTTCGGAACCGAAGACGCACCACCTGGTTCACCGCTCGATCCAAGGGTCCAGGCAGCGAACCACGACCCGTCGGCAATCTGGGATCCGATGGTCGACTACGCGGGGATGAGTCGGAACGTTCGGGCATTCATGTCGCTCTTCCACTGCACCAAGCCGGTGATCTGCAAGGTCCATGGCTTCTGCGTGGCGGGCGGTACCGACCTTGCGTTGTGCAGCGATCTTCTGGTGATTGCCGACGATGCGAAGATCGGATATCCGCCGGCCCGGGTATGGGGTTCACCGACCACGTCCCTATGGGCCTACCGGCTGGGGGCTCAGCAGGCAAAGCGCCTTCTTTTCACCGGTGACAGCCTGAACGGCAGGGAGGCAGTGGCAACCGGTTTGGCGATCGAATCCCATCCGGCCTCCGAACTTGACGCGGCGGTCGACGAACTCGCGGCCCGCATCGCGATGGTGCCGCTCAACCAGCTCCAGATGATGAAACTCCTGGTCAACCAGTCGCTCTACGCGCAGGGTCTTCACCAGACCCAGCTGATCGGTACGGTCTTCGACGGAATCACCCGTCACACACCGGAAGGATTTGCCTTCCAGCAACGGGCCGCCGAGAAAGGCTTCAAGCAGGCGGTCCGCGAAAGGGACGAACCCTTCGGTGACTTCGGCCTGAAACCGGAGAGTTGAAGCCCGTCAGCGGGCCAGGATGACCACGACAATGGTCGCGATGCCGAGCAGGATTCCCCCTGAGGCGAGAAAAACTCCGCTCGCGGGAACGTGTGGTTTTTCCGGATCGGGATTGGCGGAGAGCTTTCCTCGCTGGACACCGAGAATGATCAGCCCGACTCCGAAAGCGCAGTAAGCCACGCCCAGCCCCTCGTAAGGCCAGGCAACGGCTCCGGTGTCAAGAAGGGGCACGACCCGGGCGAGACCCACGCCTACGGCGATCGCGGTCAGGCCGGTCCTCACCCACGAAAGCTGGGTCCTTTCGCCGGCCAGACGCGTACGGGTCTGGTCATTCTGTTCCGAGGTGGGCATAGACCGATTCTAGGTCAAGAAAGAATTTCGTCGACATTCTGGCTTCGCAAGCGGATTTGCCGCATCCTGGAAAAGTTTTTCCGATCCCGCGTAAGTTTCGGACCGCGGCCTCGTTATCTCCACAGAAGCGCAAACAAACCAATTCCCACAGGAGATAAACATGAATTCCATCGTCACCCGCATCAAGCAGTTTCGTCCGGCCGCGATCATCGCCATGCTGGCGCTTTTCGTAGCGGTTGGTGGTACGGCCACCGCTGCCTCCGGCCTGATCAACGGCGCCAAGATCAAGAACAACACGGTCGCCGGCAAGAAGCTGAAGAACAAAACCATCACCCCGAAGAAGCTCGCGCCGAAGACGATCAAGACGCTGAAGGGCAAGCCGGGCCCCCAGGGTGAACAGGGGCCGAAGGGCGACCCGGGCATCGTCAGCCCGACTTTCACCGAAGCCGGAAGCCTGAATATTCCCGCGAACACCGAATTCGGACTTGCGACCGCATCCGTTCCGGCCGGCAAATACATGGTCACCGCGAACGTGGCGATCGCAACCAACGCGACCGATGTCGTCAGCTGCTCGCTCTCAGGCAACAACGGTGGCGGCAGCGTGACCAGCGTCTACGACAACAACGGCGGCGGACGGACCACGATTCCGATCCAGATGGTGACGGAAACCAGCGAAGTCACCTCGGTGACTCTCGGCTGCCACGCCGGAAACCAGGTGGCCGGAGTCAGCGGCAACATCCTCGCGGTGCCGGTCCAGTAGGGCAGCCCGCCCGGACTCCGCAGGAACGGGTCAATCCCGCCAGACAGGAGCGCCGCTTCCGAGAGGAGGCGGCGCTTCTTGGCGTTATGTCCGAGCGGCGTTATGGTGAACAAATGGACTGGAAAATCGAGTTGATCGGCGTGCCGGTCACTGACGTTGACCGTGCCAGGGAGTTCTACGAATCGATCGGCTTCAACCTCGACCACGATCACACGGTCAGCGACCAGATCAGGTTCGTCCAGATGACCCCGCCCGGGTCCGCCTGTTCGATCGCTTTCGGGATGGGCATTACCGAGATGGAACCGGGAAGTCTCGACAACATGCAAGTGGTTATTCCCGATGCCGAAGAGGCGCTGGCTTTCCTTCAGGAGCGAGGGGTGGAGGCCAGCGACGTCCAGGAGTTCCCGTGGGGCAGGTTCGTCTTCTTCGCCGACCCCGACGGAAACCGCTGGGCTCTCCAGCAGGCGGTCAAACCTGCGTGAGGGTCCGCCGGCGACCTGAAGTCGCCGACGGCTAAAACTGACCCGGGTTCTCAGGCGACCTCGCCCGTGGGCTCATCGGAGAGACCTGCCTTTTCCCTCAACTTGCGGGCGATCTCGGCAATCTCTTCCGGCTCGTAGCCTGGCGCGAAAACCCCTTCCTGGGCCGGCAGGTCGTTCGCCAGCGCACCCTCGGGGGTCGGTTCTTCAGCGATCTCCAGTTCTTCGCCGGTTTCCGGATGGGGACCGTTGAACACAGCGGCCAGCTCCAGGTAGTCGTTCGGGGAGAACCGGTAAAGCTTCTTGTGTTCGCCTCGTTCGATGTGCGGCTGACACTCGGGGATCTGGTCGGTGCGAATCGCCGGAGCCGGGAACATCTTCATCAGGTCAGCACCGGTCAGGTTTTCGACGGCCCTCGCGTAGGCGATCTGGTGAACTCCGCCTCGAACCAGCAGATAGCCCGTAAGCGCCCGGGCCGCCGGGTGATCACACATTTCGTAAACCTTCAATTTGCCGTTGCGGGCACCCGTTTCGAGAAAGAAGTTGTGGGTCAGGTCTTCGACCAGATCGCCGGTCGAAGTCACATAATCACCATTCCACGGCTTTCCGTTCGAATCCTGCACCAGGGTTCCAGCACCACCGTTTGTGAATTGCTGGGGGTTGAGGAGGTCCTTGGGGTCGGGCAGTTTGCCCTTCTCGCCGGCCCCGGTCAACATCGTGTTGATCGCCGTCGATACGAGCTCGATGTGGCCGAACTCCTCGGCCGCGATGCTCGAGATGAGGTCGAAGAACGGTCTCGCGTCCTGACGAGCCCTGAAGTTGAACGACTGGAAGGTGTAGTTCATGAAGGTCGACATTTCGCCGAACTTGCCCCCGAGCAGCTCCTGAACCACCGCGGCGCCGGCCGGATCGGGATCCGAGGGCGGTGGCATCTCGGCCTGGAGACGGTCTATACGCATGATCATGTGAAGCTCCAATCTTTGGGGTAAAGCGTGCCGGTACCACGGGACCGGGTGAGTAAACGGTGGTCTGGCCTACTTCCAGAGAGCCCAGCCGACCAGGAGTCCGACCAGGAAGGACGCAGCCGCGGTGGCGATCACGGGGAGCGGCAGGGTGTTGCCCTCGACGATCCCGGGCGAGTTCCGTATGTCGCCTGTAGGTCCTCCGCCGATGTCTCCGCCGGTGCCGCCGAGCGGGTCGCCGGCAACTGGGGTCTGGACGCCTTCGTCAGTGTCGTTCTCGTCAGGTTTGCTCATGATCCGGGCCTTTCCTCGCTGGTGATGCCGAACTCTTGTGGTGCCCGACGCCGTGAGGCCCTAAACGGCGCGGTTTCGTCCGGTCTGCCGCCTATCTTCGGTTCCGTGAGATATGAGCTTGTACGAAGTTCCGGGGAATGCCTGGAAGCGTTCGATTGTCCGGACGCGGCGGTCGAGGTTCTGATCAGCAGGATCTTCGACGATCCGACTTTGGCCGAAGAGATAGCCATCCTCGAGTTCGATGACGACCTCGGGCAGGCCATTTCGTACATCGAGGTCGACCCCGAACTACTCACCCCGGCCTAGTTCGCAGAAGCAGTTGGCGTAATTCTCACCAGCCCCTTGCCAATCGGAACCGGCGCTCCCTAGCGTTGATCCCGTGTTCTCGGTGAGGTAACTTTGCCGAGATTGTCGAGCCTTTAGGGGGCGCCGAGCCCACGTTCGTTGATTGACGACGCAAAGGGGCACATTGATGTTTTTCAGGCGAAGACTGACGTCTCCGGATCCGCTGGGTGCCCGCTTCGCCCTGACGCGGGGGCTGGTCGCGTTGACGGCTGTCAGCCTGCTTGTAGTCGATCATTTCTCGCCCCTGCCGGCCTGGGTCGTGCTGGGATCAGCCGGAGTCCTGCTCGTTCTGATCGGGGTCGGCCTGGCGATCGCGATCGCCTCGGCTTCAAGGGTGTCGCGCAGCAAGGCCGAGGCTCGTTTAAGGGAGGAGGAGACCCGGCATCTGGCTGACATCGTGAGATCGTCCGAGGACGCGATCTTCTCGGTCGACCTCGACGGTTCCGTCACCGCCTGGAATGAAGGCGCGCGAAAGCTTTATGGCTACACATCTGAAGAAGCAATCGGCCGGCGGCTCACCGATCTGACCATTCCGCCGGAGCGAGCCAAAGAACTCGGCGCGACTTTTCGACGGGTGATCAGTGGCGGCTGGGAGGAGTTCGAATCGGAGCGGATCACCAAGTCGGGGGAGACGATCCGGATCTCCAGCCGGACCTTCCCTCTGAAGAACGCCAGCGGAGAGGTGATCGGCATGTCGATCAGCACCCACGACATGACCGAAGGGTTCGGCGACTCCAGCCCCGAGACGGAACAAGACAGGTCGCTCTGGCATGAACGCATCACACAGGCTCTGCGTGAGTCTTCGTTCTTGTTCTGGGGTCAGCCGGTCTTCGATGCCCGGACCGGGGAGGTCGACCACACCGAACTCCTGATCCGTATGGTGGTCGATGGCGAGGTCCATCAACCGAACGAATTTCTGCCCTACGCTGAGGACTCGGAACTGATCGACCGGATTGACGCCTGGGCGATCCGCGAAGGGATTGCCATCGCTGCCAGCCGACCGGTCGCGATCAACCTCTCCGGACGCAGTCTTTCTGCTCCCCACCTCGGTGGAACCATCTCGCGGGCGCTTACCGAAAGCGGGACGGACCCACGCAATCTCCGCTTCGAAATCACCGAGACAGCGGCCATCGAGAACCTTGACGCGGCCCGGAGCCTCGTTGTCCAGCTGAACCAGATGGGATGCTCGGTCTCGCTCGACGATTTCGGCACGGGTTACGGATCGTTCACCTACGTCCGGCACCTGCCGGCGGTAGACCTCAAGGTCGATTCTTCATTCGTGATGGACCTGAAGTCCGAGGAAGCGAGCCGGAGAGTGGTCAGCTCGATCGTGGCGGTTTCCCGCACCTTTGGTGTGTCGACGGTGGCAGAAGGAATCGAAGACGAAAGGACTCTGGACCTTGTCCGGGAGATGGGAATCGACTTCCTCCAGGGCTTTTACCTCGGTCGTCCGGCACCGCTGACCTAGGAGAAGCCTGCCCAATTCGGCCGCTATGGCACCTCGGCCAGGGCGATGGTGAGGGCGAGGACCCGGGTCGGGTCCTCAAGCTGGTCGCCATAGAGGTCCCGGAGCTGGCCCATCCGGTAGCGAACGGTCTGGGGGTGGACATGAAGGGACGAAGCGATCTCCTCGCGGCGGCCCTGATGGAGTAGCCAGGCCCGGAGGGTCGTGACCAGCTTTTCTCTCGTCGAAGGACGAAGCGAAGTGAGGGGGGAGAGAACCGAGGCACGCAGGTCCTCAAGCGCTTCCGAGTCGGCGCTGACCACCAACTGGACCAGAAAATCGTTGGCGTCAAGCAGTTCTTCGCCGCCGGTTCGGAGGCGCATCACTTTGAGTGCCCTGGTGAATGATCGGGACACTTGATGCCACGGACGGGGCGGTCCAATCACGGCCTCCCGGTCAGCAAGGGCGCCCTTGACCCGGTCCCTTTCGCCGGATCCGCTGACCGGGATCAACAGGAGAACGTAATCCTCACCCTCCAGGCCCGGTAGCTCGCCCGGCAGGAGCAGAGAACGGTTGTCGATCTTGCCCCGAACTCCCTGCGCACTGCTGGCTTTCATCAGCACCGCGCACAACTGCTCTGGTGGCTCCCAATTCACTCGTTCGGCTTCGGTCTGAAGCGCCTCGAGCGGACCTCCGGCAAGAAGCCTGCGGGCGAGTTCCTCGAGGCGCAGGGACCGTGACCGTTCGCTCGCTTCCTGTTCGAAGGCGTAGCCGGCAACGCTGGAGGCCGACAACTCGTCGATGTAAGCGAAGACCAGCTCCGCGAAGCGGGACAGAAGGTCGATTGAGATCCCTGCGTCCTTTGCGACCCGGGAGAGCTCCCGCCAGGAGGCGCGAGCACCGATCCGGTAGGCGGAAAGGAGAATGTCCATGGTCCGGCCACTCCGGAACTCACCTCTCCCGAGCGTGAAGGCGCCGTCGAGCGCCACCTGGGGCGCAATGCCCTCTTCCCGCTGCCGGTCGGCCACGACCAAAAGAAATCCGCGGAGTGCCAGTTCGACCTGTTGGTCGAGCGTCGCGCCTGCGGGGCCTCTCAGTTCACTGTAGGCCGGGACCTCGTCGATCACCGCCGCAGCCGCGGAGGTGGCAACTTTCGGCAACTCGGTCCGGAGGGTTGCCATCACGGATTCCGGCACGTTGAGGGGAGTTTCGGCCATACCATCAGATTCTAGATGACTATTTTGTTCTCAAGCAACAAATATGTGTGGTCTCTTTCAACCAGCGGCCGCAAGATAGTTCGCTCTGGATAAGCCAAGCTTCCATCTGTGCCCACGCTTTCAGTCCGAAGTCCCCTCCGTTCCGTCAGGCAACGTGCGGCCCGAGTGGCCGAGATGATCGCGACGCCGCTTCTGCCGGCCGATTACCTCGATCTGATCGATCCGCTCGCCTCGGGTGCCGAGCTGCGCGGGCGGATCCTCTCGATCGTTCCTGAGACCAGGGACGCGGCCACCCTGGTGATCGAGCCTGGCCGTGGGTGGAAGCGGCACGAACCCGGGCAGTACATCCGTATCGGAGTCGACATTGACGGAGTCAGGCATTGGCGCGCCTACTCGCTCACATCGCCGCCGGAGCGGCCCGACGGGCACATCTCGATAACCGTCAAGGCCATCGATGACGGCCTGGTCAGCAACTACCTGGTGCATCGCGTGGCAGCCGGCACCGTGATCCAGCTCGATCAGGCCTGCGGAGAGTTCACCCTTGGAAGTGCCGCTCCCGATCGGGTGCTGTTCATCACGGCAGGAAGCGGAATCACCCCGGTGATGGGAATGCTCCGCTCTCCCGGCCGACCCGGGGATGTGGTGTTGATCCACTCCGCCCCCGACGAAGCGGACGTGATCTTCCGACGCGACCTGCGGGCACTTGCCACCAAAGGTGAGATCGAACTGATCGAACTCCACACCGACCGAGTCGGGCTGCTCGACCCGCAGAGGCTGGCGGAGTTGGTCCCCGATCTGGACCGGCGCGAGGTCTGGGCCTGTGGTCCGGCTGGGATGCTCGATGCGATCGAGACGCACCTTGAATCGTGTGGTCTGTCCGACCGCCTTCACACCGAGCGCTTCCGGCCCAGCGTCATCGTTACCGGAGACGGGGGAGAAGTGACCTTCACCCAGTCCGGATCCAGCGTCGAGGCCGACGGAGCGACTCCGATCCTCGACGTGGGGGAGGCGGCCGGAGTACTGATGCCATCCGGCTGCAGGATGGGGATCTGCTTCGGCTGCGTTTCGCCACTGCGAGATGGCGCGGTCCGAGACCTGAGAACCGGGGAGATCACCGCCGCCTCCGACGGTGAGGAAATCCTGATCCAGACCTGCGTGTCGGCGGCCGCCGGCAACTGCAAAATCGAACGCTGAGGAAACATGACCGCGATTCAGAAAAATCCCGACAACCCGCTGGCCCACCTGACGCCCGAAGACATCGAGGAGATCGGCAGGCAACTGGACGCGATCCGACAGGAAGTCCTCGAGACCCGGGGCGAAGAAGACGCCGCCTACATCCGCAAGGTGATCGATTCCCAGCGCAAGCTGGAACTGGGCAGCCGCGGTGTCCTGCTCTTCTCCCTTTTCCCGCCAGCCTGGCTGGTCGGAACTGCCGGCCTCACCGTGGCCAAGATCCTCGAGAACATGGAGATCGGCCACAACGTCATGCACGGCCAGTGGGACTGGATGCGAGACCCGAAGATTCACTCGACTACCTGGGAATGGGACAACGCCTCGCCGGCCGACCTCTGGAAGCACTCCCATAACGAGATCCACCACACCTACACCAACGTGCTGGGCAAGGACCACGATCTCGGCTACGGGATCATGCGGGTCGACGAGGACCAGCGCTGGGTGCCTTTCTATCTCGGACAGCCGCTCTGGAACACGATCAACGCGATGCTCTTCGAGTACAGCATCGCTGCCTACGACCTCCAGCTCGGCAAGAACTGGAAGACCCGGGACGAGAACCCGGAGTTCCAGCGCAAGGCGAAGAAGGTCCTGAAGAAGATCCGGGCGCAGATGACCAAGGACTACGTCGTTCACCCGCTGCTCTCGGGTCCGTCGGCTCCGACCACCTTCATGGCCAATGTGACCGCCAACCTCGCGCGCAACATCTGGACCCACTCGGTGATCATGTGCGGTCACTTTCCCGAAGGTGTCGCCACCTTCGAGAAGACCACGATCGAAGGGGAGAGCAAGGCCGACTGGTACGTCAGGCAGATGCTCGGAGCCGCCAACATTTCCGGATCTCCGGCGATGCACCTTATGACCGGCAACCTCTCCTTCCAGATCGAACATCACCTCTTCCCGGACCTGCCGAGCAACCGCTACCAGGAGATCTCGCCAAAAGTCAGGGATATCTTCGACCGTTATGACCTTCCCTACGCGGAAGGTCCGCTGCCGAAGCAGGTCGCGTCGGCCTGGAAGAAGGTGGTCCGGCTCTCTTTGCCCAACGACCCCGCTGAAAAGGTAGTCGGCAAACTGAAGTCGATTCTCGGCTTTGGCAAGCAGCGACCGGATGCAGAGCAGGCCGAGGTACGGGATCTTCCTGCCCGGCAGGATCGCTCACAAGCTGCCGCAGCCTGACCGAAGCGCTTCGTCCGGCAGCCGTCCGGCCGAGCGCTATGGCTGCGTTACGATCGAGCGCGCCCCCGGGAGATTCGGTCAAGCGAAGCGAAAGGACAATGAGTGTGACGAGCGCGTTCGAGTCGTTGAGTGGCAGATGGATCACCTCCGGCGAGGTATTCGCCGAAGACGGCGAATCGTCAATCGCCCGGATCGAGGGAACCGACGAGTACCGGCTTCTCGGAGAGTCCTTCCTCGTCCACACCGTGGATGTTTCAATCGGAGGCCAGCGGGTCGAGGCTCTGGAGATGATCGGTCCAGACGAGGGGACGAACGTTTTTCCGACAAGGGCCTTCGATTCGTCCGGCAGCTTTGAAGAGTCCACCGCCGAGTTCGACGGAAAGGCGACCTGGATCTTCAGGTCCGGAGAAGCCGAGGCCAACCTGACCATTGCTGACGACGGCGCGAGCATGTCGGCCGACTGGATCAGAACGGTGGAGGGCCGGGAAGTTCCCTGGATGCGCTTGAAGCTCGTCCGTGAGCCGATCGTCCAAGACGATTCGATCCTCACCGCGTAGCCCGGCACCAAGCGGGTAACCGCTTAGGGGAACGCTTTCAACACCAAAGGACGAAAGCCCTGGGATCGACCCGCCGGGGGACTACCGGGAGGCCGGGCCGGGTACCGTGAAGTCATGCCCATGTCGCACCTCGTAGATCATTTATTCACTGGCGGTTGCCTTTGCGGCAGCGTCAGGCTGACGGCTACCGGTCCGCCTTTCCGCGTCGGAATCTGCCACTGCCTCGATTGCCGCAAGCATCATGGCGCCCTGTTCGAAGCCTCGGCAGTCTTCCCCGAGGATGCCGTGAGCATCCAGGGGGAGACCGGCAGCTACGAAGGCCGGCATTTTTGCCCGAACTGCGGCTCCTCGGTCTTCGCCCGCACGGGAGACGAAGTCGAGGTCAACCTCGGTTCGCTCGACGCCCCGAACCAACTCACTCCCACTTACGAGAGCTGGACAGTCAGGCGGGAGGAGTGGCTGCCCGAGTTCCCCACCTCGGTCAGATATGAACGTGACCGGGACGCGTTGGGTCGCACTTAGCGAAACTCAGGGACCGCTTCAACCGGAGCAGCGACCTGCAGGCTGCGACCTTGGCCACCCCGCTCACTTCTTCTTGTTCGGCTCCTTGATCGGGCCAGGGTTAGGTCCGGGAGCCTGGAGCGGGAAGACCTCCGGGGGACAGGCGGTTTTGGTGCCGCTCTCGAGTTCGGCCTCGAGCGCCGGATAGTCGCCGGCGATCTGCGCCCGCGGCAAGCCGTCGAGCGCCAGGATTGCGTCACCCGCCGCCAGCATCTGCTTGCGCATGTGCCTGAAGTCGATGGCCTTGGCGCCGAAGACCGGATCGTAGAGTGACCACGGGCCGGAGATCATTGCGATGGTGGGGACCAGCCGTGGATGGAAGGCATTGCCGAGCCCACCCATCGAGCAGATCGAGGGCGCCTGGTTCGGATTGGGAATTCCGAGTCCCTTCAGCACCGCGGTGCGCGCCAGCTTCCGGCGGATGGCTGCGTCAACCACGACCTGACGCAACACTTCGCTGTCGCCCGCTCCAAAGAGCGCGGGATCGTAGGTGCCGGTGAACTCGAGGCGTCGCTTGCTTCCCTCTCCGACCGGCACGATCTCCCTGGTGCCGAGGTGCTCGATCGCGAATGCGAAGACGGTCTTCTTCTTGTCCAGCGGGTAGTGGAGGGGGCTCAGTCCGTCGTTGCGGTAGCTGTCATGCGAGGTCGAGTAGACAAACTCGAGAGTCCTGGGCCTGCACTTCAGCGGCAGCTTCGCGTAGTAACGGGCGAAGGCGAGCATTCCGAGAACGCCGTTCTCCTGCACCCAGGAGTTGCCGTCGGTATTGGCCGCGATCACGATCTTCTCGCTGCTCTTGCCGGGCAGGCGGGCGATCAGGTTCCTGGTCTCGCGCCGTGCGACGTCAGCCAGTACCGAAACCCGGGCTGAACTCCCTTTTTCAGCAAGATCCTTGAGGCGCTCGCCCTGGCTGCGTCCGACAAAGACCGCCGGCTGCCGGTAGAGCATCCCGACGTGCGGGTCGTAGTAGCCACGAATGTCCCTGGCCGGAAGGTCGAAGACGAAAATGACCCCGTTCGCGCCGGCTTTGCTCGCCTCAACCTGATCCTCGTGAATGTTGGGACTCAGGTAGGGCCGGGCGTACTCCGAGTAGCCGGTCAGGTCATGGCTCTGGTAGAGGCCGAGCAACGGACCGATCGCCCCGAACGGGAGCGCACCAACTTCGAACTCGCGGATCACCACCTTTCCGGCCGAGTTGGCGGCCGTGATGGCCTGGTCCGGAGGGAGGTAAACCAGCCTGCCGCCTTCGCCACGCTTCGAGGTTGGCTTGGACCAGTGGACGGCACCGGCATCGGCGATGTTCTCGGTCGAGCCGTTCGGCTTCCTGACGGTGATGCCGCCCGCTGCACCGATGTCGCGTCCGGGTTGGTTGCGGAACCGGGTCTTTGGAACCCAGGTGTAGGGCCGGAAGCGAATCGAGTGCGTCTTCAGTCCGATCGCCCGGTTCTGCTTCTCCAGCCAGGCAATCGACTTGTTGTGAGCTCCGCTGCCGAGCACACGGGGTCCGAAGCTGTTGAATTTCGCGGTCAGCGTTCGCAGTTCGCCTGCGCTGGCAAAACTAGCCGGGTTGACGACCTCGGGACATTCGGCCGCCCTGGAAACGGAGGAAGAGGCAAGGGTGAGAATGAAAGCGCAGATCAGCGCGGAACCAAAAAAGAACACCCGTCGCGGAGAACGCCGTGACCCGGTTCCGTTCATCTCCTCCGCCATTTTCAGCCTCCTCAAGCCTCGGTGTTTCCCTCAACCTGCCGATTCCAAGACCCTCAAACTGACGGCAAGTTTCTGAATCCTCAGAAGTAACTTAGCGTACTTTTAGGAGCCTGGCGGCTGCTGGCGGTGTCTGAAGACATCGAGTGACCAGGCCTGAAGCTCTACCGAGAGCGCCGACAGGTCGGGGTCGGGCTCTTCCAGAGCATCGGAGGCAAGCTGCCGGGCCGCGTACACGAAACCGAGATAGGCAACCCATGGAATCTCCTCGAGTCCCTGGCTACCGGCGGCGAACTCCTCGACACGCTGCTGGATGTGACGGGCGAAAAGGGTGAGAGAGTCGCGCCGCCGGGTTCGAGCGGGGACACCCAGGGTGTCGATCTCGAGTTGATAGGCGCGGGCCACGACCAGGTCAGCCGAAAGCGCGTCGATATAGGCGTCGATCAGGTCGGCCGTGAATTCGGCCTCGTTCTTGTCTTCGAGGTTGACCCCGATCATCCGCTTCAGCAACACGTCGATGAATCGGTCATATCCCTGGAAGATGCAGTCGTCCTTGCCCTCGAAGCATTCGTAGAAGGCAGCCAGTGATACGCCGGCTCGTCTCGCAATGTCGCTCACCTTGAACGCCCGGTAGCCGAGGGCCGCCATCAGTTCGGTGACGGCGGCCAGCATCCGTTCCCGCTGAGCTGCCTTCACCCGTTCGGGGTCGATCGAGTTGCGGCCACGGGGGAGGGGAACGGTCGCTTCGAAGAAGATCCCTTCGGCGATCGATGGAATCTCCTCCTGCGAAGTTCCAGCTGGCATCGCCCCGACTCTAGCCGCTATTCCTGACCGAACTCTGGATCCCGGCGCTCGAGGAAGGCGTTCACACCTTCGGTGAAGTCAGGGCTTTTTGTGTTCTCGGCGAAGGAGCGGATTTCGTCGTCGAGATGTGAGTCGAGCGGAGTCTTTTCGCTCGCCTTGAGCAGTCGCTTGGTGGCTGCGACGGCGTGAGGGGGGAGCTGACTGAACCGCCTTGTCCAGTTTTCTGTTTCGGTGGCCAATTGCTCTACAGCAACGACCCGATTGACAACTCCTAGTCCCTGAGCTTCTGCTGCGGTCAGTAGGTCTGAGGTGAGATAGAGCTCCAGGCTCTTGCGATAGCCGAGCATCCGCGGCAGGTACCAGCTCACCCCGGCATCCGGATTGGTAGCCAGCTTCGAGTAGCCCAGGGTGAAGTTGGTGTCTTCGGCCGCGATCACAAAGTCGGAGGCGAGCATCGGTCCAAGGCCTCCGCCGGCAACTGCTCCGTGCACGGAGGCGACTGTGAGTTTCCTTGACCGGTCCAGAGCGACGACGACCTGGTTGATCCATTCGCCGATCTCAAGGATGTAGTCATGTGCCTCACCCCCCCGATTCCTGAACTCAGCGAGGTCTCCGCCCGCATTCCAGACCGGTCCCTCGGCCCGCGTCACGACGACCGAGACTTCGTCTCGTGCTTCGACCTCCTCAAGTGCCTCAAACCACTCGCGGGCGCTCCCGACGTTGATCCGGCTCGGACCCGAAGGCGCCCTCAACGTAATCGTGGCCACCGCACCGTCAACCGAAAGCTGCACCCAATCCATCGGGAGATTCTAGTTCGGGGGAGGAACCGCCACTACCCGGTGACCTGAACCGAGAACCGCCGCGAGTTCGGTGCCCACCAGTTTTCCATCCCGTGCGCGGGTGCGAAGGTCATCGCTCCAGACACTCGGAGTGCTCCGCGCCCTAAGGCGAGCAGGGCGGTCTTCCGTCTGGTTACCGGTAGCGAGATTCGGAAACGAATCGTCGGATCCAGCTCCGGGCAGAGGGCTTCATCTTCTCAGGACCGCAGCTCTGCCTTGAACTTCACGACCAGAATTCGTCCCTTGATCGCGATCGACTTCGACCCGCTGGAGCGGCGGGCCTCGACGAGATCGAAGTGTCAGACAGGGGTTTTGCCGCGGGCCTTCTTGCCTTCCTGATGGCTCTTGTTTGCGGCCTTGCGGGAAGTCCCGACCGACTTGCTGAGCAGCCTTCCGATCGGGCCAGGTGCCTTGCCACCGGCTCTTTGGCCGACGCCGAGTGTCTTGTCGGCGCCCCGCCGAGCGTGCTCTGAGTACTTGGGCAACAGAAATCCGAGAATGGCCAGGAGGATGCAGAGCGCAATGATCGCTCCGATCAGCATCAGTTATTCCTTCCGATTTCTTCTTCGCGCTCCGTCGCTTTCTTTTCGTGTAGCTCGGCTTCAGCCGCGACCCGTTTGGCGCGTTCCTCGGCAACCGCCGCCTCGGTTCGGCTTTCTTCGGCCTTGGCGTGATGGAACTCGGCGTCCTGGCTTTTGGCTTCGGTCTGGGCCCGGGCGAGCTTTTCCCGTTCCCGGCGACGCTTCATCTGCATGGCCAGAACGACCACGGCCACGATCACAACAACCACGATCAAAACGATCAGCACGGTGGACATGCGCTCCTCCTCGGTTCGGGTGCCTTATGCGAAAGGCAGTACCCGGTTCCGAAGCGAACCAACCGCCCTCGGACCGTCACTCAGTCCGTGCCGGTGCCAAAACGGATCGATATCGAGTTCTGCGCAGACTGGTGGACCGCTCTTCAGCGGACAAGGCGGGGAGGCGCCCCGGACACGCCGGAGCACCTCCCCGTCAAGTAAAGGGACTAGGAGCAGGCTGGGTTGTGGGCCCGGTACTCGTCGAGCGGCAACCAGCTCTCGAACACGGTGTTGCCCGAGGCGTCCACACCAGTGATGTGCGTCCGCTCGGCCGCGAACTGGCTCAGGTAGATGTTGTCGTGAACCTCAACCGTGTAGGTGGGTCCCTTCCGGGGATTGACCAGGATGCTGCTGACTTCGTCCCCGACGATCCCGAGCACCTCGTAGGTGGAACAGTTGATCGGTGTGGCGGTGAAGATGTCGCCGTCCACGATCTCTTCCTCTTCGGCGCAGTTCCCGGCCCCGACGACCTCAAAGGCGCAGATCTCTTCGCTGACTGCGGCGACCGAAACGGTTCCATTGCCCGGGATCTGCGCCTCACCAAGCGCTTCGACCTCCGCCGACTCATCCCCGGTGCTTTCAGCAACTGAAGAGACAACGAAGTCAAGTCGACTTTGCACCGCTGGCGGCTCCTGCTCGACGGTTGCTTCGTTTGCCGGCTCAAGTACTGCCAGAGGGAACTCCTGGGTTACGGTCTCGGCGGTCGCCCGGTCGCTACCCCGGCTCAACATAAAGGCTCCGAATGCGGCCACGAGTGAGCAGATGCCGATTAGAAGGTATTTGTTCTGTGTTGAAATGCGCATTATCAATTACTCTCCCTACTTTGGATGAGTGCCGTAGGAACTGATGTGACGATTCCCGTCTGCCCAGTGATAGTTGAACATCCAGCCTGGTCTCCAAGCCGCCGGAATGGTACTCAAGGGGCTGCCACCACCGCAGGCCACCTGGTATATGACGCCGTCAGTGTCCTTAATTGCGACGCACTTCTTCTGCATTGTGTTCACATAAGGATCTGCAACTTGTCCAGTCTGCCAATTTCGTTTGGTGATGTTGGCACTGAACCAGTGTCGGGTGGTTGTCGGCAGTGAGGTGTCATACCATTCGCACAGCCATGAGTTGTTGATTCCCACGCAGGTATCGTTATGCGCTCGGGCCTGTTCCGGCCTATTCAGCAGAAACAGAGATGCAAGCATTGCCAGTAACAGCAGCATCCCGACCAATGGCCGGGAGTAAGCAAGAGTCCCCCTCTTGTATATCTTCATCGGTCCTTATTTCCTCCGTTTCCGAGGTGTATCCCCAAGATATTGCCGCTGATTGGACTGGGCGGCAAAGACCGACGGTAGCATGAAACCATGTCACATGGTGCAGCGGAGGGTTTTCGATTCCGTCAAAATTGAGCAGCACCGAGTGACCGCCGTTTAAGGCGGCGAAATGTGGCTTTTTGTCGTCGCGAAGCCCCTAGCGAGGCCCCGGTAATACATGTCGGCGAGTCACGGATGCTCTATGGCAACAGTTTGGCGAAATAGTTCAGAGCCGTCAGCGTCCCGTCCCACGAGCGTCGTTGACTTTTGGTCGACGTCTCGAAGTTCAAAGACATTATCGGGGATGAGTATCGGGGCTCGTCCATCGCCCAGAACGTCGATAGTCTCAACCCGATCGTTAAAGACACCGGTCAGATACTTATGCTGCGTATTCATTGGCTCGGTGTGCCAAGTGAGGTGGTTCCCGGACTCGACATCCTCGACCGTGTAGCAACTGTTAGAACTTTGGTCTTTCCTCAGGACGAAGGCACAAACCTCATCGTCGATGACTAGCAGTATCGAAGGAGTGCCAAGGTTCGTCTTGGCGCGGGCGAACGCAGAGATCAATGTGGGATCGGGTTTTAGATCTTCCAGAGTGGAAGGTGCCCGTGACTGGCGATCTTTGACCAAGGTTTCGTGGCTTGCCTGAAACAGAGCTAGGTCGACGACATTTCGCGGCAAGGTCTCCAGCGATTCCTCAGTCATTGGACTGAGAGCTTCGAAGTTCTCGAACCCGGTTTTGGATTCACCGACCTTCAGAGTGTCGGCGAAGATCGGGGCGAGGGGGTTCGAGCCGCTGGCGGCCCAGGCGACCCCGACGCCAACCGAGAGGGCGACGAGGATCGCGGCAGCGATCTGAGCGATTCCCATGAGCAGGGAGCGACCGTCGAGCCCCGGGATCGGGGCGACCGGAACCGGGTTCGCAGCTCGGAGCCTCGCGTCAAGTTCGGCGTTGTTCATATCGCTGCGTCCTTCATCGGTTTGTTCCTCGCTTCCTTCGAGTTGTGGGCGCTTTCTTCCAATGAAAGCTTCAGGCGACGGCGGGCACGATGGAGCCGGACCCTGAAGGTCGGGGGGGTGATTCCCATCGAGCGCGCCGCTTCTGTTGGGGACAGTTCTTCCCAGGCGACAAGGAGTACCGCTTCCCGGTCGCGGGGTGAAAGCTCTTCGAGCGCTCGGCTCAATTCCGGGTCGAGAGATTCGATTTCGAAGTCTGGCTCCTGCCGGCGATCCACCTCGACCAGCGTGGCGTGATCTACGGGAAAGGTCCGGCGGCGGGCCCGATACTCATCAAAGAGCAGGTTGCGAGCCGTGGTGATCAACCAGGGCCGGCAGTGGTTGAGGTCCAGTTCAGCCCGCTTGGCCCACGCCAGCGCGATGACTTCGGCGGAGATCCCGTCCGGATCCCGGCTGCCACGCCGCTTGCAATAGGCAGAAATCATCGGCCTGAGCCGATCGACGACCTCGAAATCCGTTTGCGCTTTGTCTTTCTTCGCCACTGCTACTAGTGAATGGTTTGAACGGCCACAGCGTTACAGGTACCCCGGAAAATTCTCAATTCCTCCCGTTCAGCCAAGTCCTTGACGCCGTGTAATCTGGCCAGATGGGGAGAGCCACCGACCTTCAGTTGCGGATCGCCGACAGGACCTGGCCCGTCCTCAGCAGACTGATGGGCGGTCACGCCCGCATCTACCGCCTGACCGACGGACGAATCGGGCACCACGTGCCCGGTCTTCCACCGATGTGCCTGATCGATCACGTCGGCGCCAAAAGCGGGAAGAAGCGCACCAGTCCGCTGCTCTACATCGAAGACGGCGACAACGTCGTAATCGTGGCCTCGAAAGGTGGCTACGAGAAAAGTCCAGCCTGGTTCTACAACCTCAGGGCAAACCCGGACACAACTGTCCAGATCGGGAGCGAGACCCGTCCGGTCCACGCTCGCGTAGCCACTGGGGCCGAACATGAACGACTCTGGCCCAAGGCCGTCGCGGTCTATCCCTCTTACCAGCAGTACCAGGACAGGACCGAGAGGAAGATCCCGCTGGTAATCCTCGAGCCGCGCTGACGGGGGCCTTCCTTCGGCGTGACTCAGGCGCTGATCCGTTCCTTGAAATCGGCCGCGATCTCCTGGCCGAATCTGGTCAGTGCCTCCCAGTCGGTGTACTCGTAATCCTCACGAGTATTTGCCGGCTGGCCGTCCTTCTTCACGTGGAGTTTCGTGAGGATGCGACGGAAGGGTTTGGGCTCGCGGTGGAGCAGCGCCGCTGCGACTGGGGCGGTGTGGTCCGGGCTCCAGCGTGTATCGCGAGTGAAATCATCGATGTGCTCGATCGGTTCGGCACGGACCTCTTCGTCGTCCTCGGCACTCGAAAGCGAGACGGAAACGAATGCGTTTGGCCTCGACTTCACGCTTTCGATGTTCCGGCGAAGCCAATTGACGATCTCCCGCTGGTGGTGTCCGGCGTGAACGCATTCCGTGAGGACCACGGCGTCGTATCGCTTCGGATCTTCATGGTCAGAGTCGCGGAGGTTTCGCGTCATTACCTGGAGGTCGCAGAGAGCCATCGTGACGCCCAGTTGCGACGCGATCTTCTCGGTCTGACCGTGCGTCGACGCGTACAGGATCAGGACCTTCGGACGGGATTGGGACATGATCGGGAGCCTTCCGCTTGAGTCGACCGCCAGCGATTCGAGATCGGATACCGACTGTGAATGCCTGCTTCCACAGTAGAAGCTCTGGGCACTCAAGACCTGCGGAAAACCCCTGATCTGAACCTCAGCAGTGGAGTTCGGCCCCGAGTCGGGAGGCCAGCCGCACCGAAGCTTCGATCTCGACCTTGCGGATCGAAACACTCTCGACGCTGATCCCGAACGGGGCACCCAACCGTCGGCAGAACGCGATCAGGTCGACGGCCGTCGCCACGGCCTGTTCATAGGAGGCCTCGAGGGTGTCATCGGCATGACGCAGCTCGTTTTCGATCCAGCGCGGGACCGCGACCCCGAGCCAACGGAGGAACTCGAGGGTCTTGAGCGATCCGCAAACCGAAAAGCTGAACACCATCGGGGCAGGGGGGAGGTTCTGCGCAGCGCACTCATGGTGGTAGTCGGAGATCAGGTCCTTCGCCGCATTTACGTCGTAAACGATCTGGGTGATGAAAAACGAGCAGCCAGCCCGCTGCTTCCCGATCAGACGCAGATGCTCGTCACCGCGGCGCGTGTGTCGCTCGGGGATCGCGACTCCCCCGAGCGGCAGTTGAGGATTCAGTTGGTCACGCAGCTCGTAGGCGCGAGCGACCGAGGTAAGTACCGATTTCTCGCGGGAGGAGGGACCAACGAAGACGCTGAGGGTCCGGTCCGGATCCTGGTTCTCCACCCAGGAACGAAACTCGTGCTCAGGGTATTTGCCGACGGCGCGGTAAACGATGGCGGGAACTTCGAGTTCGGCCAGATCGTTTGCGAGATAGTCCGCCGGGTCCATGGTCGGCAGGAACGGAAACGGACGCTCGTCGGGGTTGCGGTCGCTCTCGTCGTCGATGTCGTAGAGAACTAGACCGTCAATCGCCAGTGTGCGGAGCCGTTCGAGTGTGACCCGGCCGATCTCCGCGGCTTCCCGGGGAGTGGTCGACAGGCGAGGCGGCGTCACCGCAAACAGCAGGAACTCGCTCGACCGCCCGGCGATTTTCCCTTGCAACTGCACCCGTCGAACTGTAATCGAGGGAATCGCCACGAGCGATCAATCCAAGAATTGGCTCGGGCACATGGGATGACTCTCGAGCAGTTCCGAAAAATGGGAAAAGTAGGAGTATTAGGAGATGACTAGTATTAGATGAGCAAAGCCGAACCCGGATCGATTCCGGGACGGGGGAACCAACTGGGAGCAAGTCCTTGGGGCGAATCGCATCCGCGTAGCGCGGCCTCTTTCCGCGCGAGCCCGTCAGCTAACCCCGCAGGCACAAAGAAAGAGAGATGCATGAAGTCGATCATGAAGTGGTTGCCGACAGCGATCATCACCGCTGTCGCATTGTTCGGAGCGTCGGGATCGGCCGTCAGCGCGCCCGCTGCGAAGGACGGAAAGATCACCGCCAAGGAAGTTCGCACGCTCATCGTCAAGGCGGGTTACGCGGAACGGACGCGGGGGAGGGTCACCCCGAAAATCGCGGAGATCTCACAGGGAGACCTGTTGCTCCGCAAGGGATCGTGTGCCAAGGGCAGTGATTGGGAGCGGTATCAGGCGGTCTACCAACGGGACGGAGGCAGGCTCTGTAACGGGGAACGCAATTGGCGTCGAACACCGTCGTTCAAACCGCATTACTTCGGTCAGGCCATGCGCAAGATCATGGAACACATCCTGGCCGACGCCGGGCTGGAGAGTCTGGGTGCCGGAAAGGTCATCGGAATTGAGTCGAACGGCCAAGTCGCGACCCTCAAGTTCCAGAAGTTCATCGATGGTGAACCGACACGGTCGGGCAAGCTCCTGATCATCACCGGTTCGACGGTCGAGATCGAGAATTACGGTCCTGCGAAGTAAGTTCCGTTCCTGACCCAGGCTGAAGGTGAACCCGGGATCGGTCTGGCACACCAGGCCGGTCCCGAGGTTTGTTCTGACCGCGCCGACTGAAAAGGCGCGCTTAGGGCTTGTACACCCGCACGGAGCCCATCCTTGGCATCCGTTTGAACTTCCAACTCGCGCTGCATACGAATAGGGACGGCTTTTTCTTGCAGGTCACTCTCCTGGACCTGCCGTTCCGCCAGCTTCGACCGTACTTGTCGGCAAGTTTGCGTTTTGCGATCGCAACCGCCTGCTTGACGCTCATACGATCGGACGTTGGAGGCACCGCGGTTTCCTGACGGAGATCTGCCTGGCCAATCACTTCACCCATGAGGCCTTCCGACTTGATGCAATCGTGATACGGGGAAATTCCCATGAACTCCAGGACCCTGTTCTCGTATTCGCAGTAGGGGTCAGGGACATTCCTGATGACCGTGACCCCGATGAATGCGACCAGGCACACTCGCTGTCGTTGAACATCGGAAATCAGATCGGCGTCCCGGAGGTCAAAGGTCAGTTTGGTGCCCGGCGAATACTGGGTGTCGCCAACCCACAAGAACCCGTCGCTGGGAGAGCCATTGACCGTCCAGTCGTCTTTCCAGACACACGAGCTTGAGGGCGACGCTGGCTGAAGCACTAAATAGGGCTTCCAGTACCTGCATGAGCTCGGGCTGGAAACCGGGCATGAATCCCAGGTCACGCTGCCTGTGATCTTGCCCTTGCTCCAGGCCAGATCGGCAGTTGCCGAGTCAAATCCGGTGGTTGACGCCGCCGCTGGCTGGGTCGATGCGCCGATGGTGAGAACTAGTGCGAAAACGAAAGCAGCGACACGGGTCAACTTCCGGCTTGTTCCCATCTGACGAGTGTAACCGAGTGAATCCACCCCGATGGCAGGGGACCGATATTGACGGTCGAGATCTTGAACTACGGTCCCGTCAGGGCGACTACCACCCGGAAGTTTCCGACAGCCGTATCATCCTGCGCTAAGTTGACACCCTGAGCTTTCGCTTTCAGGCATGTATCAAAGGGAGGAGACCAAATGAGTGAAGGATCAATCGGGAAGCTCGAGCGTCGCCGTCGTTGGATAGTTGCCGGGCTGGTGGTCCTGCTGCTGGCCATCGTCGCGGCAATAATCATCGTCATTCCGGGCGTTTAGACACAGCCGGGAGGTTCACAAGAATACCCGCGACGCCCCGTTGACCTCAAAGTAAGAGCCGCAGTGACGTGCCATTCACAAACGAGTGTCTCGGGTCGGCTCGTGGTGTGTTTCTATGCCGGTCGAAGGATTTCGATGCCGCTTTCGTTCGCCAGTTCTGCCATCCGGTTGTCATAAGTCAGGAGACCCGCGAGGTCGGCTTTGATCTCCAGCGCAGTGGATAGATGGATCGCGTCCAGGCTTCTGATGCGGCCAGGGAAGATCTCTCCAGCGGCCTCTCTTACCGAACCGGTAATGGGCAAGAGGATCAAGCTTTCCAACAGCCTTCTGGCAGCCGGGATGAGTCCTTCATCGGCCCGGGCAACTGTTCGGATCAACTCGACTTCGGCGAGTTCGCTCGAGACCAGCGTGATTTCTCGCTGTTCCAGGAACGCCCGGAGCGCGGGACCCTCGGATTCATGCAGGAAGAGCTTTGCCAGACCAGAGGTATCGAGGTAAACCGGTGGGTTCAAAGGATTTCCCGGTCGGCCCGTTCATCTTCAAGAATGCGGTCAATGGTCTCAGAGTCGAATCTCTGGCTTTCGCTCAGCTTCGGCAAGACAGTCTCGAGCTTTCTCGAAGGCAGTCGAACGCCGGGCCGCGCGAGGATCCGCTCCAAAGCGAGGTTTCCCGGACCTTCGGCTCCGGCTCGTGAGCCACGTAGGGCGAGCTCCTTGACGAGAGCCGCGTCGCTCTTTCCGGGTAGTTCCTCACGAGCTTTCTGAAGGGCGGCAGCAAGGCTGGGATCCACGGTTACCGCGATTCTCCTGAGCTTGGTCGGCACAAATCCAGTGTAACACCGCCGGTGGCGCACTCTCCTCTATGCTCGATAATGTGTCTTATGTCAACTCATGGATTCGCCCCGAGGTACGGTCCCAGGTGTGTTTGTTGGGACTCACGCAAGTGAGAGCGGGTTCGAAGACGCTCCTCCTCGTGACGGCGCACAGCCCCTTTTTCAGTTCGATCATTGGCCAAGCCCCTCCGTTATCTTGAACTGACTTATTTGTCTTCTGGACTGGACTGCTGTGACGCGGAGCTTCTACCGTCGCCGTCACTCTGTTAGATCGTGGGCGGACCCAACCTGAGGCACTATGGCTGCCCGCACTGCTCCATTGCTGGCCACCGTCGCCAGAGTTGGGCCGGAATCGGCCCTGACTTCGTCCGTCAGGCCTGTCCGGGCGAAGTCTGCTGGGTTGACATAAGTGGATGAACCGTTATCCAACCCGCGAATCGAAGGTCCTAGATGCCTCGGGCCGCTCCTGCGTCTTCCAGCTTCTCGATCAGATCGCCGGCGGCTCCCCGGTCCTCCACTCTGAGGATCCCGATCACCGTGTCCCCGGCGGTGAAAACAGCCAGGTTGCCCGGGATCCGCCTCATCCGGTGAAGCAGTGCCTGGTAGGCGTAGTCGCGATCACTCTGAGAGTCATACGGAACCTGAGTGACCACGATGTCCGGGTCCTCGGCGTCGTTTTCCGAGCAATCGGCCGAGACCGCGTACCACTTGCCCTCGCCGGCGCCCGGAAGATCGGGCTCGTAGCTCTCCTCACCGCACACCTTCAGACCGGCCGCGTCGATCGCCTTGGTGACGGGCTGGCCGGCCTCGGAGTTGTCGAAATCGGATGTTCCGCACGCCGCCAAGATCAAGCTCAGCGAGACCGCGACCGTCGCCGAAACCGCAGCGGTTCGTATCGAGATCATGTGGCACCTCCGTCCGTCGCTGTCGCCGGGGGTCTGCGGTCGGAACCTCCGCCCCCGTCGTCGGCCACCCCGTCGATGTACTCCTGGGCGTTCGGGGCGCGCCAATCCTTCTTCCGAAACTTGTAGAACAGCATCGGGACACCGACCGAGAAGAAGAGCGAAGAGACCAGCATGCCGGCGATGTAGGCGAGCTTCGAGATGCCGATCGCCTGAGCCGGGAACAAACCGACCACAAAGCAGAACACCAGCGACACCAGAGCGACGCCGGCGACGATCCAGATGCCGGCCATCCCGCCGGGAACCACGAATGCTCGTGGAGTATCCGGCTGGGTGTAGCGAAGCTTCAACACCGCCGCGAACATCAGCAGGTACATGACGATCAGCCCCTGGGAAGTCAGCGCCGAGAGCACCCAGTAGGCGGAATTCACCGATGGAAGCAGGATGAATGCCATCGCGAACACGGTCGTGATCGCCGCCTGGTAGAGCAACACACGGACCGGCGAGCCGAAGCTGTTGTGGGTGCGCCAAGAAGGTGGCAGGTCACCCTGCGCAGCCGCCACGCCGATCGCTTTGGCCGGACCGATCAGGTAGGTGCTGAGCTGGGCGAGCGCCCCCAGCGCGAGCAGAAGGGCCAGCGGCGCGGTCAGCCAACTCGCCCCCACCTGGGAGAGCATCACTTTCACCGCCTGGATCACTCCGGAAGCCAGCGAGAGTTCATGGGACGGCACCGTGTACGCGACCGCGATAGTTCCCCCGACGGAGAAGAAGAAGATGAGCAAGGCCGCGATCAGAATCGCCTTGGGATAGTCGCGCCCCGGGTTCCTGGTCTCCAGGGCGTGGAAACCGGCCATCTCCATGCCGGCGAAGGTGAGCACGATCGTGGCTACGAAGGGGATCGTCGACGCCTTGATGTCGGGCAGCACGCCGTGGTACTCGATCGCCGATGGTGCGCCCTTGAGAACCTGGATGAAGAAGAGCAGGAAAAGTACGCCGACCGGGAGGAGAACTCCGGCGATCGCACCCACCTTGCTGATCGGCCCCTGGTACTTGTCCCCGTAAAAGTTGAGCAGGGTGACCAGCCAGAACACACCGAGGATGACGACGGCCATGTAGAGCTTGTTCGAAGCCAGGTCCGGAGAGAAGGCGTAGGCCAGGGTCGCCGCCATGAACGAGAGGACCGTCGGGAACCAGACCAGGTTCTCGGCCCAGTCCGCCCAGATGCTGATGAACCCGCGCTGCTCGCCGAACGCTTCGCGAACCCAGGCATACACCCCTCCCCCCTTCGGCCACCCGGTCGCGAGTTCGGCCGCCACCAGGGAAAGCGGCAGGAAGAACAGGAGCAGCCCGAGGAAGTACCAGCCGATGCTGTTCCAGCCGAGTTCGGCCATCGAGGGAAGGTTGCGGACGGTGAGGACCGCGTTCACCTCGATCATCGCCAGCGCGAAAACGCCCAGAGTCGCCGCCCCGGCTAGCTTCGCCTTCACGCCGCACCCCCGAAAACCGCGCTCCGACCCGCGCCGCGCATTATTTCTGGTCCCTCACGCAACGGGTCACGTAGGCACCGTCGATGTGGTCGATGCCGTGGATATCGTGCTCGAATCCAGGAAATTTTCGATCGAAATCCTGGAGTGCCCGCAGGTAGGCCACGAAGGGACCGTCGGTCGGACCCGAATTCTCCCCGGGCATCATCAGCGGGATGCCCGGCGGGTACGGCACCAGGCCGACCGCTACCGTGCGGCCCTCCAGGTCATCGATCTGAACCGGGTCGATGGTTCCCCGCACCACGTGGGCGTAGGCCTCTGCCGGAATCATTTCGGGCACGGGCTGGCTGCCAAAAGCGTCCTGAAGGAGGTCAAGCTGTCGGTTGTCGCGGATGGTGCCATGCATCTCCTCGGCGAGATCGCGAAGGCCCATGCCTGCGTAGCGCCTCGGGGCCCCGGCCACCGTCCCGGGCAGGGCCCGTTCGAGCGGAACGTTGGCATCGACATCGCGCTTGAAGGCCATCATCGTCGCCAGAAGCGAGCCCCATTTGCCGCGGGTGACGCCGATCGAAAACAGGAAAAGAATCGAGTAGTCCTGGGTCTTTTCCACCACGATCGATTCCTGCTGGTCGAGGTAGGCGGTGAGCAACGCTGCGGGAACGCCGAAATCCTCGAGCGACCCGTTCTGGGCGACTCCTGGCGTAACCGTCGTGACCTTGATCGGATCGAGCATCGCGTACTCGTCCGGGAGACCTTCGAAGCCGTGCCAGGAATCCTTCTCGCGAAGCAACCAGGGATCGGGTGAGTTGATCAGGTGATCCTCGGGTGCGTCCTCGAACCGCTTCCGCCCTCCCCTCGGACCGGTCACCGACTCCGGTTGCCAGGGGCGGATCGCCCAGTCCCCGGATCCCGCCTCGCTCGCAACCCGCGAAAGGGTGCGGCGAAAAGCCACCGCCTCGGTGATCGAGTCCCGGGTGAGCAGGTGTCCTCCGCGTCCGGCCATCATCCCGGCGGCGACATCGTTCGATGCGATGATCGCGTAAAGCGGCGAGGTCGAAGCGTGCATCATGAACGCCTCGTTGAACTGGTCGTGATCGACCGGGTTCCTGCCATTTCGAATGTGGACATACGAGGCCTGGGAAAGGGCCGCGAGCAGCTTGTGCGTGGATTGCGTGGCGAAAGTGGTCGGCGCATCCTGCTTTCGTTTCGCCTGATGCATCGCGTGGCGCTCTTCGTAGATCGGGTTGAACGCCGCGTAGCCGTACCAGGCCTCATCGAAGTGGAGGCGATCGACGTGCGTGCCGAGCGTGGTCTCGACGGTCGGGACGTGGTAGAGCAGACCGTCGTAGGTGGAGTTGGTGACCATCGCGATCACCGGCTCTCCCCCCTCGCCCTCCTCCACCAGCGGTGAATCCTTCAACTTCCGATTCACCGCCCGTTTGTTCATCTCGGAAGGCGGAACCGGCCCGATGATCCCGAGGTGATTCCGCGTCGGGATCATGTAGACGGGAACGCCGTGCGTGATCGTCGACGCCTGCTCCATCGACTTGTGGGCGTTCCGGTCCAGCAACATCACGTCCCCGGCGGTGACCGATGCCTGGTGAAGCACCCGGTTCGAGGTCGAGGTGCCGTTGGTGACGAAAAAGGTCATGTCGGCACCGAAGATTTCGGCGGCTCGCCGCTCGGCCTCACCGATGGGCCCCGAGTGATCCAGCAACGAACCGAGCTCTCCCACCGAGATCGACAGATCGGAGCGGAAGGTCTGCTCGCCGAAGAAGGTCCAGAAGACCCGACCCACCGGCGACTTCAGAAAGGCCGCGCCGCCCTCATGCCCCGGGGTGTGCCACGAGTACTCGTGGGTCTGGGCAAAACGGGTCAGCGCTTCGAACATCGGTGGAAGGATTTCCTTCCGGTACCGCAGGGCGGCGTCACGGATGCGGCCGGCGATCCAGTCCGGCGTGTCGTCCAGCAAGTAGACGAACTGGGTGACCTCACGCAGGACGCTGGTCGGCAGGTCCTCGGGGCCGCGTCGTCCCGACATCAGGAACACCGGCAACTTCAGGTTCTTGTCGCGAATCTCATCGATCAGCTCAGCGGCCTGCTTGATCGAAGCTTTGGTGGTGGAGCCTTCCGGATCCGCGGCACTTGCGATCACCGCGCCAAGCGAGGTGTCGGCGCCGACCCACTGGCCGGCATCAGCCGGGCTCGACGTGAACTTCACCCGGACCTGGAGATCCTCAAGCGACTTCTCGACGCGGGTGAGGGCATTGCCGCTGGAGCTTTCCGGGTCGATGTCACCTTCGACCAACAGCACGCTCAAAGGAAGAGAATCCATGGGGCCTCCTAAGGTCCTAGTCGCCGATCGCTATTTGAAGGATCTGGTGGTCGCTGAGATACCGAGCGTCCAGTTCCTGGTGCGACGTGCAGAACCGGGGGTTCCCCCAGGAACGCGTCTCAAACACCGGAACGAGCGAGTCCGGAACTGCTCGCGTCGTTTGGCTAGTCTGCCCCGGGATGATCGGTGTTCTTCTGGCGATCCTTCCGTTTGCCCTCGCGGCCGCGATCAGTCCGATGATGCTGACCGAGCAGACTCTGCTGCTGACAAGTTCCGGTGGCCGGCCTGCCAGTCGCCGCTACGCGATCGCTGCAGCACTGGCCCTGCTGATTTTTGTCGCTCTGCTCGTCTTCTTCGGCCGAGCCATTTCGCTGCCGCAGGAACCCAAGCTAAGCGCCCGACTCGACATCGCGCTCGGCGCCGCACTGGTTTTCGTGGCCTATCCACTCCTCAGAAGGTCGGCGAAACGGCCCCGAACCAATCACGGGAAATCTTCAGCGACCAGGTTCGAAACGAAGGGCGCGTACGCCTTCGGTGCGTTTTCGATGGCAACAAACTTCACTTCTCTCGCCCTTGTCGTTCCGGCTTCGAAGATCATTGCCGCAAGCGAAACGAGCTTTCCGGAGCGCGAAACGATCATTCTGGTGCTCGTTGCCATAGTCGCGACACCGGCGTGGCTGCCGCTCGCTTTGACCGGCCTGGCCCCCGGTCCGGCCACGCGATTCCTGGACGCTGTACAGAGACTGATCCAGAGCAGAGGCCGGCAGCTGGTCCGCGCGCTGGTGCTCGCCCTCGGCCTCATCCTCCTGGGACACGGCATCATCCATTTTCTCTGAGGCCTACCCGAAGGCTCGAAGACCCCTCGCGTCCTGAAGAACTCCGGTCACTGATCGACAGCCAGTGACGCCAGAGCTTCGATCCCTTCTCGCGATCTGGCGACGACCAGGAATCGCTTCGCATGGCAAAAAAGCGCGTCGGGCACTCCCGTAAGTTCGGCCAGCTCGCCATGTTCGAGTCCGGCCCAGGCAGCCGGCAGGTCGAGCCGGTTCTCGAACGTGCCCAACTCGCGGGGCACCGTTTCGAGCCCGAAGCCCTGCCGCTTCGGATAGATCACGAAAAGCGCTTCGGGTGACTCGGTGACGACGACCTGCTTCCACGGCACGTTTTGCGAGAGCTCGATGACGCGCGGGTCGTCGGCGCTGGCGATGGCCTCACGCACCAGCCGAACCGCCTTTAGCCCGGAGGTGGCCGAGGCGATCTCCCGCTCGAGGATTCCACCGGCGAGATCGAGCGCGGCATCGAAACGCTCCCGCTCCTGCTCATCGCTCAGCTCCTCGTCCCAGCGTGAGTTGAAGCCGCCGATCACGGCATTGACGTTCATCGGGCGCACTCCCTCAAACAGGGACTTTGCGATCTGCTGACCCGTGTCGTTGGCATCAACGGGCTGGACCAGGGTCTGCTCGACCGCCTCGGCAACCTCGGCATCGCCGCAGATCCGAGCGCCGAATTCCCGCCAGATCAGGCCGAAGGAGGCATAGCCGATGCCGTTCTCCCGGGCGAGGTCAAACTCACGCTGGTGGTGGTCAAAATCGCCATTGGACGGGTCATAACGGAAACCGACATCGATTCGCATATCGGCTTCGGCCAGAACCTCGCGGTCACGCGTGCGCAGAACTTCGACCGGTTCGGGCAACAGCTTCATCGCCGCGATGGCGAAGACTTCGTCGGCATGGAAGGAACCGTTGTGTGTGGCGATCAGCATGCCGGCGACTCTACGGACCCGATGCCAGGCGTGAAGTCATCTGATCAGGACTGTGGCTCCCGTGGTGAGCTGACCGGCCAGCCTGCGGATCGCCGCGTTGCGGAGACGGATACAGCCGTGTGAGGGCCGGCCGGGAATCAGCCAGGGACTATCGGTGCCGTGGATGCCGATGACCCCGCCACCGGGCCACTCGCTCAGGCGCGAGTAGGCCGAGGTGCCGAACGCGTAGCTGCCGTAGATGCTGCCGGGTCGGACCGGGAACTGTTCTCGCACCCAGAACCTGCCGGCGGGTGTCGGCGTGCCGGGGGCACCGATTCCGGCCGGGGCCGACCAACTTACTCGACCACCCCGAAAGAAGGTTAGTCTCCGGGCCGCTCGGTTGATCACCACGGCCCCGGTGGACCGTCGAAAACCACCTAGGGCGCTCCTTGGCACCCATCCCTTGCGCCCGTTCGGACGGCCCGGCAGGCCGATCCGGATCCATGTTCCGTGGCGGGTCGTGCGACGAAGCAGCAGCAGGTAGATCTCCGCAAAACCATCCTCGGTGAACAAGCGAAGACGGTCGATGATTCTGGCCTTTCTCGAGGGACGGACCCTGACTCGCGACGTTCGAACGGGATGGGCCGAGTTGGAGAACGCAACTCCTCTCGAGAGCACCTCCCAGGTTGGTGGACTGACCCCACCGGTCCGGGTTTCGGCCCCGGCCGTGGGGCCGGCCCAACCGCAAACAACGACCACCCCCACCGCCAAGCAGGTGAAGGCGCGGTGACTCACCGGAAACTCATCCGGTGAACGGGGGCCTTGGCGCGACGCTCACCGCCACTACGTTCGCGACGTCACCCTTCGGCGTCACGTTGGATCCGTCGATCCACACCCGGTTCCTGATCCGGTGGGTCCGCCCCACTTGGGGCACCCTCATGATCACGTTAAGTATCCGGCGTGCCCCGGCCGGCAGACTCTGGATCGTCCAGCAAACCCGCCCGTCGTTGAATCGTGACCCGGGTGCCCTGACGAAGATCAAGCCCCTCGGGAGCCGGTCGCACACAATGACGTTCCTCGCCGCATCCCGCCCCACGGAGCGCACCACGATCCGGTACTTGATCATTTGTCCGCGTCGCACCCGTTTCCGGTTCGCCTTCTTGGCCACCGTTACCCGGGCTTGTGACGAGAAAGAGTTGACCGCGCGACATCGTGCCACTGCGCTGGCGGGCAGGACGATGTTTCGAGGTGAAACGGCGTCGCCGTTGACCGTGCATTTGAGGCTCGTCAGCTTGTATCGCCCCGGCTTGGACGACTCGGAAATGCGGTAACGCTGTTCCGGGCGTACGTTGATCACACTGCCCGGCGAGCTGGCCCCCTGCAGTTGCTGAACCGGTACCTCTGCCGGATCCGGATCGATCGGCCTGGCGGTGAACTGGAAGTCGCCAGGACGCGCGTTGCCGCCCTTGACCACCTTGACGATGCCGATTCTGGAGGTCCGGTTGATCGCGATGCACGTCACGTTCTGGCCGCGGGGCACCACCACTCCCCCGTCACCACCCATCGCGTCACCGCTTCCGGCGTCGACGTTGCAGGTCATGGACCCGGTCGATAACGGATTGGCCAGCGGCCGGCTGCGGAAGTCGGACTGCTTGAAGTTGTACAGGAAAGGATCTGCGGGATCCGAAGCTTCGGCCAACTGGTAGGTGACCGAGTCGGTGACCTCCGAGGAAATGCCGCTGGTCCCGTTCGGGCCGGGCAGCGCCCCCGTCGGTTCGATAGCTCTGAGAGTCCAGGCCAGCGGATCTGCCGGTCCTCCTTCCACCTGTTTCAGAAGCCTCAGGTTGCTGTGGCAGACAATGTCATTGAGAGCGATGAACTCGTTGGTTCCGGCCAGGAGTTCAAGCTGGTACTGAGGATCGCTCAGGTCCAGGGAAGACCGCGCCCCCTCTTCGCCCCGCTGAATCGTCGCTCCGGTGAACTCGCAACCGGGCAGGTCGACCGTCACATCCTCGTCGAAGCTGGCGATGTCGCCAGCCTGGTATCCGGATCGGGGTATGCCCCAAGGCTGGAGCCGCGGAGTGTCCGAGTCGGGCCCAGTCAGCGTCATATCTGCCTGCAGGTACGAGGGCTGGGAACCGTTCTCGAACACCTCGGTGCCCTGGCTCGTGTTGATTCGCCACCGCTTTTCAACTTGAACCGAACTGTTGCTGAGGTCCGGCTCCTCGTTGTAGACGATGCAACTGACCGCAGATTGCAGACCGAGACTTACCCGGAAACCGTTCGCGCCCTGGTTGGTGACCGGGACTGGATTGTCATCCTCGCTTTTGTCGACGCAAACGGCGTTGTTGCCACCGACCTGGACGAGAGTGTGACCTGGCTTCTGGGTTTCGTTGATCTCAACGGTGGCCGGCGAGGTTTCCTCGTCGAACGCGAGATCGAAGTTGAGCGCGCCGGTGGCCGGGCTGGTCGATGCCGACGGAGGGTCGATCGACAACCCGGCCGAGATCGGGGTGGCGGTATAGGTCCACGGGTCGGTCGGGGTGTACGCGTCGGCGATTGTGCCGCCGTTAGGTATGACCTGCTTGATCACCGAAACCGACGGAGCACAGGCCGAGAGGAACAGCTCTCGCAGCCGCCGGCTCACTTCGGTGTAGTCATCGACTCGATAGAAGTCGACATCGGCGATCGGAATCGAGGGGTCGTACGCAGTGCGGCCGGAGATTGACCGCAGGTTGCGGTCGGAACCTTCGTTCAGTCCGGCACCGACGCCGACGGCGAGGACCCTGGTCCCCCCTTCCAGGTTCGGGCCGTCAATGATCCCACCCGTGGCTTTCAGTCGGTTCGCCGAAGCAACCGCGTTTCCGATCTCACGGAAACGGGTGTAGCCGCTTCGGGTCGGGATGGACCCGTTGATCGGTGAGTAGACCGTGGGGTTGCCGTCCGTCATGAAGACGACGAGGTCAAACTGATCGTCGGCGGCGCTCGCTACGTTCGAAGAGGCGGCGGCATCGAGGGCCGTGTCCCAGTTGGTCCAACCGTTGGCCGTAGCGTTGGTCCAACCCGAGTAGAGCGATCTGAAAGCGTTGGCGTCCGCGGTCGTGGCGACCGATTGGAGCTGCGTGTTGGGCCCTGCGTTGTTGGCCGGAGTGTTGGTTGAGAAAGTGAGCAGTGCCGCTCGGGAGGGAGTGCCCCGCAGCGCAGCCACAAACGCATCCATCGCCGTCTTCAGGGCCGGCACCGATCCGTTCATGGAACCGGATAAATCGACTTCAAGAGCTACATTAAGGCCGCATTGAGGCGGAAGATCTGGGTCCCTCCTGGACAACGGCCAGACACCGCCCGAATCGATCCGCCGGGTGTAGTTCCCGACGGATTTCGGGGGACTGGTCTGGACCCCAGGTTGGCTTATGAAGCCGTTCGAGCCCGAGAGGTAGGTCTGGTTGGCGTAAAGCGCCGGAGTCTGGAAGACGTGACGGGTCTGATCAGTCTGGGAGGCGTTCCCCGGCCCGGTTTGCCAGACCGGATTGGCGAACCATTGGATGCCGCTGCGGGGTGGCCCCTCGAGCGGCGCGACCCAGAGCTTGGTCCCGGGGGAAACCTGCCCCTCGCTCCGGATCGGAACCTCGAAGACACAGTCGCCGTCCGCGTCAGAAGTACATGTGTAGAGCGGAGTGTCGCTCGTGTAGCCGTCGAACGGGTCGTAGTTTCCCGGCTCCGTATCGAAAAGCCCGAATCTGGCGCCGGCCAGGGGTGCGATTGTTGTAGGCGTCGCCCGGTCACCACCCACGAAGACCCGGACCACGGCAGTATTCGGACCCGGGTCAGGAACGGCCCCCTGCGAGACGCAGTTTCCTGCGAGTAAACCAAGTCCGATCCCGAACGAAACAGCAAGCAGCCAGAGACTCTGGCCACGACGCGATAGCTGAGACACCCTGCCTCCAAATCCTCAAGCGGCGTATAGATCGCCTAAGGGTACCCGCGTTATACCCCATCAAACACGTCGGACCGAGAAAACTCGGTGGGCCCGCAGGGACGCTGCCGATGAAGACGAGCGGACGCCTACGGCAGGGTGACATCCAGTTCCCAGTCACCAGGTTGCGTGCACCGGAGACCGGTCCAGGCGTTGATCCAGTCGTAGCTGTCGAACACGTTCTCGACCCTCACCTTGCAGCTTGCGAAGTACGGGTGTCCCGAAGATTTTTGCCCGAGCCAGAAGTACCCGCCCAGGTCTTTGGTCCCGGGACCGTCGACCGCGACCCAGACCTGGTTGTAGCTCTCTAGGAGGCTGCAGCCGCCGCCGTCCTTGGCGATGAACTGAAACAGGATCCGCTTCGCGCCACCATCGCTGGTGAATAGTTCAACCGTCTCATCCCGGGTACAACTGCTTCGCTTCGTGCCAGCGCCGCCCCCTTCGACGTAGACCTCATAACCCGCCGGCAGGCGAAAGGTCACGCCGACCATGATCGGTCGATCCCCGGGAGGATGATTGCCCGCCTTGGTCCGCAGCCGGACCCGCCTGACGATCTTGCGGCTGGTGCGCTGCTTTCCGAAGCGGTAGACGACCAGCGCCGTGACCCTTGCCGGACCTGAGGCGATCCGGGCACCGCTGGTCTTGAGAACCGCCGACCAGGCCTGAATGCCGCCCTGGCACCTGGCCCGCCAGGTGCCCTTTGCCGTCTTGCCGGACTGGGTCAAGCTAACCGCGACAGTGCGCCTCGCGCCGGTCGGACATTTGGGCAGAGACCCGCTCACCAGCGCCTTCTTTCCAGACTGGCTCACGACCGCGACCCGGTCGACTTTGCCACTCGCCGAGGCCGTGCCGATCAGCACACCGTTCAACGCAAGTACCACCGATACCGTCCCGACGAACGACATCACAGTCTTGAAGCTCACTCCGCGTACTGCCTTCATTGAGTCCCCCTGGGTCAGTCAGCCCGACTGGCTGATCGTGGTTCGATCATCCCGCGAAAAGAAGCTTACCTCACGTTGATCGGTAAGTGGGAACCTTCGGACCCGGCGGGCGATCCCGAACGATCCTCCCGAGGGCCGTTTCAACGCGGCGACGATGGGTGGTGGCGCCGCCCGACGAGTAATCCCGAAAGGCCAGTTCGAGACAGCGGAGCCTCTCCTGCCCGTCGCCCTGGACAGCCGCGAGGTCGGCGAGGGCCTCGTAGGCGCGAGGGGTCGTGGCGCGCTCGACGCCGGAACCCAGTTCGATCGCCATCATCAACTGGCCCCGGGACTCGGTGTAGTCACCGGCCGCGAGGAGCACCCGGCCGAGCGTGACCCGGGAGCGGGCAACCGAGATCTTCGCTCCTCTCTTGACTGCCGCGGCAACTCCGCCACGGGCTGCCCGAAGCGCGCCCCAGATGTCCCCCGCGCCGAGCCGTCCTTCCGCGAGCGCCACCTGTGCCATACCCGCATACTGGGTTCCAGTGCCGGTTCCGTTCATGCGATCCCGGCTAGCTTCGGCCGCTTCGATCGCCTCGTTCCACTCGCCACGGGCCGAATGGGCCAGGGAGAGAAGCCACAGGGAAGTCACGGTCGAAAATGGACTGCCGAGACGTTCCCCTGTCGCCACCCCCAGCCGCCCGTGTTCCACCGCTTCCTCGCCGATTTCGGCTCCGTACCATTCGATCGCACCGAGACAGGAATGGGCCCATCCCAGACTTTCAAGTTCGTCGTGCTCCTCGGCCAGCTGCAGGGCACGGCGGAAAGAACGCTCGGCTCCGGTGATCCGCCCCATGTCGCAGAGGATCTGGCCGCGGAAATACGTGAGGAAGATCGGCAGGGAGAACCCGACCATGTTGCGGCCAATCTCGTAGCGATCGGCGTTTTCGGCGAGGAACTCGTCGATCTCTTCGAGGGCCAGTTCGAGGTTTCCGGCGGCTGCGTTCCAGTACCAGGTCGGTGTGGCGGGCTGGAGCTGTCGGCGCCGGCCGATCCGCTCGGCCAGCGCCACACCTTCGTGGCTGGTCTGGAGGGCGACGTCAAGATCACCGAGCATGCCCCGGGCGAGGCTGACCGCGCCGAGCATCACGACCTTCGCGGCAGGCTCGCCGGAGCTATCGGCGAGCCTCAGACCTTCGGCCGAGACATCCTCCCCCAGTCCGAGCCGCCATCCGAACTGGAGGGTCCAGAGGCATCCCTGCATTGCGATCTGGTCGATCTCCGGGGTCCGGTCCATCGAGCGGATGAGCCACCGGATCCGTCGCCAATGCCTGATCGCGTCGTCCGGGTGATGTTGCCCGGCCCAGGTCGCAGCCCGTGCCAGGGCAACGATGGCTTCCGCGTGCTGGCCGGCCCCTTCGCGGTGATAGGCGGCCAGGGCGGCCGATTCGTCCCCCCGATCTCCGGCCAGGGCCTCGATCGCATCTGCCACCCTTTGGTGAAGTTCCGCGCGGCGTTCCCGGAGCTGACTGGTGTACGCGACTTCCTGGACCAGCCCGTGTTCGAACTCGAATTCCTGGGTCCGGGCACGAACCGGGCGGAAGATGAGATCCGCCGCTTCGAGCGACTCGAGGATCCGGTCCAGCTCTTCGCCATCCTGCTTAGCGATCGCTTCCAGCACGGGCCGGCCGAACCGTTGGCCGATCACTGCTGCGCTGCCGAGCACTTCCTTTTCAGGGGCGGGCAGGCGGTCGATGCGCGCGGCGAGAACGGCCTGGACCGTGGCCGGAATCTCGATCTGGCCGACGGGCCTGTTCAGCCGGTACGAATCCTGTTTTCCGGCGAGCGCGCCCTCGTCGAGCATCGCCTGGATGACTTCCTCGACAAACAGCGGGTTGCCCCTGGTCTTCTCCCAGATGAGCGACGGCAGCCCCCGGAGTGACTCGTCGCAACCGACGAGTCGCTCAAAGAAGAGGCCGGCCTCGTCTTCGCTGAACGGCTCGAGGATGAGCCTTCTGAAGTTCCGGTCACGGGCCCAATCGCCCTGGTAGCCCGTCCTGAAGTTGACGACCACGAGCGTGCGCGACTCGGGCAAAAGCTCCAAAACCCGGGAGAGGAAAGCTTCGCTGCCGGGATCGATCCAGTGCAGGTCCTCGATGATCAGCACCCCCACTTCGGTCTTTGCCGGTCCGGTGAGGATGCGGCGGATCGCCGCGAAGAGGAGCCGCTGCCTCTCTTCCGGGTTGATCGTGCGCCGGAGATCCCCGGCCGAACGGGGGGAACCGAGGAAGTCCTGAAGCACCGCGACGGCGTCGTCGACCTCGTCCCAGTCCGCGCCCAGGCTGGAAAGGATCCGGGCCCGTACGGCCGCTGGCGGATCGCTCTCCCCCAGTTCGAACCAGCTACGGAGCAGTTCTCGAACCGGCCAGAGAGGTACCTCACTGCCGCTGGAGTATCCCCGCCCCTCGGTGACCCTGACCCCGCGGCGGCGACAGAGTTCGGCGAACTCGGCGCACAGTCTGGTCTTGCCCATGCCGACGTCGCCCTCTATCGCGACCAGCTGACCCCTGATCCGGGAATCCTCGAGCGCTCGTTCCAGGGTTGCCAGCTCCCCGGTCCGCGAGACGAGAGCTGCGGAAACCGACCGGCGCCGGGACCCCGAGCTGGTCTCGGCCACGAGGCTGTGGACCTCGACCGGATCGGCGACCCCCTTTACCTTCACCGGCTGCTCCTTGCGGGTTTCGAAGAGGCCGTTGACCAGCCGGGCGGTGTCGGCACTCAGGCAGATCCCGCCCGGAGCGGCGATCTGTTCCATTCGGGAAGCGATCCCCACCACCGGCCCGATCGCCGTGTAGTCGCCCCCGGATGCCTCGACCGTACCGACCACGACCTCGCCCGAATTGATCCCGGTGCGGACCGCGAAAGTGATTCCCTCGCGTTCATTCAGCCCGGCGGCGAAACGGTCGAGGCGATCACGGAGACGGAGGGCCGCGCGGCAGATTCTCACCGCGTGGTCCTCCTGGGCCACAGGCGCTCCGAAGATCGCCATTGCCCCGTCCCCCGTGAACTTGTCGACGGTGCCGTCGAGTCGTTCGACCTCCTCACGGAATATCTCCAGGAACTCCGTAAGGATTCCGCGCCAGACCTCAGGATCGAGTCGTCCGGCGAGGGTCAGTGAGTCGACCACGTCACAGAACAGGACGGAGACCTGTTTGCGCTCGGCAATCGGTTCCGTCCCGGGGTTCATTGCCGGTGACCTCGCACGACCAGGAACTCGGACGGGACCGAGAAGCCGTCGGGCGTCTGGTTGAGCGATTCAGACAGCGCCACCAGATCGGCACGCAGGTCCGGCCATTTGCCTTCCGGGATGAGGCGCTCCCGTGCCTTCAGCAGGGGCCCGTAGTTGTCGGCCATGTAATCGACGAAACTCGCCGGCGATTCCTGTTGGAAGATCACCGAGCGCCGCTCGAAATCGAAGTCGACGCCCCGACCGTCGAACAGTCCTTTCACATGCCCTTCGTCGCCCCAGAGCGGCGGCGGCGAGGTTCCCTCGGGAGGCGCTGGCATGTACGGGCCGATTGTCTTGAAGAACTGTCCGATGTATCCCTGCGGGGTCCAGCTGCAGAGAACGATCTGGCCGCCGGGCCGAACCACCCGGGCCAGCTCCCGTGCTGAGGCTTCGTGGTGGGGAGCGAACTGCACCCCAAGCACCGAAAGCACCTTGTCGAAGCTGGCGTCCGCGAACGGCAGCGCTTCGGCGTCGCCTTCGACCCAATCGACGACTACCCCCGCGGCGGTCGCTTTGCGCTGGGCGGCTTCGAGCAGGGACGGAGCGAGATCCAGTCCGGTCACCCGGGCCCCTGCGATCGCAGACGGGATCGCGGCATTGCCCGAGCCGGTTGCGACGTCGAGGAGTTCATCCCCGGGCCCCGGTCGCGCGGCTTCCACTGCGGCCTCGGCCACCTCGGTCACGAGGTCGCGGGCGACCGCGGCGTAGTCGCCGGAATCCCAGGTCGCACGATGGGCGGCTTTCAGTTTGTCTATTCCGTTTGTTGTCTGGTTGATGGTGTTCATGTTTTCTCCGGTCCTTCTGTGTGATTGCGAGAGCCGGCTGTCGACCAGGCCGCGGGGAGCCACCCGGCCCCCCGCGAAGCTGGTCTTCGTCCGGCCGTGGTTACGGCTGGATGCAGAGCGCCCAGGCGAACAGCCGGTTGCTACCCGCGTCGACCATCCCGCGCACGTCCCACGTGCTGTTCGGGGCGGTGTCACTCGGGGAACTCCCGATGATCGAGTTGGCCTCGTCGTCGAGCCAGGCGTATCCACCGCTGACGATCTGCCAGCCGGTCGGGCACGAGACGGAGGTGCTCTTCGGCGTGCCAGCGGTCACCGTGACGCCTTCCGACACGAATGTGTTCATGCCCTTGAAAGCGCCTGCACCGACCGTGTCGTTGGCGAGCTCGGAGACCCCGACCGCGGCGTCGCCAATCTCGGATGAACCAACCGCTGCGTCGGCGAGCTCCGGTGAACCGACCGAATCATCCTGGATCTTCGATGAGTCGACCGAGCTGAAGCCCAGCTTCACACCGGTAACCGCGCCCTCGGCGATGTCCGTGTTCGTGACACCGTCATTCGCAATTTCTTCGGTAGCGACCGTGTTCGGCCCGAGAAGCGGGCTCGGGAACTGCCCCGTCAGGTCGCCGCCAGCGGGCCCCCTGAGAGTGACGCCTTCGAGGGTCGATTCGTCCACATCGGCTCCGGTGAGGGAGTCGTCCCGGACGTCGATTCCTTGCAGCGAACTGTTCCTGACGTCCTTCGTGGTGACCGCGTTGTCGCGGATGGATCGGCCGGTGACCGAGTTCTTCGGTGCCAGCGAGACAGCGTATGCGGCTCCGCCGAGCGTCAGGAAGACGGCGACGGTGGCCATGACGTTGGCGTATGAGAATGCCTTGAGGTACTTCTTCATGGTGTTTCTCCTTACGAGGCGACGCCAACGGCACCGCCCCGGGTTGACTGAGTACGCAACTCAGGGTGGAGAGGAGATGAAGAGTTTTCGCTAGGAAAGGCCCCCCAGTTTTTGAAACTGGGGTACTGGGGTCACTCAGGAAAGCGCTTCAGGAAGCTGATCGCGCGATTCGATATCGAGTTTTCGGTAGACGTTTCGAAGGTGCCACTCGACCGCCTTTACGGTCACGAATTGCCGCTGCGCGATCTCGCGGTTGGTCAGTCCCTCCGCAGCAAGTGCGGCAACGCGGTCCTCGCTGGCGGTCAGTGACTCCCGACCCGAGAGCAGGCGACGGTCGCGGCGCGGTCGGGCCCCGGCCACGACGAGTTCTTCGTGGGCGCGGTCGGCCAGGCCGCTCGCGCCCAACCGGGCCGCAGCATCCATCGCTTCCCGCAGGATCTCCCGTCCCTCTACCACCTCGCCTGTGCGGCGCAGGGCAGCACCGAGCTCGAGCAGCGACCGCGCTCGCTCGAGACGGCTCTCGCTCCTTTCGAGCACATCGACCGATGCGCGAAGCAACCCGACGCTCTCGTCACCGACAGCGGTCAGCGCACGGGTTCTCAGGGACGCGCCTTCGGCGTCGGGATTGCCGAACCGCCGGGCATCGGCCAGCTCGTCCTCGGCCATTTCGACCGCCTCCTCCGTGCGCCCCAGTGCCGCCAGGGCGAGGGCTGCAGTCGAGCGCCAGGAACAGCAGCTCGGGTTCGTGATCGTCGGCGAGACCAGATCGCCGGCGGCCCGGGCATCCTCCAGCGCCGCGACGAAGCGGCCCTGGGCCAGGTGAAGTTCGGCCCGGACCGCGGTCAGCAAGGCGAGCGGGAACGACGGTCGGGCTTCGAACCCCACCCCTCCCCCCTTCAGCAATTCCTCGGCTTCATCGATCGCCCCTCGGGCGAGTTTGGCGCCCAGCACGCGATGAGCGGCCCAGGCCGGACCGATTGGGGAACCTTCCGCGTCCCAAAGCTCGAAGGATGAAACGGCCTCGGATTCCGCACGGCGGATCTCGCCGAGGCGAAGCGAGGCGTCGGAACGCATGATCATCTGCCAGGCGGTCATCAGCCGGTTGCCCCGCCGCGTGGAGTTGGCGATCGCGCTGTCATAAAAATGAGCGGCCTCGCTTAGCGCACCGGCGTAGATCAGACCGTTGCCGAACACTCCGCCCAGCACGCTGTTCTGCTCTTCGAGGAGCGGGCCCTGTGAGACGCGGCCGGCCAGCTCGAGCGCCGAGCTGATCGGTGGCCGCGACGTCGCGACGATCATGACCAGACAGGACATGGTCAGATTGGAGAGCTTCTCCCCCCGCGCGAGCTGCTCGAGCCGCCGTTCCCACAAGGGAGCCACCTGCTCCGTGGAAAGGAAGTCGTGGGAGCCGATCGCGAGGAGTTCGGCCTCGAGCGCAACCCCGAGCGGGCCGTCTGGGTCCTCGACTTCCCGTAGAGCCCCTTCCGCTGCTTCGACCGCCTCCGGAAAACGGGCGGTAGCAGCCAGGGCCCTGACCAGTCCCAGCGCGATCTGCGCCCTCTGTTCCGGATCGGGGGTTTCCACCATCGCCTCCCGCAGGTGTGCGATTGACTGGGACCGCTGCCGATCGGCGGCTTCGGCCACTCCGAGGTCGAGCAGGATACGTCCACGCTCCGGCGCCGGCGGTGGTTCCCTGAGCGCCCGTTCGAGGTAGTTGGACGCGGCGGCCGGCGCGCCCCTAGACGAGGCGGCGGCAGCAGCCTCCCGGAGGAGCGTTACCCGCGCCTGATCATTTGCCGGCGGCAATCGCAGGACGTGCTGGGCCACACGCTCGACCTCCGCGCCCTGCTGTTCGAGCAACCGCGCGGCGTCCGCGTGGAGCGCCGTACGTTCGCTGGGCGGTATCTGGTCGTAAATCGCGCTGCGAACGACCGGGTGAACGAAATCGGGTTCGCTCCCATCCTCGAGCACGTGTATCTCCACGAGTGCGTCGATCGCCGTCGCGACCTCCGGCTCGCTGATCCGAACCAGCTTCGCGAGTGCGCTCCGGGCAGGTTCCGGCCCCAGTACCGCGGCCGCCTGCGCGACACTCGTGGCTTCAGGGGGAAGCAGCCGAAGTCGACGCCGGATCGCCCGTCCGACCCGGTCAGAGCCAAAGTCGAGCACTCTCGTCGCATCGTCGGCGTTGCCGGTCGTTCCCTCCTCGGCAAGTTCGACGAGGAGCTCACCGAGCAGGAACGGATTGCCTCCGGTCGCCCGATGGCAGGCCACGCTGAACGACGCCTCGGCGGTGGGCAGGCGGCTCCGGATCAGTTCGGAGGCGGCCGCTTCGGAGAGCGGTTGCGGCCGAATCACCTTTGAAGCAGGTGAGGAAGCCAGCCCGTCCAACAGCTCCTGTTCGGCGCCTGGTTCGTTCACTCGTGCGGCCGTGACGATCATCACCGGCATTTCGTCGAGTCGCTCGACTGCGAACAGGAGCGCCCGGAGAGATGCCCGGTCACACCAATGAAGGTCGTCCGCAACGATCATGAGCGGTCGTTCGTCGGCGAGGTTGCTGATCAGCCAGTAGAGACCGTGCAGGGGTTCGAAGCCGGCATCATCCGACCGTTGGGTGGCGCTGGATGAAAACACGGCAGCGGCCGGCTCCGCACCACCTTCCAGCAGCGAAGGCTGGTCGGCAACGGATCGCTCGAACAGTTGGCGCACCACTCCGTAGGCAAAGCCGCCGTCCAGTTCCGTGCCGCGTCCCCTCAGAACACGCATACCCGACGCCGAGCCGAACCCAACGGCGGCACGCAAGAGTTCGGTCTTCCCCACCCCGGCCTGGCCCTCGATGAAGATTGCTCCGCCGGCGCCGGCCAGAGCCTGTTGGGCGAGGCCTTCGATCAGTTCGAGTTCAGGATCTCGCTCGAAGAGCATGCGGTTACTGTCGCCCCCGTCACCATGCACATCCGCATCTTTCCACGAATCCAGCCCGATTCATACGATCTGGACCCAAATCTGTGCCTACCCTCAGGAACCCTGCAGTGAAGGTTCAACATTCATAATGCCTCCATGCCGAGCACTGGACGTAGTTTGCGGTCGACGGTTACTTCCGATGGAGCTCTGGAGCTTCGTCTGATCGAGGAGGAGGTTGGAGAACCGACGGGGTCGGAGGTCCTGGTCTCGGTCGAGGCGACTCCGGTCAATCCGTCCGATCTCGGTGTGCTGCTCGGTCCGGCCGATGCATCGACCCTGACTCCGGTCGAAGGTGGCGGACTCGATGGGCAGCTGCCGCTACAGGCGATCCCGATCATGCGCGACCGGCTCGACCGGCCACTACCGGTAGGAAACGAGGGCGCCGGCACGGTGGTCGCCACCGGCCCCGACGCCAGTGATCTGGTCGGACGGCACGTATCTCTGGTCGGCGGAGCGATGTGGTCCGACTACCGGCTGGTCGATTCCGCGGCGGTCATCCCCCTGCCGGACGATGCTTCTCCGGCCGATGGCGCCTCGCTTTTTGTCAATCCGATGACCGCGCTTTCGATGGTCGAGACGATGCGGGCCGAAGGCCACTCCGCCCTGGTTCACACCGCGGCCGCTTCGAACCTCGGTCAGATGCTGGTCAAGATCTGCAACGACGACGGGGTCGGCCTGGTCAACGTCGTCCGCAGCCCGGAACAGCTCGCAACCCTCAGGGACCTGGGCGCCGAGCATGTTGTGGATTCTTCGCTGCCCGATTTTCAGGAACGGCTGACCGAAGCGGTGGCCGCGACCGGAGCAACGCTCGCCTTCGACGCGGTCGGCGGTGGCACGCTGGCCAGCGACATCCTCAACGCCATGGAGCGAAGCATCCCTCCGGCCGAGCACTGGACTCCCTACGGGTCGGCGACCCACAAGCAGGTCTACATCTACGGTTCGCTCGACTTCGGGCCGACCACGATCCAGCGAACTGTCGGGATGCGCTGGGCGGTTGGCGGCTACCTGCTCACCGACGCGCTGGGGCGCCTCGGGGGCGAGGCAATCGGCCGGATGCGAAATCGCGTGGTCTCCGAGCTGAAGACCACCTTTGCTTCCTCCTACGCGAAGACGATCGGGCTGGCTGACGTGCTCGACCCGGCCCAGCTCGCAACCTGCGCCAAGCGCAGCACCGGCGAGAAGTACCTGATCGATCCTTCCAGCGACCGTCCCTGAGGGCGGCCACCTCGGTTCCGTCATTGAGGACGGCTAGTTTCCAGCCATGATCGCCTACGTCCCTCCTGCGCTGTTCGTGATCTCCTGGATCTGTGCCCTTCTGGGCTGGGAAGCGCCGAGCACGAGCTCGTCGACACCGTTCGACGAGAATGCCCTGCGCTGGATGCTTTTCCTCGGGATGGGATGGAGCATCCTCGGCGGGTTCGTCACTCACACCGTTTTTGCCAAGGACACGGCCAGGGCAATCGGCTGGCAGACCAACGGTTTCCAGTACGAAGTCGGGTTCGCCAGCCTCGGCATCGGTCTGGCCGGAATCGTCGCCTCCAACAGCAGTGAACCCTCGACCTGGGTGGTCGCATCACTGGCCGGCGGCATTTTCCTTTTTCTCGCCGGCCTCGGGCACATTCGCGACATTCGCCGGACCAGAAACTTTGCGCCGGGCAACACGGTGATCATGCTGAGCGACTTCGGGGTGCCGATCTCACTGCTGGTCCTGCTCATCTCGACCGGCGCGATCTGAACTCAACTGTTCGCGGCGACCGCGGCCCGAACCAGGTCGGTGAAGGCCCGCTCGTCAACTTCATCGCCCTCGAAGAAATCGATCGCCCGCCGGGCGTTGCCGTCAAGGCTTGAGTTGAAGAGTCCGGACGGATCCTCGAGGTCGGCACCCTTGAAGAAGGTGAGCTTGACCTTGTCCTTGTAACTCTCGCCCGTGCAGATGATCTTGTCGTGGTACCAGACGGGCACTCCCCGCCATTTCCACTCCTCGACCACTTCCGGGTCAGCCTGCTTGATCAGAGCGCGGACTCTGGCCAGGGTTTCTCCCCGCCAGTCCCCCAGCTCCTTGATCCTTGCGTCGATCAGATCAGATGGATTCTCCGCCATCCAGCGAATCTAACCGGGACGCCTGGCTCTTGTAAAGAGCAGCAACGCGGTCCCCGCCAGGGCACTGACGATCGAACCGAGGAAGATCCCGACCTTGGCCCCGTCGATCAGGGACTGGTCGGCAAAAGCGAGATCGGTGATGAACAGCGAAACCGTGAAGCCGATGCCGCCGAGCGCGCCGACCCCCCAAAGCTGGGCCCGACGCATCCCTTCCGGCAGCTGCCCTGAACCCAGCTTCAGGGCGAGGAGCGCACTGGTCGAGATGCCCAGCACCTTGCCGACCACCAGCCCGAGGATCACCGCCCAGGTGATCCCGCTGGACATCGCCTCGCCGAGCACTCCGTCACGAAGGAAGATGCCCGCATTGGCGAGCGCAAACAACGGCACCACGACATAGGCACTGACCGGGTGAAGCGCGTGCTCGAGGGTGCGGTGTACCTCGCGACCACGAAAGGGCCGGACCGGAACCAGCAGACCCAGCGCTACGCCGGCGATGGTCGCGTGGATCCCCGACTCGAAGGTCGCCAGCCAGACCACGGCGGCCAGCGGGACGTAGGGCCAGATGCGCCAGATCCCGAGACGTTGGAAAGCCAGTACCGCGAGCAACCCGGTGACCGCCACGGCGGCCCAGCCGAGCGAAAGCCCTTCGCCATAGAAGAGCGCGATGATCAGGATCGCGACGATGTCGTCGACGATCGCGACGGTGAGCAGAAAGACCCGGACCCCATTCGAGACCCGGCTGCCCAACAAGGCGAGAACGCCAACCGCGAACGCGATATCCGTGGCCGCAGGGATCGCCCAACCCTTCGAAGCTTCGCCACTGGCCACAAGGGTGAAGAGGATCGCCGGCAGTGCCACTCCGCCCAGCGCCGCGACGACCGGGACCACGGCATCCCGACGGTCCCTCAGCTCTCCCGAAACCAGCTCGCGTTTGATCTCCACCCCGACCACGAAGAAGAAGATCGCCATGAGCAGGTCGTTGATCCAGTGCTGCAGATCGAGGTTGATCTCGATCCCGGCAAAGGAGAGATTCAGGTATGAGCCCCAGACCTCGAAGTAGCTGTCGCTCCAGGGCGAGTTGGCCCAGACCAGGGCGGTGACCGCAGCCGCGAGGAGGACCACTCCTCCAAGTACCTCGTCGTCGAGGAAGTCGGACAGCGGGTCGAGGACCTTTGTTCGGATGGTGCGTCTCATGGTCGACTTTCAGGCAGCTTCGTGAATACGCCGACCAGTCTTCCCGGCTCTCCTTCGGTGAGCTGAACGCTCTCTCCGGGTCCGAGTATCCCACACCCGGACCCTGATCCCAGCCCCCTCTTACCCCCAAACGCCAGCCTGAACCGAATGTTCTAGCTGGTCCGCGGCGGCGGTAGGCGCCGCTGGCCGGTTGCCTCGAATCCCGCGGCGAGCGTCAGCAGCAGATTGTCATCCCATCCACGGCCGGCAAACGTGAGTCCAACCGGCATACCGATATCTGCCATCAGACCCATCGGGACCGTCACCGTCGGGATGCCGAAGTGCCGGATCGCGACATTTCCGTTAGCGACCCAGACCCCGTTGGCCCAGGCCTTGTCGGCTGACTCCGGGTTCACGTCGGCATCGGACGGCCCTACGTCAGCGACGGTCGGCATAACCACCGCGTCGAGTCCGAGTTCGTCCATCCAGTCCTCAAGGTCGATTCGACGGGTCTCTTCCAGCCCTCGCAGCCCGCTCTCGAGCAGCGGCAACTCGTCCCAGGGGGTGATGCCGGCCCGGGCCATCTCGACGTACTCCTCCATACCGAAGGACATTCCACCCTCGCGGCTGGGCAGGGTTCCCGGTTCGTGGGGGAAGATCAGCTCCCCGTCGACGTCGGCCAGCCGGTTCAGAGCCGGATCGTCGTTGGCCCGCAGGAAGTCGTCAAACCCCCAGGCAGCTAGTTCCCGGAGTTCTTCCTCCAGGTACTCCGGACTGACCAGACCGCGGTTGAGGATGGTCGGGGCACCGGCACGGTCTCCCTCGTAGTTGGAGACGACCGGGAAATCGACCTCGATCACTTCGGCCGCGGCCGCTTCGAGGTCCCGACGGGCCTCTTGCCACAGCTCGATCACCGACTGACGCGTGTCGATCCGTTTTCCACAGGGGCCCCAGAGTCCGGTGCTGTCGCCCGTGCCCGCCTCCGGGTCGGCGTTGATGTACATCCGGGGAATACCCAAGCGCTTGCCGGCCAGGACGGCCGGTCCCTGTGCCAGCGCCGGATACGAGTCCGGACGGACCTCCGAGGAGGCCGGGATCGGAATCCAGCTCTGGAGGCGCCAGAGGTCGCCCCGCGTTTCCGGGTCGTCGGCGACGATCACGTCGAGCACTTCGAGCAGGTCGGCCATCGTCCGGGCGAAGGGCACCACCACATCCATACCCGGGGTGAGCGGCCAGTTGCCCCGCACCGAGATCACGCCCCGTGAAGGCGTGTAGGCGCAGAGTCCGTTGTTCGACGCCGGGCCGCGCCCGCTCGACCAGGTTTCCTCGGCGAGACCGAAGGCCGCGAAGCTGGCCGCCGTACTGGTCCCGGCGCCATTGGAAGAACCGGAAAGGAACGGAGCGGTCAGGTATCCGGCGTTGTAGGGACTTTCGGCCCGGCCGTACACGCCGCGCTGCATGCCCCCGTTGGCCATCGGCGGCATGTTGGTCTTGCCGAGACAGATCGCTCCACCTGCCCGCAGCCGGCCGACCGTGAACGCGTCCCGCCGGGCCATCAGGTTTACGAAGGCCGCACTCCCCGAGGCAGCGGTCATCCCTTCGACGAGGTAGCTGTCTTTGGCCGTGTAGGGAATTCCGTCGAGCGGCCCGAGGGTCTCCCCCGCCGCCCTTCTCGCGTCAGATGCCGCGGCTTCAACCAGGGCATCCTCGTTTCTCACGACCACCGAGTTGAGCGCGGTTTCCGTGCCCGGAGCGTCGAACGCATCGATCCGCGCGAGGTAGACCTCGACCAGTTCGACCGCGGTCGTGCGTCCGGATTGAAGGGCCGATCTGAGATCGGCGATTGGTGTCTCGACCACGTCGATCATCTCACTAGAGGCGCAGTCTAAGTTCGAAAGCGGGCGTGGTTGCGACACACGGGATGCATTCGCCATCAAATGATGGAATGCTTCCCGGTCGCAGACACTGTCACAAGCCTTCGAACGGAGAAAAAGTGGGTCACTACAAGAGCAACGTCCGGGACATCGAGTTCAACCTCTTCGAGATGTTCGACACCGACGAGGTACTGAAGTCCGGTGCGTTCGGTGATCTCGATACGGACACGGTGAAGGTCATGCTCGAAGAAGCATCGAAGCTGGCCGAAGGTCCGGTTTCTGCCGCCTTCGAAAGCAGCGATCGGGTTCCGCCCACTTTCGATCCGGAAACTCACGCGGTTTCGCTGCCCCAGGAACTGAAGGATTCGGTCAACGCCTGGACCGACGCCGGCTGGGACAAGCTCGGCGTTGAGGAGACGCTCGGCGGCATCAGCGCTCCGACCACCGTTTCCTGGGCGATCAACGAGTTCATGTGTGGTGCCCTCCCGGCCGGTTTCTTCTACCTGGCCGGGCCCGCTTTCGCCAACCTGCTCTACAAGAACGGCAACGAGGAGCAGAAGCACTGGGCCCAGCTGGCGATCGAGCGCAACTGGGGCGCCACCATGGTCCTGACCGAGCCGGAAGCCGGCTCCGACGTCGGTGCCGGGCGCACCAAGGCCATCGACCAGGGCGACGGCACCTGGCACATCGAAGGAGAGAAGCGTTTCATCACCTCCGGTGACTCCGACGACCTGTTCGAGAACATCTTCCACTACACCCTGGCCCGTCCCGAGGGCGCCGGCCCGGGCACCAAGGGCCTCAGCCTCTTCGTCGTGCCGAAGTTCCACTTCGACTCGCAGACTGGCGAGATCGGCGCCCGCAACGGCGTCAACGTGACCTCGATCGAACACAAGATGGGCATCAAGGCCTCCGCTACCTGCGACATGGCCTTCGGCGACGGCGACAACCCGGCCGTCGGCTACCTGGTAGGCGACGTCCACCAGGGCATCCGCCAGATGTTCGACGTGATCGAGTTCGCCCGCATGATGGTGGGCACCAAGGCGATCGCCACGCTCTCGACCGGCTACCTGAACGCACTCGAGTACGCCAAGGAGCGCGTCCAGGGCGCTGATCTCACCGAGATCATGAACAAGACCGCGCCGCGGGTTACGGTCATTCATCACCCGGACGTGCGCCGTTCGCTGATGACCCAGAAGACCTATGCGGAAGGCCTCCGGGCGCTGTACATCTTCACCGCTCTTCACCACGATCCGGTTGCGGCCGAGATCTCCCAGGGCGTCGACGCCGAGTTTGCGGCGAGGATCAACGACTTCCTGCTGCCGATCGTCAAGGGCGTCGGCTCGGAACGGGCCTACGAGGTTCTGACCGAGTCACTCCAGACCTACGGCGGCTCCGGCTTCCTGCAGGACTACCCGATCGAGCAGTACATCCGCGACGCCAAGATCGACAGCCTCTACGAG
>JAEZIQ010000080.1 GCA_023436605.1 Actinomycetes bacterium | reverse complement strand
GGGCAACTTGCGGGGCCCTGCGCACGGGCCCAGCCTTGAGGACATGGGAGCCGAGGGGGCGGCCGAGGACCTTCTGGGCTTCGGCCGAGGCTTCGATCAGTTTCGGCAGGTCGATGCCGGTTTCGATGCCCATCTCGCCCAGCATCGAGATCAGGTCCTCGGAAGCGATGTTGCCGGTAGCGCCGGGAGGAACCGGGCAGCCACCGAGCTCGCCGAAGCTCGACTCGAACGAGTCGACGCCCTCCTCGAGGGCGGCGAGGACGTTGGCAAGGCCCTGGCCCCGGGTGTCATGGAAGTGGGCGGTCAACTCGACCTCTCCCAGACCCTCCGCCTCGAACCGCTCCCTGACCTCAGCGAAGAAACGCCGGACCTGAAGCGGGTTGGCCATGCCGGTGGTGTCACCGAAACCGACCTCGACGCAACCTGCCCGGGCCAGTCGCAGCGCGATCGCCAGCACGTTCTCGACCGGCACATCCCCCTCGTAGGGGCATCCGAAAGAAGTTGAGATGACCCCTTCGCAGCGCAGACCGGCTTCGACGGCGACCGGGATCGTCTCCTCGAGCCCGGAGATCGATTCCTCGACGCTCCGGTTCACGTTCTTTCTGTTGTGGGTCTCGGAAGCCGAGAGGAAGAAGTTCGTTTCGTCGAAGCGGTCCCGGAGCTCGAGGGCGTTGTCGAGGCCCTTGCGGTTCGGGATCAGGACCGAGTAGGAGACGCCGTCGTGACGGTCGATCCCGGAAAGGACCTCGACCGCGTCGGAGAGCTGCGGGATCACGTCGGACCGGACGAAGGAGGTGACTTCGATCCGCTTGAGGCCGGACTGAGCCAGCAGATTGATCAACCGGATCTTGTCCTCGGTCGCGATGACCTCCGGCTCGTTCTGGAATCCGTCGCGAGGACCGACCTCGCGGATCCGTACCGCCTCGGGAAAGTTCTCGATACCCATCTTCATTCCCCGATCAGGCGACGTTGAAAGTGATTGCGCGGCGCTCGTGAGTGCCTACTCCCAGCACCCGGTCGCCGTCCTTTACCTCGACCGAGAAACGGAACTTGCGCTCGTCGAGCACCTCGTCGAGGCGAGCCCAGACCGAGCACTCGGTGCCTTCGCCGGCCCCCGAAACGTGCTTGACGTTCACCTCGAAACCGACCGTGGCGCTGCCTTCGGGCAGGAACTCCTGGACCAGCAACGCACAGTTGCGTTCCATCATCCCGATCATCCCCGGGGTCGAAAGAACGCCCGTTTCGAGCAGCCCCCCGACGTCGGTGATCAGCATCCCCTCGACAACAAAGGTGTCCGTGCGCTCGGTTCCGATTCTTTCGACGATCGACATGGGCCAAGGATAGTCAGCGGCGACCGGGCCCCGGCAGGTGCTTAGACTGCGGCCTCGTGAGCGATAACACTGAATCACCCGTCATCCCTGTCATCGGTGGCACCGGCGCCCTCGGATCAGGCCTCGCCAAGCGCTGGGCCGCGAGCGGAGCGAAGGTCGTGATCGGTTCGCGTGACGCCGGCCGGGCCGGTGAGGCCGCCGCGAAGATCGCCGAAGAGTCCGGCGGGGCGGTTGAAGGCATGTCCAACGAGGACGCCGCGCAGGCCGCCGACATCGTTTTCCTGACGATTCCCTTCCGCAACCAGTCCGAGTACCTGACGAATCTGAAGGGGGCGCTCACTCCCGACCAGATCCTGGTCGACTGCTCGGTGCCGCTGGCCGCCGCGATCAGCGGCAAGGCAACCCGGACGATCGGCGTCTGGCAGGGTTCCGCCGCCCAGCAGGCCCAGGAAATGGTGCCCGACGGTGTCGTCGTCGTCTCCGCCCTTCACACGGTCAGCGCCCCGGGCCTCGCCGACCTCTCGCATCAGCTCGACGAGGACGTCCCGGTTTGCGGTGACAAGAAGGCCGACAAGGCGCGGGTCGCCGAGCTGATCAGCCGGATCGAAGGCCTGCGACCGGTCAACGCGGGTGCGCTCGAGATGTCCCGGATCGTCGAGCAGCTGACCGCCCTGATGATCTCGGTCAACATCCGCTACAAGACCCACGCCGGACTCAAGTTCACCAACCTGCCCGAGGGCGAAACCTTCTGATGGCCGGCGGCCCCAAGGTCGCGCTTCTGGCCGGCGGTACGGGCGGGGCCAAGCTCGCGGCCGGAATGCAGGCCGTGATCGGCGAAGACCTTACCGTGATCGCCAATACGGGCGATGACGTCGAGACGCTCGGGGTCTACGTCTCCCCCGACCCGGATCTGGTCACCTACTGGCTCGCCGGCCAGGTCGACGAGGTCCGCGGCTGGGGCATCAAGGACGACGGGTTCGAGGTCTTCCAGCGGATGGCGCGTTTCGGCGCGCCGGACTGGTTCGGCCTCTCGAACCTCGATCTCGCCGCGTGTCTCTACCGCAAGGACTTCATGGATTCCGGCGGCCGGCTGACCGACGCCCAGGCCCAGATCAGCCGGGGAGTCGGGATCAAGGCGACGGTGCTGCCGATGAGCGACCAGCCGGTCCGGACCCGGATCAAGAGCAGCGGCGAATGGCGCGGACTCCAGGAGTACCTGATCCTCGAAGGTGGCCAGACCGAAGTCGAAGGAGTCGAGCTGGCCGGCATCGCCGACGCCGACCCCACGCCCGAAGTTCTCGACGCAATCGCCGCGGCGGACCTGATCGTGATCGGTCCCTCGAACCCGGTCATCAGCATTGGACCGATCCTTGCGGTGGCCGGAATCCGGGAGGCGATCATCGCCGCCGAAGCGCCGGTCATCGCGGTCAGCCCGTACGTCGCGGGCAAGGTGGTCAAGGGACCGACCGACCTGTTCATGAAGGCGATCGGCCGACCGAGTACCGCCGCCGGGGTCGCCACCCTTTACCAGGGCGTGATCGACGCGATGATCAGCGACACCGATGATCCCGACCCGCCGCCGACCGAGATCCGTTCCTTTTCGACTGCGACCCTGATGCACAGTGCCGAGAGCCGCGCCACCGTGGCCCGGGCGGTGCTCAAGGTCGGCGAAACCCTGGCCGCATCGTGAGTACGGTTGCCGTCGTCACGGCAAAGAGGTTCACTGCCGCCAAGCAGCGTATGAGTGGTGCCATCCCGGAGGAACGTCGGCTGGCCCTGGTCGAGGCGATGCTCGGCGACGTCCTCGAGGCGGTGACCGCGGCACGTCAGATCAATTTCACGGTGGTGATCACCGGGGAGGCTGCCGCAGCTTCCATCGCAGCGGGCTGCGGGGCTGAAGTCATCCACGACCCGGAGGACGCCGGTCACATCGGCGCCGCAAAACTGGGCATCGCCCGCGCCCTCGAGCTGAAGGCCGACACGGTCGTGCTTCTGCCCGGCGACTGCCCTCTGCTCGAGCCCCGGGAGCTCGACAGTCTCGTCACCGGCCTGCCTGACCCCTTCGTCGCCGTGGTGCCTGACCGTCACGGAACGGGCACCAACGCGTTGGCGATGCGCCCCCCGAACGCAATCGAACCTGCTTTCGGTGAAGGTAGCTGCGCCCGCCATCTTGAACTCGCCCGGGCCGAGGGAATCCCCCACGCGACCGAGCAGGTAGCGGGACTGGCTCTCGACCTCGACACTCCGGCCGACATCGTGGCCCTGACCACGAAGATCGAACTCGCCCGGGCCGGCGGGGCGAAGCCGGCACCACGGACCGCGGCCGTACTGGGAATCTGATGGTGGGCGCGAGAATCATTCCGGTCGAGGGCCTGCCCGAGGTGACCATCACCTTCAACCTGGGCAAGGCGATTGCCGAACGGATCGAGTTGGAAGACGGCGACATCGTCGCCGTCTCGCAGAAGGTCGTCTCCAAGTCGGAGGGACGGGTGGTCCGGCTCGATCAGACCGATCCGGGTCCGGAAGCGGTTTCGCTGGCGGGACGGACCGGCAAGGACCCGCGGCTGGTTCAGTTGATCCTGAACGAGAGTCGCAGCCTGGTCCGGGTCGATGAATCCCGCGGGATCCTGATCACCGAGACCCATCACGGATTCATTTGCGCCAACGCCGGGATCGACCAGTCGAACACCGGCGGCGAGGACGAAGCGATCCTGCTCCCCCTCGACCCGGACGGTTCCGCCCGCCGGATCCGGGTGGAAATCGAGACTGCGGCAGGGGTTCAGGTCGCTGCGGTGGTCACCGACAGCTTCGGCAGGGCCTGGCGACTTGGACAGTCGGAGATCGCGATCGGTTGTGCCGGCATCGACCCGCTCGATGACTGGCGGGGACAGACCGACCAGCGCGGCCGCGAACTCACCGCGACGGTGATCGCGGTCGCCGACCAGGTTGCCGCCGCCTCCGACCTGGTCCGCAACAAGACCGAAGGCATCCCGGCCGTGGTGATCCGGGGCCTGGACCGCTTCGTGACCGAAGCCGACGGACCCGGCTGCGTTGCGCAGCTCCGTGACGCAACAGACGATCTGTTCCGCTGAGACCCGCCGGTAGGCTGGTCCTATGGGAAGACTGATCCGGGCCGGAGTGGTTTCACTCGACGGCTACTACGAGGACGACGAGGGCACGATCAACTGGTCGCTGCCGGAACCGGACCTGCACCAGTACGCGAACGACATGGTCGGTGAACTGGACGGAATCGTGATGGGCCGCCGTCTCTACGAGGCGATGGTCCCTTACTGGCACGAGGTTCTGGTCAACGGCGACGACGACGACATATCGATGGACTTTGCCCGGAAGTGGGACCGTATTCCGAAGTACGTCGCCTCCCGCACCCTGACCGAGGTCCACGAGACCTGCACCCTGCTTGAAGGGGATGCGATCGAAGCGATCCTCGAGCTGAAGCGTTCGACCGACGGCGACCTCGAGATCGGCGGCGGGATCCTCTCGGAGCAACTCGACGCGATCGGCGAGATCGACGTGTACCGCCCCTGGCTGACACCCGTGGCGATCGGGGGCGGCAAACCGTTCTTCCCGGCCGCAAAGACCGAGGAGTTCGAACTGACCGACATGCGGCGCTTTCCCAGGGGCAGCGTCGTACTCGAGTACACGGTCAAACGCTGAGCACGACCGAGCCCTCCGAAGCGCCACTGCGAATCGACCCAAGCGCCTCGTTGGCCTGCTCGAGCGGCAGCACTTCTACCTGCGGCTGAACCCCGTGCCGCGCGGCAAGCTCAAGCAGCGCGGTCCCGTCGGCCCGGGTCAGGTTGGCGACCGAGTGGAGGCTCCGCTCTTCCCATAGAAGCTCGTAGGGAAAGGACGGGATGTCGCTCATGTGGATTCCGGCGCTGACGATCCGGGCCCCGCGGTCGCTGGCCTTGAGGGCTTCAACCATCAGCGAGCCGACCGGAGCGAAGACGATCGCCGCGTCGAGCGGCTCCGGTGGGGCTTCATCGGAGCCGCCCGCCCACTCGGCGCCGAGACTGCGGGCGAACTCCTGACCCTCCCGGTCACCGGCCCTGGTGAAAGCGAAGACGCGCCGTCCATCAGCGGCGGCGATCTGGCAGAGGATGTGGGCCGAGGAACCGAACCCGTAGAGCCCGAGCCGTTCCCCGTCACCGGCGATCGACATCGCCCGATAGCCGATCATCCCGGCGCAGAGCAGGGGCGCCACATGGGCGTCATCGATTCCTTCCGGCAGCGGAAAGCAGAAGCGCTGATCGGCGACCGCGAACTCGCCGTAGCCCCCGTCGATGTCGTAGCCGGTGAAGCGGGCGTTCTCACAGAGGTTCTCGCGCCCTTCGCGGCAGAAGCGGCAGTCGCCGTCGGTCCAGCCGAGCCAGGGAACACCGATCCGCTCGCCCGGACCGAAGCGGTCCGCTTCGGGCCCCGCCGCCTCGACCGTGCCCACGATCTGATGGCCGGGGATAAGCGGCAGCTTCGGCTCGGTCAGGTCGCCGTCGACGATATGAAGGTCGGTCCTGCAAACCCCGCAGGTCGACACCCGGATCAGGACCTGGCCCGGGCCGGGTTCGGGCATCGGCAGCTCGCGTGCCGCCAGATCACCCGGCTGGTTTTCGAGGACCATGGCGCGCATCTGCCCGGTCCCCCTTACCTCAGGCCGCGGCGGGGTCGGCGAGGCCGGCGGCCGGTTCCTCGCCCGGGTGGGCCAGGTCGATAAGCAGCTCGGGCGGCGGTGATGAAACCTGGTCGGGAAACTCCTGGATGATCCGGTACGAAGTGTCCCGCTGGGCCGCCTTGCGACCCGCGCGGTGGGCCGCGTCGACCAGTTCCTCGACCTCGAGCCTGACCCCGTGCTGCGAGCCGGCCATACGGGAGATGCTCTCTTCCATCAGGGTCCCGCCGAGATCGTTGACCCCCCAGTTGAGTGCCTCGGTCGCCCCGGCCAGCCCCATCTTGACCCAGCTCGCCTGCAGGTTGGTGATCGACCTGCCGAGGGCCAGACGGAAAGCAGCGGTGTGTTTGAGGTTCTCCTCGATCGAGATCTCCTCGACTCCGTGGGTGCGGCCGAGCAGGGTGTTGAAGGGAATGAAGCTGAGTGGCACGAACTCGGTGATCCCGCCGGTCCGGCCCTGCAGATCGCGAATCACCTTCATGTGACGGGCCAGCTCGCGCGGCTCCTCGATGTGACCGAACATCACGGTCGAGGTTGACCTCAGACCGGCCCGGTGGGAGGCCTCGATGATCTCGACCCAGCGGGCGACCGGCAGCTTGTTCGGAGAGATCCGCTGGCGGACCCCGTCGTCGAGCACTTCGGCGGCAGTTCCAGGGGTCGAGCCGAGACCACACTCGATCAGGTACTCGAACACCTCGGCCGGAGGTAGACCAGAGACCTCGCACATGTGGTTGATCTCCATCGGCGAGTAAGCGTGAAGATGGATCTGGGGAGCAACCTGCTTGGCCAGCTTCAGCCACTTGCCGTAGGCCTCGAGGTCCAGTTCAGGGTGGATTCCGCCCTGCATGCAGAGCTCGGTCGCACCGAAAGCGACCGCTTCCTCGACCCGGCCGATGAACTCCTCTTCGGTCGACTCGTAGGCGTCGGGCGAGCGCTTGCCCTGACCGAACCCGCAGAATGCGCAGCCGACCGTGCAGATGTTGGTGAAGTTGATGTTGCGGTTGACCACGAAGGTCGCGGTATCGCCAGCCAGTTCCGCCCTGAGTTCGTCGGCGGCAACCCGCATCGACTCGATCACTTCGGGCCTGGTCTCGGCAAAGAGCGCGGTCAGCTCGTCCTCGGTCAGTTCCTCACCCTCCCGGCCCTTGGCGATCGCCTCGATGGCGAGTCCCGGATCGATGTTCTCCTCGCTGACCCGGCCCGAACCAAGTCGCGGGATGAAGCTCCAGTATTTGAGCTTGATCACGTCGAGCACGCCCTGTTCCATCCACTCCGCGTTCATGTACTGCGGGTAGACGCAGAGCCGTTCGGTCAGGGCGTAGCCCTGCGGCTGAAGTTCCTTCCGGACCTGATGCGGACTCGGGAACGGGTGCTCGGGCGAGATGTGGTCACCGTTGGCGGAAAGCCCGCCGAGGTCGGTCGCCCCCGCTTCGACCAGTTCGGACCACCAGTCGGAAAGGTTGGGCGGTACCTGGACTCCGACGTCCGGCATCAGCTCCGCCGTCTCGCGAATCAGACCTTTAAGGTCCTCGATCGAGACCGGGCAGGCCCAGTCCGGCAGGGGAATCGTCGGCCGCCCGAGATCGTCCCGTTCCGGGCCGCCCGCCGCCGTTTCGATTCCGGAATCGAGACTCACCACCGTCTCCGACTCCCGCCATCTGCGGTCCGATGCCTCGGCCGCGATCTCGGCCGGTTCCTGCCCGTAGTAGCGGGGGTGCGGCACGAAGTTCTGGATGATCACTTCCTGGATGTGGCCGTACTTGCGCTGGAGTTCGGCCAGAGCCTCAAGGGACTGCGTGCGCTCTTCCGGGGTCTCCCCGATCCCGACCAGGATGCCGGTGGTGAACGGGATCTTCAGTCGGCCGGCCGCCTCGATCGTCTTCAACCGGTGGGCCGGGTGCTTGGTCGGGGAACCAGCGTGGACCGTCTTCATCAGACGCTCCGAGGCCGACTCGAGCATCAGGCCCTGGGAGGCGGTCACCTCCCTGAGCCGGGCGAGGTCCTCTTCGCCGATCGCCCCGATGTTGGTGTGGGGCAGGATGCCGCGCTCGAGAGCCCGCTCGCAGGCCCAGACAACGTAGGAGGTGAAATCCTCATGCCCCCAGGCCTTCAGCTGCTCCCGGACCACCGGGTTCACCTCGGGTTTCTCACCAGTCAGGAAAAGCAGCTCCTTGGCGCGGCGCTTGACCGCTTCGTCCAGCATCCGCTCGACCTCATCCGGCGGGTGAACGTGTGCCTGATGGGTCGCGAAAGCGCAGTACTTGCAGTAGCACTGGCAGGTCCGCGAAAGCGAGATCGTGTAGTTACGGGAAAAGGTGACCCGGCGCATCGAGCTTCCAACCTACCGCAGTGAACCATCCGTCCCTGCCCGGCGTATGACCCGGATAGGGTGAATGCACCTGCGTCCTTCCCACCCCAAGGAGATTCCATGAAAGTTTCACCGAAGTTCCTGGCCGTTCCGCTGGCAGTCGGCGCGCTCGTCTTCGCGGGCTGCGGGAGCGACGACTCGTCGGATGACAATGGTTCGTCCGACACCACGACCCAGACCAAGCCGGCCGACAGCGGCAACACCACGAAGTCAGGTGACACCTCGAGCGGCAAGGCCCAGGTCCTGACCCTGGCCGCGGACCCCTCCGGGGCCCTCGCGTACGACACGACCGAACTCACGGCCTCGCCCGGCGATGTGACGCTCGATTTCACCAATGATTCCCCGGTCGGCCACGATGTCGTGATCGACGATGCCGACGGCAACGAGGTCGGCGCCACCGACGTGATCACCGGACAGAGCACGACCGCCGAATTCAAGGTGAAGCCCGGCGATTACACCTTCTTCTGCTCGGTTCCGGGACACGAGGAAGCCGGAATGAAGGGAACTCTGACCGTCAAGTAGCCAGGCCGGTCAAGCAGGAAATTGCCCCGGATCCGCTCGGGTCCGGGGTATTTTTCTGCCCTCATGTTCAGTCGCCACCCGATCCGGAAGCTTGCCGCCATCTACGTCGGCGGAGTGATCGGCGCCCTGCTCCGGGTCGGATTGGCCGAAGCCTTCCCCCACGCCGCTGACGCCTGGCCCTGGCCGACCTTCGGGGTCAACCTGGTGGGCGCCTTCCTGATCGGCTACTTCTTCACTGCGCTCGGGGACCACGAGCCGGATCGCCTTCACCACCCCTTCCTCGCGACCGGGATATGCGGCACGCTGACCACCTTCTCGACCATGCAGCTGGAGCTCTTCCGCATGGTCGACGCAGGCGAAACCACCCTCGCCGCCGGGTATCTGGCTGCCAGCCTCACCGCGGGCTACATCGTCCTCCGGCTGGGGATCGCGGCTGCCGAAAACCGCGAAGAGGCAGCGGTGTGACCGCGCTCGGGTGGATCGCCGTCGCGCTGGCCGGAGGCTTTGCCGCCGGCGCGCGCTATCTGCTCGACGCCGAGATCTCGAGACGCACCGAGTCGGTCTTTCCCGTCGGCATCCTCGCCGTCAACGTGTTCGGAGCCTTCGTCCTCGGTCTGGTCGCCGGCAGCACCCTTGACGGGCAGTCCCTGGTCATCGTCGCCGGGGGTGTGATCGGCTCCTTCACCACCTTCTCGACCTGGATCCTCGACTCCCACCTCCTTGTCGTGACAAACAAGGCGCGGCTCGCCTGGCTCAACATCGCCCTCTCCACCGCCCTCGGCTTCGCGGCAGTAGCCCTCGGCCACGCCATCGCTGTCTGAGGGGACCGTCAGAAGGGCGCTCGGTTCAAATTACTGGCGCCATAAACCGGTGATTTGAACCTGGTTCCAGAAGAAGCCGGCTCTGCAACAGAAAGGGCGGCCGTTTGGCCGCCCTTTCGAGAATCAGATGGGCTCTTGGCCCATTTACCTGAGGCTCAGGCTTCCGGCGACGGGATCGTCGACGGCTTCTTGGCCTCCTGCTCCACGGAACCGCCGGCTCCCGGGGCAATGATGAACTTGTAGACCACGAAGGCCAGGACGGCACCCACGATCTGACCGCCGAGGTAGGGCCACACTCCGCCCCATTCGCCGGAGACCAGGGCCGGGCCGAACCAGCGGGCCGGGTTGACGGCGCCACCGGTCAGCGGGACCAGGATCAGGCCGACCACGCCGAGGGTGAGGCCGATGGCCAGCGGAGCCCAGTCCTTGGCGGCACGAACACCGAGGGCAACCGCGAGCACGACCAGAACCAGCAGGAAGGTGCCGAGGGCTTCAACTGCGAAGCCGGCGAAGTTGCCGCCGAGCAGCGGGCTGATGGTCGTCGCACCGTAGTTGGCAGCGCGACCTTCATCTTCGAGCAGGGCCTTGGTCAACAGGGCTCCGAGAACACCACCGGAGAGCTGGGCCAGGATGTAGATCACCGCGTCGACCGGAGCGATCTTCTTCATCAGGGCGGCACCGAGGGTGATCGCCGGGTTGAAGTGTCCACCGCTGGCTCCGCCGAAGGCGAAGATCAACGCCGTCAGGATGAAGGCGTAGGTCAGGCCGACGACCGCGAAGTCAGAACCGAAAGCGGCGTTATCGCCCACGGCAATGAAAAGCACGCCGACCAGAGTGATTCCGAACACCAGGAAAAACGTTCCTAGCAGTTCGGCGATATATGCGGCGAGACCGCGATCTTGCATGAAGTCAAACCTCCCGTGGCTTGTGTCGATTGCGCCCTGCCTTTGCGGCGAGCCGGGAAAAGCTAATCACAGCCCGGCGCCGCCCGGTAAGTACGCGTTTCAAAGTCGCTTGTGTGGGCCTAGGAATATACGCCGCGAACGGCTTGTTTCCTGCCTTCAGGCAAGAAGCCGGGCGGCAAGTTCCGGGAGTTCCCGGGCCATGCGGGAACGCGGAATTACGAGTTCGAGCCCGGCTTCGCGTCCCTGGTCACGGGTTTCGACGTCGACGTGGGAGTAGAAACCGATCGCCGGGGAGGGCAGGGCCGCTACCGCTTCGGCGTCGACCTCTTCGAGATCGCAGACGACAAGGTCGAAGTTGAAACCGTCCGGCTCCGGAGTCCTGGCGACAACCTTGACCTCATGCCCGGCCGCGGTGAGCATCGCGCTCACCTTGCTCGAGAGCATCAGGTCCGGAACTACGGCGAGTACCCGCGCCATGGCAGGTCAGATCGAGCGGCGCTGGCGGAACTCTTCGCGCACGGACTCGGGGCGGCCCCACATCTGGACCACTTCGGAGCGCCCTTCGCGGACTTCCCGCAGAACAAGCTCCCCGGTGAAACCCTCATCGTCGAGGCGGTGAAGTACGCCAAGCACCGTTTCCGGGGCGGCCGCCTTGCCGAAGCTGTGGGCGACCGGAATCCGCCAGTGCCATTCCGCTCGGGAATAGGGCTGGGCGTTGATCAGGCTGAGATGAACGGAGGCGTCGATGTACCTGTCTTCGTCATCGATCCTCAGATCGAACTCGAGGTCGGTCCAGTCGGCCGGCATCGAATCGAGAATTTCCTGAAAGTCCTGCTCGAGAGCCATCGGTTCCAAGCCTACCGATCGATGAGGGACGAGCGGCCGCCGAGCCCGGCCCTCCGTAGAATCGGGGCATGTCCCAGGTGACCGAACCCGATCTCGACGCCGAGTACCGACAGATTCGCGAGGAATGCGGCCTGGTCGACCGCTCCGGCCGGGCCTGGATCGAAGTGAGCGGGCCGGACGCCGCCGAGTTCCTCCAGGGTCAGGTCACCAACGACACCGAGGACCTGGCCACCGGTTCCGGCGTGTACGCCGCTTTGCTCGACCGCAAGGGCCACCTTCAGGCGGACATGAGGATCCTCCGCTTGGCCGACGACCTGTTCCTGATCGACACGGAACCGGAAACCGGACCGGTCCTGCTCAAGCACTTGACCATGTACAAGATCGGCCGCAAGGTCGATGTGTCCGAAACCAGCCGGAGTCTTTTCTCGCTGATCGGCCCCGCATCCCTCGTCGTAACAGGCCTTGCGCCCGGCGCCGAGCACGACTTCACCGAGAGCTCGATCGCCGGCGCCGATTGCCTGGTTGTCACCACCGCGCTGGGACTCGATGTGGTCACTTCGCCCGATCATGCGGACGCCGTGCGGGCCCATCTCGAATCGGAACGGGCGATCCCGGTCTCCGAGACGGCCGCCGAAATCCTCCGGGTCGAACGGGGTCTGCCTCGGTTCGGCTCCGACATGACCGGCGCCAACATGCCGGCCGAAGCCGGGATCGTCGATCGCGCGATCAGCTTCACGAAGGGCTGTTACATCGGGCAGGAACCGGTCGCCCGACTCCATTACAAGGGCCGCCCGAACCGCCACCTGCGGGGGTTGCGGCTCTCCGGCCCGGCTGCTCCGGCCGATCCGGTACGCCTGGGTGAACGGGAACTCGGCCAGATCGGCACAACGGTGCTCTCCCCCGCTTCGGGCCGGATTGCGCTGGCGATCCTCCGAAGGGAAGCCGAGCCGGGAACGACCGTGGTGATCGAAACCTCCGCGGGGGAAGTCAAGGCCGAGGTCGTCGAGCTTCCCTTCGTCAGGGAACCGGAGTTTTGAGCGAAACCCGCCGACAGGGTCTTGGGGGCGGGCAACTTGGCGCCGACAGCCCGCTCTTCGGTGGCAGCGGCCGCACGAACGGAAACGGCGGCGCCAGTTTCGGGATGACTCACGACCCGGAGGACACGCCAGCCTGGGATCCCCGGCAGGACGATTTCGCCGATTCGCGTGAAGCCGCCGCGGCCGAAGCCAGCCGGGCCGCCGAGGAGCTGATGAGCCTCGCTGACCTGCGCGACCTCCTGCCGGCCGCCGAGCCCGACCGCGCCCTGGATGACTGGGGCCGCTCCGAAACCGTGGTCTCCCTCATGGAACCGATCCTGAACTTCTATTACCGCTACTGGTTCCGGGTCGAGGTCGAGGGGATCGAGAACATCCCGTCAACGGACGGTGCCCTGATCGTGTCCAATCATTCGGGGGCCCTGCCTCCGGACGCGCCGATGATCATGCAGGCGATCCGCAACGAGCATCCCGCGCCGCGACCCCTTTACATGTTGGGCGAGCACTGGTTCAAGGGCTATCCGGGCGTTTCGATGCTGGTCAACAAGATGGGTCTGGTGCCGGCCCACCGCGAAAACGCGCAGCGACTGCTCCATGACGAGGGCCGCCTCGCGGTCGTTTTCCCGGAGGGGCAGAAAGGAACCCGCAAGCTCTACTGGCAGCGCTACAAGCTCCGCCGGTTCGGAAGGGGCGGTTTCGTCCGGACCGCGATTCGGGCCCGGGTGCCGATCGTGCCGGTAGCGCTGATCGGGGCCGAGGAGGCGATGCCCATTTTCGCCCACCTGAAACTGCTGCAGAAGCTTTCGGGGCTGATCTACTTCCCGCTCACTCCCTCCTTCCCCCATTTCGGGCTGGCGGCCCCGCTGCTATACCTGCCGTCGAAGTTCAAGATCCGCTTCATGGAGCCGATCGACATGGCCGAGTACCCGGTCGAGACGATTGACGATCCAGCCGAAATCCAGGTGATCAGCGAACGCATCCGGACCCGAATCCAGCATCAGCTGGACGAGATGCTGAAGGCCCGTGAATCGGTCTGGACCGGTTGACGCCACGCGGTGGGATAGATTTCGGGCCGTGAGGGGAATCTGGGTCACAGCCGCCGCCCTACTGGCTGCATCTGCCGTACTTGCCGGTTGTGGCAACTCAACCCATGAGAACAAGGCGAGGCCGCCGCTTCCGACCGTGGTCAGCATCAAGGTCGCCGACGAGTCGATCGAAGCGAGAGCGGCCGAGGGCAGCGGGGTCGGAGAGCCCGGCGCCCGGCAGCCCTACCTCAACCAGAACGCAAACGCGCCCCAGAACCAGTCGGACCCCGCAGCTCCCGCCGTGGTCAACGTGGCGATCGCCAACCTGACCGACAAGGCAACCGTTCTCCGGATGAAGGGTCCGGTCGAGCGAAAGGTCCCGCTGACCCCGGGCGGATCTGGTTCCTTCAACATGGCCCTACCGACCGGCGACTACCTGTTCACTTCGCCCGCCAGCAAAGGCACTGCGATCTTGAACGTCGGCCGCAGCCGCGTCTCCTCAAGCGGCGACCTCCTCACGCCCTAGTTCCCGCGCATCATTTACGATGCCTTGACCTTTCCGGTGCCTATCCGGACCCCCCGAACAATTCGAGAGGAACGAAGTGTCTGTAGACCTCGCTGATGTGAGCAAACTTGACGTGCAGCCGGGAGAGCTCCCCGAGAAGATGGCCGCCTGGGTCATCCGCCCCGAGACCGAGGGCAACGAGCCGAACAAGGCCTTCCAGCTCGAGGACATCGAGACCCCCGAGCCGGGTGCTTTCGAAGTCATCGTCCGGGTGATGGCCGCCGGTGTGAATTTCAACAACGTCTGGGCCGGCCTTGCCCAGCCCGTTTCGGTCTTCCCTTACGGTGACCACCCCGAGTACGGCCACCACATCGGTGGTTCCGACGCATCCGGCATTGTGTGGAAGGTCGGCGAGGGCGTGACCCGCTGGAAGGTCGGCGACGAAGTCGTCGTTCACTGCAACCAGGCCTCCTACGAGGACGTGGAAGTCCACGGACTCGACCCGATGGCCGCTCCGAGCCAGAAGATCTGGGGCTACGAGACCACCTGGGGCTCCTTTGCCCAGTTCACCAAGGTCCAGGCCCAGCAGCTGCTGCCGCGGCCGAAGAACCTTTCGTGGGCGGAAGCCAGCTCCTACGGCCTCACCTACTTCACCGCCTACCGCATGCTGATGGACCGGGCCAAGATCCAGGCCGGCCACAACGTCCTGATCTGGGGCGCTGCGGGCGGTCTCGGCGTTTTCGCCGTCCAGCTCTGCAAGGCGGCCGGCGCCAACGCCGTCGGCGTCGTCTCCTCCGACGAGAAGGGCGAGCTGGTCAAGCAGCTCGGCGCCGTCGACTACATCAACCGCAACGAGTTCAAAGACATGATGCGGACCGGCAACGAGACGCCGGAAGAGGAAAAGGCCCGCTTCAAGGCCTCGGTCGGATTCGCCAAGAAGATCAAGTCGATCCTCGGTGACTCCCCCGACGTCGTGTTCGAGCACGTCGGCCAGGCCACCTTCCCGACCTCCGTCTTCGTCGTGAAGCCGTTCGGCAAGGTCGTGATCTGCGGCGCCACCTCCGGCTACACCCTCGACTTCGACGTGCGTCACCTGTGGATGCGCCAGAAGGAGATCCTCGGTTCGCACTTCGCCAACGCCTACGAGTGCATGAAGGCGAACCAGCTGATGGCCGAAGGCAAGGTCCAGCCGGTGCTCTGGAAGACCATGGGCTTCGACGGCGTGCCCGAGGCGCACCAGATGCTCCATGAGAACCGCCACCTCGGCAAGATCGCCATCCTGGTCGGCGCCACCTCCGAGGACGATGGCCGCGAAGAAGAAGG
>JAEZIQ010000024.1 GCA_023436605.1 Actinomycetes bacterium | reverse complement strand
GCCCCGAGCTCTACGGTGAGCTCGGGGCCGACCGGGATGACCTCTACGACTTCGAGGCCGCCAGCACCTGAGGTTCCGGCTGGCCGAGCGGGCGGGGGCGGGGCTGGCGATTGGGGCCGGTCCCGTCCCCGGCTGGTCCGTTGCTCAGCCGCCAACCGGAAAGTCGAGCTCGGGAACCTTCGTCCCGGGCGCGACCGGGTCGACCCGGCCCGAGCGGACCATCGACACCAGGATCTCGACCACCTCGGGATCGAAGTCGGTGCCGGCGCAGCGCTCCAGTTCCTCCAGGGCCTCCGGGACGGAACGCGCAGCCGAGTACGGTCGGCGGCTGATCATGGCTTCGAGGGCGTCGCAGACGAGAATGATCCGTGAACCGAGCGGGATCTCGTCCCGCTTCAACCCGTCCGGATAACCGCTTCCGTCCCAGTGTTCATGCGAGTGACGGACCAGCCTGCCGACCGGGGCGAGCGCGGCCGAGGCCGAGACGATCCGCTCGCCGACCACGGTGTGCTGTTTCATCAGTTCCCACTCGTCGGCATCCAGCTTTCCGGACTTGAGCAGGACCGAGTCGGGGATCGCGACCTTGCCGACGTCGTGAAGCTCGGCGGCGCGCCCGATCACGTCGAGCTCCTCGGGGCTCGTCCTCATTTCCTTCGCGACGTTGATCGCCATGTCGCGGACCTTGCTGGTGTGAGCCGCAAGTTCGGGTTCCCTTTCCCTGAGCGAGCGGACCAGCACTTCGTGGACCTGGCTCCGGGCTGATGTCCGGGTGCTGTTCTTCTGCTCGTACATCCGTTCGTCGGCCAGCGACAGAGCCGTGCGGATATCGACCGCTTCGCCCGGGCAGTCAGCGACGCCGAGGGAAGCGGAGATTTCGAAACCTTCGCCGCTGAATCGGGAGGCCCGTCCCAGATCCTCGAGCATCTGGCGGTTGTTCACCGAAGATCCGGGGATCAGGACACAGAATTCGTCGCCGCCCATCCGGTAGACGTCGGCCCGGTCGCCGGCCACTTCGACCAGTTGCGCGGCGATGCGCTGAAGCAGGGCGTCTCCGGCATGGTGCCCGAAACTGTCGTTGTAGAACTTGAAACCGTCGAGGTCCAGCATCGCGACGGTGACCGGACTGCCGTCGTGGTCGGCCTTGTCGGCCGCCAGTTTGCCGCGGCTGCCGAGGCCGGTCAGATGGTCGGTGTTGGCGGCCGCGAATAGCCGGCTGTTCTCACGTTGGGCCAGGATCAGGCGGATCCCGCCTCCAGCCACCGCCGTGATCGCCAACAGAAATGACGCAAAGGTGTTCTCTGCCTGGAATTCGCGGAGGGCGAGGACACCGAGCGCGATCAGGACGCAGATACCCGAAATCCGGCTGGCGCGACGGGTCAGTGGCGATCCGTGGATCCTCGGGCCGACCGGAGCCCAGGCGGCCGCGGCCAAGAGCGCGAGTGCCAGGGGATACGCCAGATCCAGAGCTTCGATCTGGTTGCCGATCGCGGTCTGGTAGCTGTAAACAGCGTCGCAGGTCAACCACACGATGCCCGCGAGCACGACCAGAAAGACCGCCGGACCTCCGCGCTGGGTTCCGGTGAAGAGGACGACCACTACGGCGGACAGGATGATCAGGTCGGCGACCGGATAGATCAACGCGATCATCGAAGAGAAGGAGGCGTCCGGTTGCGCGTGAAAGATCGACGGCAGCAGGGTCAGTACGCCCACTGCGGACACCGTCAGCGTGGCGATCAGCCAGTCCAGCAGGAGCAACCTGCGGCCCCGCTTGACCGAGGGGACGACCAGGGTCACGATCACTCCCAGCATCAGCACATAACTGAGCAACCAGAAGATGTCGGCGATTGACGGGAAGGGGAGCTCCAGGTAGTAAGAGCTGAGCTCGGCTGCCAGGTTCGCGCCGAGCACGGCGGTCAGCATGCACCAGGCCGGACGCTGGTAGCTGACCAGTGCCGCCCGGCTCGCACAGACGACCATGGCCAGTCCCATCACGCCGAAGTAGGCGACATCCTTGGCGATCCAGTTGTCCGAGTTGCCGGCAAGCATCGCCGCATACCAGACGAGCATTCCCGTGATCAGCAGGAATGCGACCCGAACGAAAGTGCGAGTCCGTCCCGAAACTTGATCGAATGGTCTCACTGTCGTTCTCCCGTTCCAGCCCCTCCCTGAGCCAGGAGCCAGAGCTGATGGGCGCGACGCTACCAAAGCCGGTCGAATTCCATCTTCACCAGATGGTTGGCAGTATGAGCGCCGCCCGCGTCCTCACGTCCAGATCCGAAAGCGAACCAACATGGCTGCTTCCTCGCATGAACCCGCTGCTCTCTTTGCCGATCCATTCCACCAGACGGTGGGCTCCTGGATGCTGGGATACATACCGTTCGGGGGAGGTGACTTCGCCGACGTCGCCGGGGTTGCAGCCCGGGTAGGCGAAGGCGACGACAATGATTTCTACGAGGCGTGGATGGCCGCCGGGGACCGTGTACGAGCCGAGGCAGGGAGAGTGGACGCCGCCGGACATCCAAAGAGCGCGGGAGATCTTTACCTCCGGGCCAGCGCTCACTACGCGAGCGCCTACCACCCGCTCTACGGCACGCCAGTTGATCCGCGTCTGCTGGAGGCTTACCGACGTCAGATTTCCTGTTTCGAAGCGGGACTCGCGCGGCGGAAGAAGCCAGTGCTTCGGCAGGATGTCGAGTTCGAGGGCGCGACGCTCCCGCTCTACCTGATTCCGGCCGAGGGGCACGAGGACGAGCCACGCCCCACGATCATCTTCATAAACGGCTACGACGCGACGGTGACCGACGTGTTTTTCGCATCCGCGGTCGCAGCGCTCCGGCGTGGCTATCACTGCGTCGTCTTTGACGGACCCGGCCAGGGCGGCGTCCTTTACGAGCAGGGGGTCCCGCTGCGGCCCGATTGGGAAACCGTGACGAGTGCGGCGATCGACGCCATAGTCTCTTCGCCGATCGTCGACCAGGACCGGATCGCGGTGAGCGGCTGGAGCCTCGGTGGGTACCTGGCGCCGCGTGCCGCGAGCGGTGAACGGCGGATCGCCGCCTGCGTGGCCGATCCCGGCCAGTGGGATCTCGGCGCGGCCGTCGCCAGACTGCTGCTCCAGTTCGGCGCAAGCGAGTCGGAGGCCAGCGGGCAGCAACCCCTGGGCGAGGAGGTGCTGAAAGCGGTCGAGGCTTACGTCGCCGGCAACCGGATGCTCCACTGGGCGATCGTCCAACGGGGCTTCTGGGCCAACGGCGTGTCGGATCTCAGTTCTTTCCTGGATCGGACCCGTGAGTTCACGTCCCGGGATCTGGTCGGACAAATCGATTGTCCGGTCCTGCTCACCCGGGCCGAGAACGATCCTCTCGCGGCCGATGTTGCCGAGATGGCGGCAGCAATACCGAACGCCATGGTCATGGATTTCACCGCCGCCGACGGGGCCGGTGAACACTGCGAGATGTCGAATCGCTCTTTGCTCAACCGGCGGGTACTCGACTGGCTTGACGAAGTCCTGGTCGCGAACTGATTCCCGACTCGCCTCGGGTCGACCGGCCCGGTTCTGGCTGCACTTATGTGCGATATACGCACGAAACTGCAGCCAGAATCCCTGCTCCCGGGAACCCGAGTTCGAAACCGGCCCGATCGCTTCTCACGGCAAAAGAAAGGCCCCGGATCTCTCCGGGGCCTTTTGAACTCAGCCGGGGCTGAGTGTCAACGATGACCGTTGATCATCCGCAACCGGTGTTGTTGCCGCATGAACTGCAGGTGTAGCAGGCGCCGGTGCGCTGCATCATGCCTCCGCACTGGTCGCAGGCCGGACCGAGCTCAGCCGCTCCGGGGGTGATGTGGAGCTTGGCCGGCACCACCGGGACGTCGTCGGTCAGGGCCGAGCCGGCCGGTACCGAACTGCCGCCGCTGTCGGCCACCGAGCTGGCCGCGTGGGCCGCTCCGCCGTTCCCGTTTCCATTCCCGCCATTGCCATGCTGCCCGTTCCCGCTTCCGTTGGCGATGTTGAGGCCGGCATTCTCCGCTTCCTTCCGGTTGCGGACCTCCTGGGTCATGATCCCCTGCTCCTCGAGGAAGTCGGGATCGTCGATGAACTGGGAGGCGAGCCAGCGCATGATGTAGTCCGGCATCGACTTGGCGAAGGGGATGTCCGGGTTGCCCGTGATTCCCTCCGGGTCGAACCGCATGTAGCTGAACTTGCTGACGAACACCTCGAGCGGCACCCCGTACTGGAGGCCGAGCGAGATCGCCGTGGCGAAGGCATTCATCATGCCGCGCATGGTCGAGCCTTCCTTGCCGATGTCGGTCAGGAAGATCTCGCCAACCGAGCCGTCGGTGTACTTGCCGGCGGTGATGTAACCCTCGTGGCCTCCGACCGAGAACTTGTGGGTGACCGAGTCACGGGTCTTCGGCATCCGGTAACGGACCGGACCGCTCGGCGGCGCCTCGGATTCCGCTTCCTTCTCCTTTTCCTTCTGGGCGTCGGTGCGGAGGGCCTGGGCGGTCTTGGAGCCGTCCCGGTAGATAGCCAGTGCCTTGAGGCCGCCTTCCCAGCCGCGGATGTAGGCGTCGGCGATGTCTTCGACGGTCGCCGTGTGCGGCATGTTGACCGTCTTCGAGATCGCGCCGGAGAGGAACGGCTGGGTCGCCGCCATCATGTCGATGTGACCGGTGTGCGAGATCGCCCGTTCACCGACCGCGACGTCGAAGACCGGCAGGTGCTCGTCCTTGAGGGCCGGAGCGCCGATGATCGTGCCGTGCTCGTTGATGTGAGCCTCGATCTGGCCGATCTCCGACTCCGAGTAGCCAAGGGTGCGCAGGGCGAGCGGCACCGAGCGGTTGACGATGGTCATGTTGCCGCCGCCGACCAGCTCCTTGAACTTGACCAGCGAGAAGTCCGGCTCGATGCCGGTCGTGTCGCAGTCCATCAGGAAGCTGATCGTGCCGGTCGGCGCGAGCACGGTCGCCTGGGCGTTGCGGTAGCCGTACTCCTCACCGGTCGCCACGGCGACGTCCCATTCCTGGCGGGCCGCGTTCAGCAGCTCCTCGTGGACGCCCTCGCCGTCGATCTCGTAAGCCGCGTCACGGTGCATCCGCATAACGTGGTTGTGCGGTTCGCGGTTCAGCTCGTACGCGTCGTAAGGACCGGTGGTCGCGGCGATCTCGGCCGAACGCCGGTAGGCGCGGCCGGTCATCAGCGCGGTGATCGCGGCGGCCACGTTGCGACCCTCGTCCGAGTCGTACGGCATGCCGTTCGACATCAGCAGGGCGCCGAGGTTGGCGTAGCCGAGACCGAGCTGACGGAAGGCCCGGGCGTTCTTGCCGATCTCCTCGGTCGGGTAGCTCGACGGTCCGACGATGATCTCCTGGGCGAGGAAGACGACGTCGACGACGGCGTTGAAGCCGTCGACGTCGAAGCTGCCGTCCTCGCGGCGGAACTTCATCAGGTTGATCGAGGCCAGGTTGCAGGCCGAGTCATCGACATGCATGTACTCGGAGCACGGGTTCGAGGCGTTGATCCGGCCCGACTCGGGGCAGGTGTGCCA
>JAEZIQ010000164.1 GCA_023436605.1 Actinomycetes bacterium | reverse complement strand
CTTCTGGGTCAGGCCGGCGAGCTGCTTCTGGCCGTTGTCACCGTCGTCGCCGCCACCAGAGCTGGCGACGATGATTGCGATGACCACTCCGACCACGACCAGAAAGGCGGCGATCCCGAGGATCTTGCCCAGGTTCTGACGCTTGTCGGAGCTCTGCGCCTTGGCCTCTGCGGCGAGGCGCTTTTCACGAAGTTCTTTTCTCTTTTGCTGCGGTCCGGTAGCCATTGGACCGGATGCTACTGATCAGGCGGGGGACTCGGTTTCGTCCTCGTCGGCCGTTCCGTAGTACTTGACGAGCCTCATCGTGCTGATGATGAAGAGCAGGGTCATCAGAACCGCGCTTCCCCAGCACCACTGGCAGGCCGCGTGGATCTGCCACAGCTCCAGGTAGCGAAGCACGAGGGTGACGGCGAAGCCGAACAGGGAGAGGCCGAAAGCGGCCAGCCGGGCGTTGTCGCCCTTCCAGATCGTGGCGCCGAGGATCATTGAGTAGCCGATCAGGCCCCAGATCGACATGTGGATGCCGAGGAACCGGGCGTACTTGCTCTTCTCGACCAGGGCACAGCCACCGCCGCCGCCGGCGCACTGGAACGGCTCGTTGACGATCAATGCCTTCCAGGCGATGTATCCGGCCACGAAGAGGCCCAGTCCGCAGAGAACCCCCGAGAGGATCCGGATGATCTGCTCGCCCCGGGTGCCGCCGGTGCGGTAACCCCAGATCGCGATACCGAGGGCAATCGCGGCGACGACGATGAACAGGGCACCGACCTCGATCGGGATGTCCTTGCTGATGATGAAGCGCTGATCGTGGAGCATCGGGCAGCGAGCCTACAGAGCCGGGGCGTTGGAACCGTCGCTCGCCGGCGCCGGTTCCGGTCCATCGTCGGTTCCATAGAAGACGATCAGGCGGCAGGTATTGACCACAAACAGCATGGTCATCGCGATTGCCGAAGCGATGCACCACTGGCAGATCGCGAGGATCTCCCACAGTTCGAGGTAGGTCAGGTAAAGGCTGAAGCCAAAGCCGAAGAGGGAGAGGAAGAAGGCCGCCAGCCTCGCGTTGTCTCCCTTCCAGACGGAGGCACCGAGGATCAGCAGGTATCCGATCACGCCGAACACCGAAACGTGGATGCCATCGATCCGCGAGTACTTGCTGTGTTCGACCGCGGCGCAGCCGCCACCACCGCCGACGCATTCGGGGATCTGGTTGAGGATCTCGACGGTCACCACCACGTAACCGGCGATGCCGATCCCGGCCAGCCCGAGGATCACGGCGGTGGTGCGGAGGATCCTTTCGCCACCGTCGAGCCCCCGCCGCACACCCCAGATCGACCCGATCGAACCGACCAGGAAGAAGGCCAGGAGCACCCCGAAGATGATGCCCGGAATGCCGTGAGTGAGCAGATGGAGCTGATCACTCACGGCGATTTGGCGTTAGGCGGTGGCCGCCGCCGAGTCTTGGTGGTTCTGAGCGACCAGGTCGACGAATTCGCCCATGATCTCGTTCATGTCGAAGTCCTTGGGAGTGAAGACTCCGGCGACCCCGGCTTCCTTGAGCCGGGCTGCGTCCTCCGGCGGAATGATGCCTCCGGCGACCACCGGAACGTCGACTCCTTCTTCCTTGAGGAGTCGCACGACCTCGGGGATCAGCTCGAGATGCGATCCGGAAAGGATCGAAAGGCCGATCAGGTCAACGTCCTCCTGGACGGCCGATTCGACGATCTGCTCGGGGGTGAGGCGAATGCCCTGGTAGACGACCTCCATGCCGACGTCCCGGGCCCTGAGCGCGATCTGCTCGGAACCGTTCGAGTGGCCGTCGAGGCCGGGCTTGCCGACCAGCAGGCGAACCCGGTGGCCGATCAGTTCGGAAACCTGGTTGACCTTCTCGCGGGCTTCGCTAAGGGCGTCCCGGTCTCCGGCCGGAGCGGCCCCGCCGACTCCGGTCGGGCCGCGGTAGGCGCCGAACACTTCCCGCAGGGTGGCGGCCCACTCGCCGGTCGTCGCGCCTGCCTTGGCGGCGGCGATGGTGGCCGGCATGATGTTTTCGTTGTCGGTGGCGGCAACCCGGGCAACCTCGGCCAGAGCCTGGTCGACGGCAGCCTGGTCACGTTCCGAGCGCCACTCCTCGAGGGCCTCGATCCGTTCCTTCTCGACCTGCGGGTCCGGCTTCATGATGCCGCCATCGGCGCTGGCGGTCAGCGGTGAATCCTCGGTCTCGGTGTACTTGTTGAGGCCGACCACGGTCTGCTCGCCATTTTCTATCCGGGCGAAACGTTCGCGGTGGGACTCGACCAGTCGGGCCTTCATGTACGGGACGGCTTCGACCGCGCCGCCCTTCTCGGCGACCACGGCCATCTCGTCCTTGGCACCGGCCATGAACTCTTCGACCAGGCCATCCATCACGACCGATCCTTCGAAGATGTCCGGGTACTCGAGCATGTCGGTCTCGAAGGCCAGCACCTGCTGGATCCGGAGGCTCCACTGCTGGTCCCAGGGGCGGGGGAGACCCATCGCCGCGTTCCAGGCCGGCAGCTGCAGGGCCCGGGCCCGCGCGTCCTTGGCCAGGGTCACGGCAAGGGCTTCGACCACGATCCGCTGGATGTTGTTCTCGGGCTGGGCTTCGGTCAGGCCGAGCGAGTTGACCTGGACGCCGTAGCGGAAGCGGAGCATCTTCTCGTCGGTCACGCCGTAGCGCTCACGGCCGATCTCGGTCCAGAGGCGTCCCATCGCCTTGAGCTTCGCGATCTCCTCGATGAAGCGGACCCCGGCGTTGACGAAGTAGGAAATGCGGCCGAAAACCTTGGGGAAATCCTCGTCGGACACCTGGCCGCGGGCCTTGACCTCATCCAGCACCGCGATCGCGGTCGACATCGCGTAGGCGATTTCCTGGACCGGGGTTGCCCCTGCCTCCTGCAGGTGGTAGCTGCAGATGTTGATCGGGTTCCAGCTTGGGATCTCGTTGACCGTGAAAGCGACCATGTCGGCGATAAGCCGCATCGAGGGCTCCGGCGGGAAGGCGTAGGTGCCGCGGGAGAGGTACTCCTTGATGATGTCGTTCTGGGTCGTGCCCTTGAGCTGGGACTTGTCGACCCCGGTTTCCTCGGCGGCCGCGACGTAGAGGCCGAGCATCCAGGCGGCGACCGCGTTGATCGTCATCGAGGTGTTCATGTTGTCCAGCGGGATCTGGTCCAGCAGGGTCTTCATGTCACCGAGGTTCGCCACCGAGACGCCGACCTTGCCGACCTCGCCACGCGAAAGGGCGTGGTCCGGGTCGTAGCCGGTCTGCGTGGGCAGATCGAAGGCGATCGAGAGTCCGGTCTGGCCTTTGGCCAGGTTGCTCCGGTAAAGCTCGTTGGAACGTCGGGCATCGGAATGGCCCGCGTAGGTGCGCATGACCCAGGGGCGGTCGCGTTCGGGCAGACGGTGGTCGCTCATACGGCCGATTCTACCGGCGGAAGCGCTTTCCGGGCCTGGTGCGAACCAGTGTGTATTCGTCACGCAGCATTTGAAACAGATCGGTGGGAGCGCACCATTCGGGAGGGTTCTGTGTTTAGGCTCTTCACATGCGCTCCCTCACCAGAAATCCCCTCCTGCGTGCCGTACTGGCCGCAGTGTCGCTTGGCGCCATGGTCTTTGTCGCCCATGCCGCGGCCGCGACGATCACGGTTTACAAGAACGACCTGAGAACGACCGATGACCGGGCCCAGATCCACCAGATGGCCCCCCGGGCCGAATGTGAACGTGGTGGTTCACCCAAGGCTTTCCGCTTCACTCTCGGCCCAAAGGCCAAGGAATGCTTCTGGATGGTCCCGATGGTCGGCGACAACCTGCAGGTGACCGGCACCGCCCGCATTTTCAAGTCGACCCCGCCCAAGGTCCTGAAGCGGGTCTACGCCGGCGTCAGCCTCCGCCAGAGCAGCGATGGCAGCCGCTACCAGCTCGTGGTCTGGCCTTCGACCCGTCGCTACGGTCTGCGCAAGGTCCAGCCGAACGGCGTGATCGTCAATTTCGGCAGTCGCAAGGCCGGAAACATCGTTCGCGGCCCCGGACTCGCCAACAAGTTGACGCTTCGCGCCTTCACCGGTGGCGAGGGCAACACCCAGCTGGTCGGCTTCGTCAACGGCAAGAAGGTGGTTGCCGCCCGCGACGAACAGGGCACCTCGCTGGTCGGCAAGGACACCAGCTTCTCAATCGGAGCCAAACAGAGCGCCCGTGGCGCGGTCGGTTCTTTCATCGACATTCGCGTAGCGGTCCCCGACCCGTACTAACCCGGGCGGCGCCAGGAACCACCAGCCGTCCGCTGGTTTCGTCGTCGGACGGGAAACGGCAGCTCATGTACCCGCGCACTCCGTGACGCGGAGGTGTTCGCTGGGAACCACTGCGCGTCACCGAGACGCTTCTTGACGTTCGGGTAGCCGTGGGGGAGGGTCACCCACCCCCCACGGCGGGAGGGCCCCCTGCAATGAAAAGGGCCCCGGGTCG
>JAEZIQ010000161.1 GCA_023436605.1 Actinomycetes bacterium | reverse complement strand
GCGACCGGTGCCACTGGCGCGACCGGTGCCACTGGCGCGACCGGTGCCACTGGTGAGACTGGCGCAACGGGTGAGACCGGAGCTACTGGTGCCACGGGTGAGACCGGCGCAACCGGTGAGACCGGCGCGACTGGCGCAACCGGTGAGACCGGAGCTACTGGTGAGACTGGCGCAACGGGTGAGACCGGAGCTACTGGTGCCACAGGTGAAACCGGAGCCACGGGCAGCACCGGCGCAACGGGCAGCACCGGTGCAACGGGTAACACCGGAGCAACGGGCAGCACCGGCGCGACCGGTAACACTGGAGCCACGGGCAGCACTGGCGCAACCGGTAACACCGGAGCGACTGGCAGCACGGGTGCGACGGGCAGCACGGGCGCAACGGGTAACACCGGAGCGACTGGCAGCACGGGTGCGACGGGCAGCACGGGCGCGACCGGTAACACCGGAGCCACGGGCAGCACTGGCGCCACGGGCAGTACCGGCGCAACGGGTAACACCGGAGCCACGGGCAGCACTGGCGCGACCGGTAACACCGGAGCGACTGGCAGCACGGGCGCGACCGGTAGTACCGGCGCCACCGGCAGCACTGGAGCCACCGGCAGCACTGGAGCCACCGGTAACACCGGGGCCACGGGCCCGACCGGTGACACCGGACCTACCGGTCCGACCAAGGAATTCCAGCCGCCGGTAATCCGCCGTATCGGCGGGAGCACCGTCAGGGTGCCGCGCAACCTGGTGTTCAACGCGGTCCGGGTTGACTGCCCCGACGGCACCTGCCGGATCGAACGGGCCGTGACCCAGATGCGTATCCGGGGAGTGGGCCGCAACGTAAATGCGGTCTTCAACCGGGCCCAGATCCGCGAGGATGAGAGCCGGATCATCAAGATCAGGCTGCCCAACCAGAGGGTCTGGCAGGGACTCCTGCGAGGCCGCAAGTCCGGTGTGGTTTCGGTCTCGGTGCAGGTCCGGTCGAGCATCGGACTGGTAACCACGGAAACGTTCCGAATCGGCCTGAAGCGATAGGGAGGGCCCGCCTGGGGATCCAGGCAACAACGAGGAAAGAGGGACGGCGAGAGCCGTCCCTCTTTCTATTCCCGGGCCGGAGCCGAAGAACTCCGTTGATGGCTGCACCGATGAACGACCGGCCACCTGCGGGCATCGTCAGGACTCAAGCGTGATCCCCGTCACATGCCGGCACCTTAATGTGCTATAAATCCGCCGTGTTCTTATTGGGAGATGGGGAGAGATCTAAAAGGTCTGCTCGTATCTCGTAAAGCGAGTGTTGTTCCAGGGAGATCGGTCGGTAAGGCCGACCGGAAAAGATTCGGACTCAGGTCCAAGGGAGGATTTCACGTGATGAGTGCGTTCACGGATGTCGGTTCAGCAGCAGGGAAGCAGGGAAAGACCAGCCATCTGAAGTCGGTTCTGGCTGCGTTCAGCCTTGCACTGATGCTGTTGCTGGGTGCCTCGGTCGTTAACGCGGGATCGGCTAACGCCGCCTTCATCGCGAACCCGGGCGCCTTCGATTCCTCCTTCGCGGGCGGCTACCTGAAGCTCACGACTTTCGATCCGTTCGAAGTGGGCGAAGGCGGTGAGCTCGGAGACATCACGCTGAACGGCGGAGTGATGAACGCCAACGGCACCTACACCGTGCCCAAGGCGAACGTGGTCTTCCCTGACCTCGAACTCGAGCCGATCGACGTTTCGGGTATCGGCACGATCAACCCGGTCGTCAAGATCGCCGCCAACTCCGATGTCACGGGCGTCATCGATCCCCTCACGGGCGAGATGACCATGAACTTCGACCTGACCATCAACGTGCGCGGCACCGGCACCGTGAGCTTCGGCCAGAACGGCCAGTGCTTCATCGGCAGTCCGAGCAACCCGATCCAGGTGCGCGCAAGCACGACGGCAGAGGGTGGCATCGGCTACAACCCCGGCACCGGCCGCGGGCGGGTTGCCGACAACACCTTCATCGTGCCGAAGGCCACCGGTTGCGGCACCGTCCTCCTGGTCGTCAACGTCAACGACCAGCTCAACACGCAGCTCGGTCTCAACGATCAGGTTCCGGGCAGCAACGTTGCCCAGCTCGAGCTCGAAACCCACCCGGCCTTCATCACCAACGCCGAACTGAACATCACCACGAAGCCGGCGGCTGCGACCAACCAGAAGAACGCTAACTTCGTCTTCACTTCGAACGTCCCGTCAGGCATGAACTACGAGTGCCGTCTCGACGCTGGCGCCTGGACGCCGTGTGACTCGAAGACGGCCAGCTACACCGGCCTGGCCGATGGCAGCCACACTTTCGCCGCCCGCGCCGTACTTGGCAGCACCGTGCTTGGCAGCACCTCCTACACCTGGAGCATCGACACCGTCATCCCGGTCTACACCGTGAGCGGCGCTCCGACCGGTCTGGTCAATACGCGCAACGCGAACCTCACCTTCACGGTCAACAAGTCGATGCCGGCCGGCGCGACTCGCTGCTCGCTCGATGGCGCCACGCCCGTGGCCTGTTCGAGCCCGCAGAACCTGACCGGCCTGGCTGACGGCAGTCACACCTTCACCGTTTCCGGTACCGATGCGGTCGGCAACTTCGGAACGACCAGCCGCAGCTGGACCGTGGACGCGACCAAGCCGGTCGCCTCCATCAATTCCGGTCCGGTCGGCGTCAGCTCCACGTCGGATGTCGAATTCACCTTCACCGCGACCGACAACATGACCGCCAACCCGGTCACTCAGTGCCAGGTCCGCAACCGCAAGGACAACTCGATTGTCCAGGCCTGGACCGCCTGCGCCTCGCCTTACCAGCAGGTGCGGCCGACCGGCAAGTGGCAGCTCCAGCTGCGCGCGACGGACAACGCCGGCAACGTCTCGGACGTCCAGAATTACGATTGGGATGCGAATACCGCCGAACCGGTGATCGTGCCCGAGCGCTACACCTTCAACGGCGGACAGACCCAGGAAAGCAGCGGAGGCACCCGTTCCTCCGACGCCGAATTCGAGTTTGACGCCGCGACCTACGAGCTCGACGAGAACGACGAACCGGTCGAAATTGCCGGTACCGAGTTCACCTACGAATGCTGGCTTGATGGCGTTTCGCTCGGTGCCTGTGAGTCACCGATGACCCTGCATGACCTTAACGGCGGCACCCCGCTGGCCGAAGGCCATCACATCTTCGAGGTCAAGCCGACCACCGTCGCCGCGCCTCCCGTGGCCGGCAACCGGACCGCCTTCGAGTGGTACGTCGATACGGTCGACCCGACCGCCGCCATCGTGGACGGACCGCCCGTCCACCAGAACTCGAGCTTCGCTACGTTCGCGCTCGAGATCAACGGCACCGGCTCGCAGGGCACCGCCCAGTGCAAGCTGGACAACGGTCCCTGGGACAACTGCGATTCAGATACGGCCCATGAAGTTGGGGTCGCCGACGGTGAGCACACCCTGCGCGTTCGCGCGGTCGACCAGGCCGGCAACCAGAGCAGCGTGGTCAGCCGGACCTGGCAGGCCGACACCGAGGTCCCCCAGGTTGAACTGAACGAGTGGCCGGTCGAGAACGCCGCGAGCAGCACCGCGGAGTTCGTCTTCCAGACCAACGACAACGACGCCAACGTCGAGGCTCTCTGTCAGCTCGACGAAAACCAGGAAGTCCCGTGCGACAGCCGCACCTCACACACTCTCGAGGGTGTGAGCGACGGTGTTCACACCTTCACCGTCACCGGCAAGGACCGGGCTGGCAACACGACCAGCGATGACTACACCTGGCGGGTCGATACCACGGCCCCGGCACTTGAGATCACCGCCGGGCCCAGTGAACTGACCAACCAGTCGAGCGCTGCCTTCAAGTTCCTGTCAACCGACGGGGGATCAGGCATTGACACGATCACCTGCCGCATTGACAACGGCAGCCTCGTCACCGGTTCTGATTGCTCCAACGGAAACGTCTGGAACTTCTACCCCGGACCGTTCGCTTCCGGCAATCACACCTACGTGGTTCGCGTGACCGACCGGGCCGGCAACGAGACTGTGAAGTCCCGCGCCTGGAAGGTCGACAACACCCCGGCCGACGTGGCCATTGCCACCCGGATCGGCGAAACCAAATCGACCAGCGCCGCGATCGAGTTCTTCTCGAGCGAAGAGAGCGCCACGTTCGAGTGCAAGCTTGACGCCCAGACGTTCCAGGCCTGCGAATCTCCGATCGTTCTGAGTGATCTCGGACTCGGCTCTCACGTGTTCTCGGTGCGCTCCGTTGATGCCGCCGGCAACCGCAGCGTCGAGGACTCGATTTCCTGGACCGTGCTGGCGCCCGATCCGGAAACCTGCCCCGAGGGCCAGGTTGGCACTCCGCCCAACTGCGAAGAAGAGGTTTGCCCCGACGGCCAGATCGGCACCCCGCCGAACTGCGAGACCCCGCAGGATCCGAAGTGCGAGGACGAAGGCAAGGTCGGCACCTGGCCGAACTGCGAGACCCCGCAGGATCCGAAGTGCGAGGACGAAGGCAAGATCGGCACCTGGCCGAACTGCAAGTCCTTCCTCCCTCCGATTGAGCCGAACGCGAACGTGACGAGTTACGACGTCGCGACCGGCAAGCTGCAGGTCCGTCTGAAGTGCCCGGCCGGACTCAAGCCCCGTTGCCAGGGTACGGCGGTTGCCGTCACCGGCAAGGGCAAGAACGCCAAGGCCATGAGCAACGCTGTGAAGAGCAACTCGAAGGCAGGCAAGTGGAAGCTCGTGACTCTCACCATCAAGCCGGCCTACCGCGAGAAGGTCGCGCTGATGGCCACCGTGGACAGCAAGCAGCTGACCATCAGGCAGGTAGTGAAGTCGGCCAAGGTCAAGAAGAAGAGAACGGTTTTCCACACCTACAAGGTGCGGGCGAAGGCGTAGGTGAGGACGTTGAGGATCAGCGAATTCACTCAGTTCAGTAATCAGGGAGAAAAAATGGGAGCTACTGAGATGACACTCACCAACAAGGGCCGTCTGGCCCGGTTCACGGCGATCTTTGCCGGCGCGATCGCAATGATTGCGCTGGCATTCGGCGCCCAGTCGAGCCAGGCCAGCGCTGCCGATGTCGTCGGCAACCCGGGTAACTTCACGGCTACCTGGAACGGTGGAACCTTCCAGTACGGCAACCAGGCGTTCACCCCCAGCGGCAGCTTCAACATGACCGTCAACGCGAACGGCACGTTCACGACCAGCGGAATGACCTTCGCTGGCCAGGGCGCGCCGGACGTCAACAACGGCAACGTGAAGCTCCAGCAGGTAACCCTTACGCCTCAGGTCCCTGCGGCCTGGACCGGCACGATCAACCCGGTTACCGGCGCGATCAGCTTTAACGGCCAGATGCAGATTCAGCTTTACTCGAATCGCTCGGGTTACATCACCGACCTGATCACGAATACGGGCAACACGACCTGTCTCGCGTCCCAGCCGACCAACGTGAACCCGGCCGGCACGAACTACAACTTCAACACCGGCACAGCCAACATCAGCTTCGGTCCCTTCACCGGTGCTGCGGCCAACACCTGTAACGCGCGTAACTCCGTCATCGGTGGCGGCACCGCCAACCAGGCGACTGCTGTCAACAACACCTACGGTATGAACGGCTCTAACAACAGCATCACGGCGAGCCTGACCATCCGCAACGGAGCCAACGAGGGGATCCGTCCCTGGCCGGTCCGCCCGACCTTCACCGTGTCCCCGGACCCGGTAGGTGTTGGCGACACTGCCACATTCAACGCGAGCGCATCCGGTATCGACAATGGCCTCCAGGCCTGCGCAGGGCCTTCGGTCAGTGACGCCGACTGTGGTTACCGCTGGGATTTCAACGGTGACGGTGTCATCGATGAGGTCACCAACGGCCCGACCGTTACCCACGTTTACAACGCGCCCGCAAACGAGACGCCGAAGCTGACGATCTTCGACACCCAGGGCAAGTCCGACACCTTCACCGGTTCGGTCTGGGTCCAGTCCAAGCCCGAGGCTCAGATTGACACGACTCCGCCGGCCGTCACCAAGGAGACCGTGAATTCGTTCATCTTCTCGATTCCGGCCAACCCCTACACGGCCACCACGCAATGTTCAGTTGACGGTGCCTCGTTCACCGCCTGTAACAGTGGCGACAACTTCACCTTCGTCCAGAGCGACGACACCACCGGAAGCCACAACTTCCGCGTCCGGGGCATCACCCCCGGCGGTGTTGCCGGTCCGGTCGCGCAGTACAGCTTCACGATCGACCGGGTCAAGCCGCGGGTCACCATCAACACCAAGCCGGTCAATCCGACCAACTCCACCTCGGCCAGCTTCACCTTCACGGCCGACAAGCCGAACACCACGCTCGAGTGCCAGCTCGACGGTGGATCCTGGGTTGCGTGTGGAACCAACTCGACCGGTTCGCGCTCCTACGGCAGCCTGACCCAGTCCTCGCCGACCCCGATCGAAGCGCCGAACCCGCATGAGTTCCGGGTCCGCGCGACCGACCAGTACGGCAACGTTGGTGGTGACGGCAACCCCGGCGGTGGCGCTTACGACTGGGACATCGACCTCACCTCCCCGGTGCCGTCCTTCGACGTCAAGCCGGCCAACCCGTCAAACGATGTCTCTCCGACTTTCGTCTGGGAGAACAACGAGGCGATCCAGCTGGCTCAGTGCCGACTGGCCATCAACGGAACTCAGGGTGCCTGGCAGAACTGCGGCAGCCTGACCACCAAGAGCCTGAGCACCCTGGCCGACGGTTCCTACGCCTTCGGCGTCCGTACCCTGGACATCGCCGGCAACTGGAGTAACCCGATCACCCACTCCTGGAACCTGGAGACGGTCACGCCGCCGCTCAGCATCACGGGCACCCCGGCCAAGTTCTCCAACCGGACCTCGGCCCAGTTCCTCTTCACCACCGAGGCCGGGGCCACCACGCGCTGCCAGCTCGATGCCCGGCCCGTTCAGGATCCGTGCCCGAGCGGGGTCAAGTACTCGTACCTCGCGGCCGGCAGTCACATCTTCAGCGTGACCTCGACCGACCCGGCTCTGAACGAGACGACCCGGACCTACACCTGGGACATCAAGACGGCCAAGCCGGTCGTTCAGATCGAAGCCGACAGCGTGCCGGCCACATCTTCGACGGAAGCGGAAGCCAGCTTCGAGCTGACCACCGCCAACGGCGACGCTGAATGCCGACTGGATGGCGGCTCCTGGAGCGCCTGTCAGAGCAACTCGGCTCAGAGCTACCCCAGCCTGACCGACGGAAATCACACCTTCGAGGTGCGTGCCGTCGACGAGTTCGACAACGTGAGTGCCGTTGACTCATACTCGTGGCTGGTCGTCGCCAACGCTCCCGAGGTCAACTTCGGGCTCACCCCCGACGCCAACACGAACCGTTCGACCGGACTGTTCAGCTTCGCCGTCGGTTCGGCGGACCCGAACATCAAGACGGTCTGCAGCCTCGACGGCGGAGACGGTTTCCCCTGTGGCAGCCCCGCAGCGGTTACCAAGCTGACCGACGGGTCGCACACCTTCGAGGTGACCGCGACCGATACGGCCGGTCAGACCGACACGGCCAGCTACAGCTGGAACGTGAAGGCCAAGATCCCCGGGCTCGGCTTCGATGCCGCACCGGCCTCGCTTGCCAAGACCACCGGTGCGACTTTCGAGTTCAGCTCGGATGAGGATCCGGACGTCAGCTACGAGTGCCGCACCGACAATGGCAGCTTCTCGGCCTGCGCCTCACCGGTCGCACTGACCGGGCTTGCGCAGGGCGAGCACAGCTTCACCGTCCGGGCAACGGATTCAGTCGGCAACCGCGCGACCGAGGCCTACATCTGGAAGGTTGATTCGATCGCTCCGGTCGTTACCTTCGACCGGACGCCCCCGGCCACCACGACCAACGTCGCCGAGCTGATCTCCTTCGCCTCGAGCGAAGCGGACGTCAGCTTCGAGTGCAAGCTTGATGCGGGCAGCTTCAGCGCCTGCAGCTCGCCCGCCCTCGTCAAGAACCTGGCGACTGGCGCTCACACCTTCGAGGTCCGTGCCACCGATGCGGCCGGCAACGTGAGCTCGGTTGTCTCGACCGCCTGGGTCATCGAGGCGCCCGCCGCAGTCGTGAACACCCAGGGAACCGGTGGTAACCAGACCGGCAACGCCGCGGCACCGAAGGTGACCAACAGCAACAACCTGGCATCACCCGCTTCCAGCAAGCAGGTGGAGACCAAGTCTTCGACCGCGAAGCCCACGAAGAAGGCCTCTAAGTCGAAGAAGAAGTCGAAGAAGTCAAAGAAGTCCAAGTCCAAGTCCAAGAAGGCCATAAAGGCCGGAAGCGGACGCTAGGCAAGGCATCCAGGGAGATACTCAGAGATGCGCAAACGCAGGGAGATAAGCCACATGTTTAGTAGAAGAAACGACGGTTCGAGGAAGTACGAACCCAGGGAGGAACAGGCAGCAATGGGTAAGAGATCGATCAATGAGGCAGGTCGCAGGCTCCGCCTGTTCCTGCTGGCGCTGGTCGCCGTATTCGCAATCCCGGTTGCTGCTGCTTCGGCGGCTGACAAGGTCGCGAACCCCGGTTCGTTCACCGCCGAGATCACCGGCGGTAACCTCGCGCTGAAGAACAACGGCAAGGAGTTCGAGGTTCCGATCTCGGAGATCCAGCCCGCTCCTACCCTTCAGGGCACCGTCACCAACACCGGCGCGGTCACCATCCCGTCCAGTGGTGTGAACTTCCCGCCCCTCGAGTTCGATCTCGAAGGCGAAAAGATCAACGTGTGGGTCCTGCCGTCCGGTACCGACTGGACCGGCACGATCGACCCGGACAGCGGTGAGTTCAGCCTCAACGCCCGCCTTCGCATTCGAGCCTCCGGTACCCCGCTCGGCGTCGACCTCGGCAGCAGCTGCTACGTCGGCGAAGCCAACACCGGCAGCAACATCTTCCTGAACCCGATCACAACCGCCGCCATTCCGGCCAACGGTGACATGCCGGCCATGGAAGGCACCCGGTATGACCCGGACAGTGGCGAAGTCACCGCCGTCAACAACACGGTGAGCGTCCCCGGAGCGTCCGGTTGTGGTCCGCTCGGCCTGGCCAGCGGCACGGTCAACGACAACCTTGGTCTGCCTTCGCCTTCCGGCAAGAACCAGATGTCGCTGGTGATCAAGTTCACGCAGAACGCGCCGCAGCCTCCCGCGGTCGCGCGCTACACCGTTGATCCCCAGCAGGGTCGGATTCCGTTCGACGTCGACTTCGACGCTTCGGCGACCACCTCGACGCTCGGCGCGATCGACGAGTACCGGTGGGACTTCGACGGTGACGGCACCGTCGATCAGACCACGGCCGAACCGACCGTGACTCATACCTACGACACGGCGGGCGTCTACCCGACGCGTCTGACCATCTCGACCCAGGGCTACGAGACTTCACGCTCCCGGGCAACGATCACGGCTCGTTCGATCGTCACCACGATTACCGAGAATCCTCCGGCTTTCGGACAGGCGCGTGACGCGACCTTCGCGTTCGAGTCCAATGAACCGGCCAGCTTCGAGTGTCAGCTGAGCAAGAACGGCAACGTCGTCAACGACTGGGCCGAATGCGCCACTCCGCTCTCGTACACCGACCTCGAGGACGCGGATTACAACTTCAAGGTGAGGGCCGTGCCGCCCGGAGAGTCCCCCGGACTGCCGGACAGCTGGGACTTCCGTGTGGACAACATTCCGCCGGTTGCCAGCATCACCAGCCGCCCGCCCACCTACTACAACCAGACCTCGTTCCCGATGGGCTTCGCCGCGAATGAACCCGGTGCGAGCTTCGAATGCCGCGTCCTGCAGGACGTCCCGGCCGAGGACCCGGAGGCCGAACCCGCCCCCGAGCCCGAGTTCGAGGCCTGCAACAACGGCGATATCGTCGAGTGGGCCCAGGTGGAAGGACCGGTGACCTTCGAGGTCAGGGCCACCGACCGTGCCGGCAATCTCGGTTCGCCGGTCTCGGCTTCGTGGGAACTCGATTTCACCCCGCCGACCAGCAACATCAGCTACGGCCCGCCCAACCCGAGCAACGCAGTTGGCGGTGCCTACTCCCAGAAGTGCAACGGCAACTTCCTCGAATGCCTGATCCTGCCGGCAACCGAGGTGACCACGGTGGGTAACACCGCCCAGCGCTTCGACTTCGCTGCGGTGGGTACGGAGCCTGGCGTCAGCTACATCTGCCAGTTCAACAGCAACGCCGAACGTGCTTGCGCCAGCGGCGTCCAGACCGGTACCGGCGTCTCGAACCCGACCGAAACCTGGTCGCTGAACGAGCTGATGCGTCGTGTCGGCGATCCTGTTCAGGGCACCAACACGTTCCGTCTGTGGGCAGTCGACCGGGCCGGCAATCGCCAGTCCGAGCCGACCGTCTACACCTTCGTGTTCGACAACATCGCCCCGAACGTCACCGCCCTGACCAAGCCGGCTGATTTCACCAAGAACGTCAATAACACGGTGATCTTCCAGGCCAACGAGCCGGTCCAGAGGTTCGAGTGCCGGACCGTCAACAACACCGGTACCGGAACGACCGCCTTCGCCACAGGCACAGGCGCTCCGTCCGGATTCGTGACCTGTGATCCTGGTCTGCTGAACTCGACTCTCGGCTGGTACTCGGTGAGCGGTCAGACCGAAGGCCGCAAGGGCGTCCAGGTGCGTGCCGTCGATCTCGCCGGCAACACGCAGACGACCAACAACACGGTCCTCAACAACGGTGGTCTGACCACTTACTGGACGGTGGACAACACCGCGCCTGTCGCTTCGTTCGCGGCCGGCAGCCAGCAGCAGGGCAGCTACACCACCAACACCACGGCCACGATCAACCTGTCGGCCACCGATACCCCGATCAACTTCGGGACCACGGCCAACAACATCACGGCCCAGCAGCCGGCTTACGAATGCAGCCTCAACGGGGCCGCCTTCGCCGCCTGCACTACTCCGATCAACCTGACCGGACTCACCCCCGGGGCGAAGAGCTTCCGGGTCCGTGTGACCGATCAGGCCACCAACGTCTCGGCGATCGTCGAGCGTAACTGGACGGTGGTTGACGCCAGCAACGCTTCTGTGAACCTTTCGCAGAAGCCGGCGAACGTGATCGGCGTCCGTGACGCCACTTACGAGTTCAGCCCGTCAAGTGGCACCAGCGAGTGCCGGATCGATGCCACGGAGGCCCAGAACTCCGCTGGCACCGGTTGGACCGCCTGCACCAGCCCCAAGACTTTCTCCGGGCTCGCGGACGGTAACCACCAGGTCGAGATCCGCGCGAGCAGCTCTGCCGTTCCGGTTGTCCACAACTTCGCGGTCTACGCGAACGCGCCGACCATGACGGTTGGTGGGCTGCCCGGCATCGCCCGTCCGGACAAGCGATACACCGGACTCGGCACCGACTCGGCTTCGATCACCCTTACCGCTCCGGCCAATCCGGCCTTCGCCCCGGGTGCCACCACCTTCGAGTGCCGTTACTTCAAGACCGGTGAAGTTTCCGGTCCGTGGGAGGCCTGTGCCTCTCCGTACAACGTGAACTGGGATGACCAGGACAACAACTCGGAGATGGTCTTCCAGGCCCGTCCGGTCTCTTCGACGGGCAACCTGGGAACCGAGCAGGAAGTCAAGTGGACCATCGATTCGGTCCGTCCCGAAGTGTCGTTGGGTAACCCGAGCGTCGCCACGGCCTGTGGTCGCGGCGCCGTGAACGGCCCCGGTCCGGTTGGTTGTGTCGCCACCGCGAACAGCACCCAGCCCTGGAGCATCACCAACGTCACTACGCCGCGCTTCCAGGCGGTCTCGACCCAGCCGGTAAACGGCGCGATCGGGTTCGCCTGTCAGCTCAACAGCAACGCCGTTCAGAACCCCTGCACGGCCCGCACCAGCAGCTTTCCTGCTGGCGGCAACCCGCTGACCGTCTCGATGGGCGGCAGCCGCGGCAACAGCGACAACCTCGGTAACGCCATCGTCCAGAACGGCTCCAACACCTTCCGGGTCTGGGCCGTAGACAATGGCGGCAACCTGTCGGAAGCTCCGGCTACCTACACCTTCGTCCACGACAGCGTGGTTCCGGGATTTGCGATCACCTCGCCGACCCCGGCCAGGACCAACGCTGGCACCGCGGAGGAGCCGCTCTCGATCGACATCACCTCGACCGAGGACATGCATCCGTCCACCGGATTCGCCTGCCGACTGATCAGTGGCGGTACCGCCACCACCAACCCGACGAGCCCGGGCGCCAACCCGCCCGCCTCGCCCGCGACCGGTGCGATCGGTACCTGGACGACCTGCCCGATGGATCGTGTTGATCCGGAGGATCCGGGTTCGGCCTGGGACGTGCGCAGCGCGACCTGGTCGGCCAACAACCTGGCCGAAGGCAACTACGTCCTCCACATCCGCGGTTGGGACAGTGTCTGGAACGTGGCCACCAGCACCAACGCGGCTGGACGTCCGACCGAAACCGACAACAGCGTCAACGGGCGGGCCTACGTGTTCACCATTGACCGCACGGCGCCTGTGGTGAACATCACCGGCGGTCCGGCAGACGGTGCGACCGTCCCGCAGACCGGTGGCCAGTTCACCTTCGCGCCGAACGAAGCGGCCGGCCAGATCGAGAAGACCGAGTGTCGCCTCGATCCGGCTGATGCCGACGATCTCGACACCGCAGAGTGGGAAGCCTGCTCCGGCAGCTTCTCGTTCAGCGAGCTCGAGGATGGCTCGCACACCTTCCAGGTGCGCAGCCTCGATACCGCCGGCAACCAGGGCAACCCGACCACCAGGACGTGGACGGTTGACAGCACGATGCCCGAGATCACGCTCGGTTCGGACCTGAACGGTCCGGTCACCAACCAGACCGCGGTCTCGTTCAACATCGGTGTCACCCCGGTCGACTCGACTGTCGAGTGTCGATTGCTGGCCCCCGAGGGCTACCCCGCTCCGGAAGAGAGCGAGGAGCCTGTCGAGGAAGGTGACGAACCGGCTGAAGATGCCGACGAACCGGCCGAACCCGAGTTCGCGGCCTGCACCAGCCCGGTGGAGTACACCGACCTGATCGACGGTGAGTACACCTTCGAGGTCAAGGCCACCAACACTCTCGGCACGGTCGGCGAAATCGCCAGCCGCAGCTGGACGGTTGACACGGTGGCTCCGGTCACCACGATCAACAGTGGTCCTTCGGCCGCGACCAAGAACACGAGCGCCTCGTTCGGATTCAGCTCCGACAAGGAAGGCACGACGTTCCAGTGCCAGCTCGATGACGCAGCACCGACCGCCTGCACCAGCCCGGTGTCCTACACCAGCCTGGGCGACGGTAACCACACGGTGAAGGTGCGCTCGACCGACCCCGCTGGCAACACCAGCGAGTGGGTCACGCGCAGCTGGTCAGTTGACACCGTGACCCCGGTCACGACCATCAACGCCGGTCCGAGCGGAACGGTTGAGTCCCGCGCGGCGAGCATCGAGTTCAGCTCGAGCAAGTCGGGATCGAGCTTCGAATGCAAGCTCGACGGCAGCGACTGGGCGGCCTGCGCCAGCCCGGTGGCCTACACCGACCTGGCCAACGGCCTCCACGAGTTCAGGGTCCGGGCAACCGACGCCCTCGGCAACGTGGGAGCGGTCGCTGAGCGGAACTGGGCGGTTGACGTCAAGGAATGCCCGCCCGGACAGATCGGCACCTGGCCGGACTGCTCGACGCCGGTCGATCCGACCTGTGCCGACAGCGGCAAGGTCGGCAACTACCCCGACTGCTACGACCCCTGCACCGCCGGTCAGATCGGCGAGCCGCCGAACTGCCTGGATCCGTGCCCCGAAGGTTGGACGGGCACTCCGCCCGACTGTGTCGAGCCTCCGACTGCGGGCCTGCTGAGCAAGCCTGTCGTCAAGCTCAAGTCAAAGGTCAAGGGTGGTAAGGCAGTCAAGGCCAACGTGACCATCAAGAACATCGGCGGAAGCGCCCTCACCAACGTCAAGGTCTGCGTCCAGACCAAGGCCAAGGCGATCAAGGGCAAGACCAGCCGCTGCAAGACGGTCGCCAGCCTTGGGGCCGGTGCCAGCAAGGTCGTCAGCTTCCAGCTCAAGACCAAGAAGGTCAAGAAGCAGCTGAAGACCCCGGTCACCGCCGTCGTCACCTACACGGTGGACGGAGCCGCCAAGAAGATCAGTGGCAAGGGACATGTCACGGTGCTGAAGTAGTCCAACTGCAGGATTCGAAAGGAGCCCGCTCCCGGCCCAGGCCGGGGGCGGGCTCAGTTCGTTCAGGGCCGTTAGCAGTCGCATCGGACGCGAGGCACCACCTGGCGCGACAAACCGGTATTCTTCCAAGACGCGCCTCTGCCCCTGGGCCGAGGCTTTACTTTGTCAGCACTGCCTGAGTAGCGAGGAAATATGGCACGCGGAGATGTCCGCATTGCGGTGACGCTCGCTTGTGAAAACTGCAAGCGTCGTAACTACCAAACAAATAAGTCGAAGCGCAATACTCCCGATCGAATCGAGATGCGGAAGTACTGCCGCTGGTGCGGCAAGCACCAGCCCCATAAGGAAACCCGCTAGTGGCCAAGTCCCGGGCACAGCGGAAGGCCGAGCGCCGTGCGCGCGAGGCTGCGGCGAAGGGAGGTGTTGAGTCCGATTCACAGGCTCAGCACGACACCCAGGTGCCGAAATCCGGTGACGTCGCTGAAGTCGAGGCCGTAGAGGCCGGCATCGCGGCGGGTGCTCGGGAACAGGACCTTGAGACTCCGGATGCCCCCAAGGGCCTGAGTTCGAAGGAACAAAAGCGGCAGGCCCGGCAGGAAGAGAAGCGCAAGAAGGCCGAACAGAAGAAACGGGAAGAGCAGCAGCTCGCCAAGCGCCAGAAGCAGGCCCAGGTCGAGCGCAAGCGCGGCGGGGTCATCGGCTTCCTGGCATCCTGCATCGCCGAACTGAAGCGGGTCCAGTGGCCGGATCGGGATACCCTGATCCAGGCGACCGCTGTCACCGTTGTCTTCGTAATCGTTGCCGCCGTCTACCTTGGTCTCATGGACCTGGCCTTCAACTGGCTGGTTCAGAGGATCATCTAAGGAACTTCATGTATCGCTGGTACGTAATCAACACATACTCCGGCCAGGAGAACAAGGTCAAGCAGAAGCTTGAGCACCGCATCGAGTCGATGGGCCAGGGCCACCGTGTCCGCAAGGTCGTAGTGCCGACCGAGCAGGTCTCCGAGGTCAAGGACGGCCAGAAGATCCAGGTCGAGAAGCGCACCATGCCCGGATACGTGCTGATCAACATGGAAATGACCGACAACGCCTGGAGCCTGGTGGCCAACACCCAGGGCGTTACCGGTTTCGTCGGCCCGCGCGACACCCCGGTGCCGCTGACCAAGGCCGAAATCGACCGGCTGCTCCACCGTGAGGCCGCCGAGCGGCCCCGTACCCAGGCACAGTTCGAGATCGGTGAGACCGTCAAGATCATCAGCGGTCCGCTCTCCGACTTCTCCGGCGAAATCGCCGAAATCAATGACGACCAGCAGAAGCTCAAGGTGCTGGTTTCGATCTTCGGGCGGGAGACTCCCTCCGAGGTCGGCTACGAACAGGTCAAGAAGCTCTAACCACCCAAACCTTTAAGGCGTTCAGTCCCATGGCTAAGAAAGTAATGACCCTCATCAAGCTCCAGATTCCGGCCGGCCAGGCCAACCCGGCTCCGCCGGTAGGCCCGGCCCTTGGTCAGCACGGGGTCAACATCATGGACTTCTGCAAGGCGTTCAACGCGCAGACGCAGCAGGAGGGTGGCACGATCATTCCGGTCGAGATCACGGTCTACGAAGACCGCAGTTTCGACTTCATCACCAAGACGCCGCCCGCGGCCGTTCTGATCAAGGAAGCGATCGGTCTCAAGAAGGGCTCGGGAGAGCCTCATGTCAACAAGGTCGGCACCATCACCGAGGCCCAGGTCCGTCAGATCGCGGAGCGCAAGATGCCCGATCTGAACGCGAACGATCTGGACGCTGCCTCGAAGATCATCGCCGGTACCGCCCGTTCAATGGGCGTGGAGGTCAAGTAATCATGGCTCACGGCAAACGCTTTCGCCAGCAGTTCCAGAAGGTCCAGCGGGATCACGTCTACCCGCCGGAAGAGGCAATCAACCTGATCAAGGAGACCGCCTCGGCGAACTTCGACGAATCGGTCGAGGTCCACATCCGTCTGGGAGTCAACGTCCGTCACGCCGAGGAGCAGCTCCGTGGCACCCTCGCCCTGCCCAACGGGCTCGGCAAGGATGTCAAGGTGGCGGTCTTCGCCCAGGGCGACAAGGCTCGTGACGCCGAGGCAGCCGGAGCCGACATCGTCGGTGCCGATGACCTCGCCGCCAAGATCGAAGAAGGCTTCGACGACTTCGACGTGGTCATCGCCACGCCGGACATGATGCCGACAGTCGGTCGCCTCGGCCGTGTGCTCGGCCCGTCGGGCAAGATGCCGAACCCCAAGGTCGGCACCGTGACCGAAGACGTCGAAAAGGCCGTCAGCGAATCCAAGGCCGGCAAGGTCGAGTACCGCACCGACCGGCAGGCGATCGTCCACACGGTGATCGGCAAGGCTTCTTTCGACCCCGAAAAGCTGCTTGAAAACTACGCCGCCGTCATGGACGAGATCACCAAGGCCAAGCCGGCCTCGGCCAAGGGCCGCTACATCATTTCGGTCTCGGTTGCGACGACGATGGGCCCCGGCATCTCGGTGGATACCTCGCGGACGACCTCGGACGAGATTCTCTCTCCGGTCGCCGAAGCCGTCGCCGTATAGCCGGATCTGCATCCCTTGAATCGCTTTCTCGCTCTGATTTCGCTGGTCGGCGTCCTCGCCTTCGGGCTGGGCGTCGCTGGCTGCGGGAGTGACTCGGGTAGCTCCGACGGGGGTTCATCCAGTTCCTCGAGCTCTTCGAGCTCCTCTGGTGGAGATGACGCTGCCGTGCGTGACGTCGCCACGAAGGTCGGGGAGTACACGGTCGATCGCGACGCCAAAGCCTTCTGCACCCTGTTTGCTCCGGGCCAGCTCGACCAGTGGATTGGCAAAGGGCGCTGCGTAAAGGTCTTTGCTGCCGGCTTCAAGCACGGCTACGAGAAGTCCGACTTCGAGATCGAGGAAGTCAAGGTTGACGGCGACCGGGCCTCGGTCAAGTTCAAATACGGCGAAGTCGACTTCGAAAAGGTCGACGGCAACTGGTATCTCGAAACGCCCGAGATCGACGTTCCGTCCGGAGACGGCGAGCAGTAGCGGGGCTCGTCCGGGCGTCGGTCGCCGGTTCCGGCGACCTCACTCCGAAGCGCGCAAGCGACCGCTAGCATCCCGGTCGCAACTTCCCCCGATGATCTGGGGCCACGGTTGTAAGACTTGATCCATTTACGCGGTCCAGCCAGCAGGGCGGAAGACCGCCCATATATAGGAGCTTCATGCTTTCCCATTCGTTCGGTGTAGAAACCGTTTTTTTGCGTGCCCGCGTAGTCCTCGGGTTGACGCTCGCCTGCTGCCTCATGTTTGTGGCATCGGCATCAGCAGACACGGCCGCGACCCTCAGGGTGACCACGGCCGGTACCGACTCCGGCAACTGTCAGGTCGACGCCTGCAGCACGATCGCCTACGCGATCAGTGAGGCCTCGGCCGGTGACACGATCGAAGTCGGCCCCGGCAACTTCGCCGGCGCCACGATCAACAAGTCGGTCATCCTCGAGGGTGCCCAGGCGGGTGTCGACGGTCGTACGAGGACCAGCGGGAACATCGCCGAAGAGACCGTGATAGCCGCCCCGAATGGCACCAATGCCAGCGCGGCCTTCAGGGTCGCCGCCAACGGAGTGACCATCGACGGCTTCACGGTCCAGGGCACCGGCACAGCCGGCACCATGACCTGGGGTATCCACGCGGCGGCCGGTGTCCAGACCACGGGCGGCTCGATCAGGAACAACGTTTTCAGGAACCTGTTCGAGAGCGTCTTCCTGGCCGGAGCCAACGGTCAGACCTACGACCTGACCATCGAGAAAAACGCGTTCCGGAACGAAGGTAGCCCCTTCAAGGTGGCCGCCGGCGTCTACATGGCAGGAACCGCCAACGACGGCGTGATCATCCGGCACAACTCCTTCTCCGGCATGGACAAGGGCGAATCGGCCGAAATGGCGTCGGTCAACTTCAACAACACGACCGACCTGCTGATCACCGGTAACGAAAGTTCGAATGAGACAACCTTCCTGGCGCTCGTCAACGCCGACGGTGTCGAGATCTCGAACAACACGATCACCGATCAGGCCGGCTCCTCGATTTTCATCGGCAAGGGAGTGGTCAACGCCGAGATCACCGACAACGAGATTTCCGATGGCTATCGCGCGATCCGCCTGTCGAGTGCCTACGGCACGGGCCTGTCCCATGACGTTCAGATCGAGGGCAACTCGATCTCCGGGTTCGAAACCGCTTCTGTGGTAGTCGATTCCAACGCTGTCTCCGGCAACATCACGATCAACCGAAACCGGATCGTCGATGCGGCCAACGGCTTCGTGAACAACAGCGACGTCGAGATCGACGCGAAAAACAACTGGTGGGGATGCAACGCCGGACCCGGCGGGGAAGGTTGTGATCCGGTCACCGGACCGGTCCTGACCTCGCCCAACGTGGTCCTCGCCGCTGAGGCCAGCAGCAGTCGCATCGCCGCCGGCAACAACGCAAACGTGACCGCAACGCTGGTCAGGAACAGCGCCGGCGACCCGGTTCAGATGCCCGTCCTCGACGGCCGCGAGGTCACTTTCGAGACGACCGGCGGCACCGTCAGCCCGGCGGCTGCCCAGCTCGTCGACGGGGCGGCCCTGACGAACCTCGGGACGTCGGCACCGCTCGGCGATATCACCGTCTCGGCCACTTTCGACGGCCAGACCGTGGACTCCGGGATCTACGTCGGTGCCGATCCGGCTATCGACTCGGTCGGCCTGAACGGCAGCGGCAAGGTCGGCGAAGAGCTCACCTGCTCGCCCAACGGAGTCACCGGGCAGCCGGCCCCGACGGTCGAGATCACCTGGCTGAAGGCCGGATCCGTGATCCAGGGCCAGACCGGCACCACATACACGCCGGTTGCCGGTGACGTGGATCTGGAGGTTTCCTGCCACGTCGAAGCGAACAACGAGTTCGGCTCGGCTGCGGCTGACAGCCCCTCAGTCGAGATCACCAAGCAGCCTGATCCGCCGGCACCGAAGCCGCCGGTGGTGGATCCGAAGCCGAACGTGACCGTGCCCGCCAACGGCAAGGTCACGATCGTCACCCTCAAGTGTCCGCAGGGAACCTGCACGGTGAAGGCACCCAAGAAGGTCCGGGTCAAGATCCGGGGCAAGGTGTACAGCGTCACCGTCAAGGCTCCGGGCAAGCTCGGTGAGAAGAAGTCCGGCAAGGTCGAGCTGATCCTGCCGCCGAAGGCCCGCAAGGCACTCAAGGGCACCAAAACAAAGGCGAAGGTGAAGATCGTGGTTACTTCCACCGACGGCAAGAGCCGGGTGGTCAACCGCTCCTTCACCCTGAAGGGCAAGCGCCGCTGAGACACACCGAATGTGGCTCGCCGGGGCGGGAGGTGTAAAGGCACCAGGCCCGCCCCGGTCAGCCGGTTCGGCTCCGTTTCGCTAAAGTTTCCCGTCTGCCGTAGACCGCTGGTCGGGCGATAGCCCGTAATTCCCAGCGCAGGTGAGCCAGAGAGACCATTCGTGGTCGCTCCTCGTGCCCGCCTGTGAGCGGGTTTTTGTTTGCCCGGGTTGTCTGCGACAGGAAGATTCGTCAGACAAATACAAGTCAGGCAAACATGAACCGTGAAGAAAAAGCCGCGCTGATCGAAGAGATCGGTGCAGAGATCGAATCATCCGAAGCGATCTTCGCCGTGGACTACCGGGGTATCTCGGTAACCCAGGCGGCTGAGCTGCGCGGTGGTCTGCGCGAGGCGGATGCGACCTTCCGGGTCGTCAAGAACCGTCTCACCAAGATCGCCGCTGAAAAGGCCGGCGCCGCGGAGCTGAACGAACTGCTCCAGGGTCCGACCGCACTCACCTTCGTCAAGGGCGACACAGCCGCCGCGGCGAAGGCGATCACCAGCATCAACAAGGAGCACGAGGTTCTCACCTACAAGGGTGGGATCATGGGCGACACGATCCTCGACGAGGGCCGTTTCACCGCGATCTCGAAGCTCCCTTCTCGCGACGTCCTCAACGGTCAGCTGGCCGGCATGGTTGCCAGCCCGCTGGTCACCCTCACCCGCGGCCTGGGATCGATGATCTCCGGCCTCGCGATCGCCCTCCAGCAGGTGGCCGATCAGGGTCTGGTCGGTGGCACTGCCGAGGCGCCGGCCGCCGAAGAGGCGCCGGCCGCCGAGGAAGCACCGGCTGAAGAGCCGGCCGCCGAGGAGGCTCCGGCCGAGGAAGCTGCTGCCGAGACCGAGGCTGAAGAAGCCCCGGCCGAGGAAGCCGCTGCCGAAGAGGCACCCGCCGAAGAAGAAGCTGAGGAAGCACCGGCCGCTGAGGCCGAGGCTTCGGATGAGAACAAAGCTGAAGACAATGCAGAGGCGCCGGCCGAAGAGGCCTCCGATGGTGCTGACGCTGAAGAAGAGGAGTAACCCAGAATGGCAACCAGCACCGAAGAATGTATTGAAGAGCTCAAGGGCATCAGCGTCCTCGAGCTGAGCGAGCGCATCAAGGCTCTCGAAGAGGAGTTCGGCGTCTCGGCCACGGCCGTCGCCGCGGCCGCCCCGGCCGCCGCTGCCGGTGGAGACGCCGGTGGAGACGGTGGCGATGACGCCGGCTCGACCGTCGACGTCGTCCTGACTGACGTCGGGGACAAGAAGGTCCCGGTCATCAAGGTCGTTCGCGCCGCCACCGGACTCGGTCTCAAGGAGGCCAAGGCTCTGGTCGACGAGGCTCCCAAGCCCGTCAAGGAAGGCGTCGAGAAGGACGAGGCCGAGAAGCTCAAGGCCGAGCTCGAAGAAGCCGGCGCCAAGGTCGAACTCAAGTAGA
>JAEZIQ010000149.1 GCA_023436605.1 Actinomycetes bacterium | reverse complement strand
AATTCACCTTGGCGGTCTTGAAGTAGTTCTTCTTGCCACCACTGACAGCGGAAAGATTCACCGTCGCCTTGCCGGTCGACTTGACCTTCACAGTCAGCTTCTTCTTGTTGAGCAGCTGCTGCTGGTTTGCCGTCGTCACGTTCGCGACGGTCACCTTGACCGGTTTGGCTGGTTTCTTGGCGGCCGAAGCCTGGGTCGCGAAGACCCCGGATCCGGCAAAGAGGATCATCAGCGCGACAAGGATGCCGCGCGGCATACTGAGGTAAATCAAGACAACTCCCTGCATTTGAATTTCGGCTGTGGCCCCCGACCGACAGCCATCTGCGTTCGGCAGACGGCCTGACTCTATCTCAAGCCGCCGCTGCCACTATCGTTCCCGCCGTGGAGACAAGCGACCTTCCCCCCGGGACCCGGATCGAGCCGAATTACGCGGGAGCCATCTACGGAATCATCATCTCGATGACCGTGGTGGCGACCGCCTCCAAGGACGACAGCGTCGGTCCAGTGGCGGTCGCAATCTGGGCCGCAGTCACCTCCCTCGTGTTTTGGCTGGTTCACGTTTACGCCGACATCGTCGGGGCGGGCTACTCCACCCCGAAGGAAGCGGTGAAGCATGCCCGGGGTGCCCTCCGGAACGAGTGGCCGATCGTCCAGGGCGGGATGATCCCGGCGATCGCGATGCTGCTTGCCGCGATCGGCCTCTTCAACGAGGAAAACGCCAGTTACGTCGCTGTCGGGGCCGGTATCCTCGCGCTCTTTGCGACAGGACTTGTGATCGGCTCCAAGGACCGTCGCGACTGGGGTCGCCGGATCCTGATCGGTGCCGTCAACGCCTTTTTCGGTCTGTTGATCCTCGCCCTGAAGATCTTCATCCACTGACGGGCGGCGAACCCGCAAGACGGGCGGCGCTGCCCTAGTTCTCCCGGCTCTGCGACGCCTTCATGTAGGAGGCGATGTCGACGACGAACGCGAATCCGACGATGAACCAGTCAAACCCTTCCACCCCGTAAGGGTGCACCTGGTACATGACGACGTAGGCAAGCAGAGTCCAGGGCAGGAAAAAGAAGCCGAGCATCGGCACGATCCATCCATCGAGCGCCTCCCCCACCCATCCCGAGAAGATCAGGATGAAGAAGAGCGCGAGCCGGGGCGAGATCAGTGCGAGGAGCGGAACGAAGCAACCCATGCCCGGAGACTATCCGAGCGATGCCCGTTCGCTCGTTTCTCCCCGGTAGACCCGCCAGATGGCAGCGACGTGAGCTCCCATCACGACCGCGATCGAAGCAAGGTTGAGAAAGATCATCACGCCGAGGAAGCCGGCCAGAACCCCGTAGATCGCACTGCCGCCCCCGGAGATGCCGAACCAGATTCGCAGCCCGCTGTAAATCAGCCAGATCAGGACCGAGGTGACGGCCGCCCCCACCGCGGCGCTCGACCATGTGGTGTGACCCGGATTGAGCACCCAGAAAATCCAGGTGTAGAAGATCACCCCGGCGGCGAAAAGTCCCAACGGCCCCCCCAGATTGCCGGCCGTCCATGAAAGAAAAGCGCTGTCGTCGACGACGGAAGCGAGATCCCGGGAAAGGGCCAGGGCGATGAAAAGAAGAGCCGCCGGCAGCGTGACGATCGTTATGGCGATATCCAAGGCCTTGTTCTTGGGGAAGGGCGGGCCCGGTTCGGCGTTCTCGTTAGCGGTTTCCACCGCGTGGCGAAGCCCTCCGATCGCCGAAGAAACCGAGTAGAGCAAAACTACGATTGCCGCGATACCGAGACCGCCCGCGCCCTCGGTCACCTGGTTGAGCAGCTTCTCGATCCCCCGTCTGCCCTCGACCTGCTCGAGCGGCAGGTTGGCGATGATCTCCTGGATCAGGTCCTGACGGACGTTCGGAGTATCAAAGATGTTGCTGAGGATCCAGACCGTAAGCAGCAGCAGGGCCGGGAAACTGAGCAGCACGAAGAAGCTGAGCTGCGCCGCCTGCCGGGTTCCCGCTGCACGATCGAACGAGAGCAGGATGTCCCAGCAGGCGGCCCCGAACCGCCGGAGCGGCGCGGGCAGCTTGGAAGCCCGGGTCTTCAGTTTTGAAAACCGGGCTTTCGCTTCAGTCCCCCATGCCGATCTTCGCGTCCTGCCAGCGCACGGTCACGCCGTAGAGGATCACCAGATCGATGGCGATGAAGAGCAGGCCGATGAACGGCTGCGAGGTAAGCGACAGCAGATGGCTTATCGCGCTGAGGAAGACCAGCACAATGGTCACGATGCGGGCCCATTCACGACCCTGGATCAGGGCGAATCCGGCCCAGGCCTTGAGGATGCCAATCGCGATCCAGAAGAAGCCGAGCGCCTTGAAACTCACGATGAAGACGTCGTCCAGCGAAGTGGACTTGAAGTAACCATCCTCGGTGATCGCGGCAAGTCCGGCGATTACGCTGAACACGCCGATCAGCATCAGCATGATGCCGGCGAAGGCGACCCACGAAGCCCAGGCTGCTGATCCTCCCGGGGGCTGGGAACCACTGGTTTCTGGCATAACTCTCCTCAGGTGATGAGTGGACGATTCGCGGCCTTCGGGGCCGCGGTGGGCCAACCCTATCCGGCCGGGGCGACGCAGCGAAACGAGATGTGAACCGTGGAGCTCTCGATGCTTTCCGGGATCCGCGAAGCTGGCCGGTATCGGGAACAGTAGTTCTCGGCGCAGAGAAACGACCCCCCCTTCAGGACCTTGCGCGGGATGCCAGTGGCCGGATCCCGGCTCGAGTCGACTCCCGGTCCCAGCGGGTTGGCGGGAGCGCAGCAGCGGCTGGTCGGCTCGGGATGCGAGTCGGAAAACCAGGTCCTGGTCCACTCCCAGGCGTTCCCGGTGATCTCATAGAGACCGTAGGGATTCGGCTCGAAGGTCCGGACCGCGACGGTACCCGGCCGGCGGGAACCACCGGGCCTGGGCCGGTACTTCCAGGGGAACTCACCGATCCAGCGGTTCATCTTCTCCTCGCCACCGGGAGCGATTTCATCGCCCCAGGCGAATTCTGCACCTTCGATCCCCCCGCGACCGGCCCGTTCCCACTGCACTTCGGTCGGCAGCTCCTTGCCCGCCCAGCGGGCGTAGGCGTCAGCGTCCTCGAAAGTGACCTGGGTCACCGGGTGATCTTCCTTGCCATCCAGATTGGTACCCGGCCCCCAGGGGTGGCGCCACTGGGCCCCGGGCGTCCAGGCCCACCACTGCATCGGGTTGGAGAGATCAACCGGGCCGCGCGGTTTGGCGAACGTAATCGATCCCGGCACCAGCATCGCCGGGTCCGCGCCCGGGTACATGGCGGGGTCCGGCGCTTTCTCCGCCGTGGTTACGTATCCCGTGTCGTTCACGAACTCCGCGAACTGGCGGTTGGTCACCGCGGTCTCGTCCATCCAGAACCCATCGACAGAGACCGGCCCGCTCGGTTTCTCCTCCGGGTAGTGCTTCTCGCTTCCCATGGTGAAAGTTCCGCCCGGGATCCAGACCATGCCCTCGGCCGGCGTTGGTCCCGGTGCCTGCTCAGTCGATTCCATTGCGTCCAAGGCTACCCGTCGGTGTTCACCGGCCGGGAGCGAGTCCGTGCCGGTCGAGGAACGAGCCGATCTCGCGGGAAAGCATGCCGCCCTGCCAGGCAAGCGGCGACTCCCCCGGTTCCTCGCCGACCAGTTCCGCTCCTGGAATCACCTCCGCCCATTTCTCGGCGACGTGGCGGGGGTGTCCCGGGTCGTACTCGTCATGGCTGGCCACGACCAGCACCGGCATCTCCAGCGAAGACAGCTCATCGGCTGATTCGAACGGCTTGGACCGCGGCACCTCGCGGAGCGCCTGGGCGACCGCTTCCGGATGCAGATGCAGGCGGGCCCGGTCTCGGGCCAGCCTGTAGGTCGTTTTGCGCACTTCCTCGTTGGGACTGTTCTCGGCGACGACTTCGGCGAAAGCGTCGGGCCCCCCGCTTTCGAGGGCATCGGCCCGGCGGTCCCAGCGGTGGTCATCGTCAGCCGAGCCGGTGAAGACCGGGCCGATCAGGATCAAAGCCCGGATCCCTTCCGGATCGATCAGAGCCCGCCGAGCGACCGTGTGGCACCCCATCGAGTGTCCGCCCAGAATCACCCCGCCATCCCGGGCGGCACCGGTTCCCGCGATCACGAGGTCCAGGTCTTCGGCCAGGCCGGGGTACTCGTAGTCGGGAGCAGGGTCGCTCTCGCCGTGACCGCGTGCGTCGTAGGTGATCAGTCGAAAGCCGTGCCGCGGCAGGTGCTTCGAGCCGTGAACCACATACCGGCGGGTCGCGGAAAGGCCGTGGCAGAGGACGATGCCTGGACCTTCGCCCTGGATTTCACCGGCCAGGATCCGGCCATCCCGATCGACCTCGAACGGCTCCGGGGTCAAAGAGGACAGAGTTCAGCCCTTCTCCAGGGTCGCCTTCTCGATGACGACATCCTTGGTGGGCTTCTCGCCGGCCCCACCGAGACCGCCGATGGCCTCGACCACGTCCAGACCGTCGGTGACCTTGCCGGCAATTGCGTAGTCGGGAGTGAGCGATGCACCCTGCGCACCGGTCACGACGAAGAACTGGCTGCCGGAAGTGCCCGGAGCCTCGGCCCCGGTCTTTGCCATCGCCACGGTGCCGACGGGGTACTTCGTGTTCTGCGGCGGGGTCTCCACGATGCTGTATCCCGGACCGCCCGAACCGGAGCCGGTCGGATCGCCACCCTGGATCACGAAGTCGGGCACGATCCGGTGGAACCCGAGACCGTCATAGAAACCTTCCTCGGTCAGGTAGGCAAAGCTGTTCGCAGTAAGCGGCCAGGTAGTCGTGTCGAGCTCGATCGTGAACTCGCCCTCGCTCGTCTCCATCTTCACGCTGGCGGTCTCGCCCTTGGCCACGACCGAACCCGGTTCCGGCCTGGAAAGCTGGACATCCTTGGTCTCCGGGGTTGAACTTCCGCCTCCGTCGTCGTCCCCGCCACGGCCGACCAGCACGACCACGACGACAACCGCCAGGATCGCACCGATCACTCCCAAAGTCACAAGCTTTCCGCGTTCGCTCATGCGCGCCAGTCTAGTTGTCATGATCCGGGGGTGCCCGAGCCCCGTCCCGCCGTCGACCGCAAGACGATCCTGGTCGGCAGATCGATCTGTCGCCTGGTCGCCGTAGCCCCCTGGGCCTGGCCCCTGATCGGACCTTCGGTCGCCCGATTCTTCGACCGACTGGCCGCGGGCTGGGACGAACGCACCCAGGCCGGGTCCGCTGAACACCTGGCTACGCTCGCTGCCGGCCTCGATTCCCTGAGCCTGAAACCCGAACGGGTTCTCGACCTGGGCTGCGGCACCGGTGCCGGCACACTTTTCCTTGCCCGCGAGTTTCCGGCCGCCAGCATCCGGGGCATCGACCTCTCCTGGGAAATGATCGGCAAGGCCCAGTCGAAGACCGGTCTCGACCCCGACGCGAGAATCAGTTTCCGGGTTGCCGACGCTGCGAAGCTTCCCTTCGGCGATAACTCCTTCGACCTCGTGACCCAGGTCAACATGCCGGTCTTCTTCGGCGAGATCGCCCGGGTCCTGCGACCCGGTGGCGGACTGGTCATCTCGCACAGCCTCGGCCAGGAAACCCCGTTCAGCACCCCCGATCACCTGACCCGGAAGAAACTGGCATCCCACGGTTTCGACGGCGTGACCTCGGGGGCCGCCGGTGATGGAACATGGATTGCCGCAAGACTTGAGAAATCCGATGACTGAGGAACGGGCCTACACACTGATCATGAATCCGAGCTCCGGAGGCGGACGCTCGAAGCAGCTCCTGCCCGCGGTCGAGAAGCAGCTCGACTTGCTGCGAATCCCGTTCCGGGTCGAGCGCACCCGCTCGCTAGAGCACGGCATCGACCTCGCGTTCGAGGCCGTCGACGCCCGCGAGATCCCGGTCGTGATGAGCGGGGACGGCTTGATCGGTGCGGTCGGCGGGGCTCTCGCCGGGGTCAGCTCACCGGTCGGACTGATCCCGGCCGGCCGCGGCAACGACCTCGCCCGCGGCCTGGGAATTCCGACCGATCCAACCGCCGCAGTCGACTGCCTGGCAGCCGGTCACACCCGCTCGATCGACGTCGGCGACGCCAACGGCAAGCGCTTCCTCGGTATCGCCTCGGTCGGTTTCGATTCTGACGCGAACCGGATCGCCAATGACGCGAAATTCCTCAAGGGTCAGCCGGTTTACGCATACGCCGCGCTGCGAGCCCTCGCCGCCTGGAAGCCCGCCCGGTTTACCCTGACCGAGAATGGCGTCCAGAGCCGGATCACCGGATACACGATCGCCGTCGCCAACAACGGGTTCTATGGCGGTGGCATGAACGTCGCCCCCACCGCGGTGATCGACGACGGCCAGCTGGATGTGGTGACGATCGGCGAGGTCGGGAAGTTCCGCTTCCTGATGAACCTGCCCAAGGTGTTCAAGGGCGCCCACATCGACAAGATCGACGTGGTCGGTCACCATCGGACCACCACGATTGAGATCAAGGCGAGCCGCCCATTCACCGTGTACGCAGACGGCGATCCCCTGACCGATCTCCCGGCAACGATCCGGGTCATTCCTTCGGCCCTGAAGATCATCGTCCCGGAGCCGGTTTCTTGATCAGGACCAAGGCAGCTATCGCCCGCACCGTCGGGCGGCTGAGCCGGGCCTCTGGCAAGGGCGGCGGCACGACCCTGCCCGGGCGCGTCCTGCTCAAACTCGACGCCAACGCGATCAACAAACTCGGTGCCGGCCTGACCGATGGAACCACATTGATCAGTGCCACCAACGGCAAAACGACCACCGCCTCGATGCTGGCCACGATCCTCGACGGTGCCGGACGCCAACCGATCCACAACCGGGCCGGGTCCAACATGACCTGGGGCGTCGCCACCGCCCTGGCCGAACAGAAGGGCAGCGAGGGCCTCTTCGAAGTCGACGAAGCCTGGCTTCCGGAAGTCGCCGACAGGCTCGGTCCGAAGACCGTGCTGCTCGGCAACCTGTTCCGGGACCAGCTCGACCGATACGGCGAGACAGAAACCCTTGCCGATGCCTGGAAGGAACTCGCCGCCCGACGGGCCGGGAAGACCGTCTTCGTCCTGAACGCCGACGATCCGCTGATCGCTGACATCGGCAACTCGAGCGGCAGCAACACCGTCTACTTCGGCATCGAGGACAACTCGGTGGCTCTGCCCGAGCTCCAGCATGCCCATGACGCCAAGCTCTGCCGTAACTGCGGTCACGAACTCGCCTACGACCGGGCTTTCGTCGGACACCTTGGCCACTACCACTGCGATGAATGCGGCATGAGGCGGCCCGAGCCGGAGGTTGCCGCGACCGGGATCACCCTCAAGGGCATGTCGGGGCAGACCGCCACGATCAAGACCCCCGAAGGGTCGTTCGAGCTCGAACTCCCCCTCCCCGGTCTCTACAACCTGTACAACGCGCTCGGCGCGATCGCCACCGCCCGGCAGATCGGTGTGCCGGTCGCCGAAGCGGTCGCCAGCCTGGCTGGCATGAAAGCCGTGTTCGGTCGGGTCGAGCGAGTCGAGATCGGTGAGGTTTCCCTCTCGATCCTGCTGATCAAGAACCCGGCCGGCGCCAACGAGGTGATCCGCACCCTGGCTCTCGAACCTGCCCCGATAAACATCTGGATTGCGCTCAATGACCGGATCGCCGACGGCCGCGACGTCTCCTGGATCTGGGACGCCGATTTCGAGATGCTCGCCGACCGCGTCGGGCAGATCCACTGCACCGGCACCCGGGCCTCGGAGATGGCGCTCAGGCTCAAGTACGCGGGCTGGCCGACCGAGAAGACCACGGTGGTGAGCGATCCCGAGGCGGCGCTCGACCAGGCGCTCGCCGCAGCCGGAGACCAACTCTTTGCCCTACCGACCTACACCGCACTGCTCGACCTGCGAAACCTGCTGGCCGAGCGCGGCGACACCGAACGGTATTGGGAAGGCTGACCCTCGCCGATTCGGATTCTCCGGTTGCCGCGATCTGGCAGCTGGTCGAGTCCTGCGGCTACACCGCCGATCTGCCGGCCTGGACCGAGCTGACCGGCACCTCGCGCCAGGTGCTCGACCTCGGCTGCGGCATCGGCCGGGTTGCGCGGCATCTCGCCCGGAACGGCCGGGAAGTCACCGGAGTCGAGATCGATCCGGTCCTGGTTGCCGACCTCAACCGCCTCGCCGCCGACGAGCCGGTCACCGCCATCACCGGCAGCGCCACTGACCTCGGCAGCCTTGATCTCGGCCTCGAACACTTCTCCGCCGTGATCGCACCTCAACAGTTGCTTCACATCGTCGGGGGCGAAGTCTCCCGCCAGAGTCTGATCGACGGTGCCCGGGACCGGCTCGAGCCGGACGGGCTCGTCGCTTTCGCGATCTCCGAATGGATCCCGGACGGATCCCGCCAGGTTGAAGTGCTGCCCGACGTGCGCGAGATCGGCGACTGGGTATACGCCAGCCGGCCCGTCTCGGTCGAGGAAGACGGCGACTCGATGACCCTGGTCCGACTGAGACAGGTCGTCGCTCCGGATGGCGCCTTCGAAGAGTCACACGACGCGATCCGGCTCGACCGCATCGACCGCCACATGCTCACCGAACAGCTCGCCGAAGCCGGCCTTGGGGTCGAACGAACAATCGAAGTTCCCGAAACCGACCGTCACATCGGGTCGGTGATCGTGGTCGCCCGCCACGCCGGCAGATGACTAGGGTTTCCCCATGAAGCTCCGCCTGCTCAGCCTCTACCCGGACCAGATGAACATCTATGCCGACCGGGGCAACATCCTCTTTCTCCAGCACCGCTGCGAGTGGCGGGGCATCGAGTTCGAAGTGACCCGCTGCGGTCCCGACGAGCGCTTCGACCCCGGCGCCTTCGACCTGCTCTACATGGGCGGCGGCCAGGACCGGGACCAGAAGGCGGTCGCCCGGGACCTGATCGAGACCAAGCAGACCTCGATGAAGTCGGCCAAGGACGAAGGAGCCGCGATCCTCGCTGTCTGTGGCGGATACCAGCTTCTCGGCGAGTCATACGAACTCGACGGCGAAAGGATCCCGGGTCTCGGCCTGGTCGACCTGAAAACGGTTCGTGAACCTGGTCCCCGTCTGATCGGGCCGGTCGCGATCGAAGTCGACCTCGATGGCACCCCGAAGGTTCTGGCCGGCTTCGAGAACCACGGGGGGAGAACCCGCCTCGGTAACGCCACACCGCTCGGTCGCGTGATCCACGGCCACGGCAACAACGGCAGCGACGGATTTGAAGGCGTAAAGGAAGACAACCTGATTGGCACCTACCTCCACGGTCCCCTTCTCCCGAAGAACGCCTGGCTGGCCGACCACCTGATCGCAACCGGCCTCGAACACCACCACGGCCGGCGCCCCGAGCTCGAACCCCTTGACGACGACCTCGAGAACGCCGCCCACCAGGCCGCCCTCGCCGCGGCCAGGAAGGGCTGATCAGCTCCAAGACCCACGGTTTCCCACAAATAATGTGGGAAACAGTTGGTTTTGATCACAATCCTGGCGGTTCCTTACCCGCCTCTGCCGTCCCCCCAAAGGGGCTGGTTCAGCGACCGGTTGAGCCGAACCCACCTTCGCCACGTTCGCTTTCACCCAGGCTTTCAGCCTGGACCGGATCGACCGTCGCGAAGGGCGTGACCAGCAGCTGGGCGATGCGATCTCCGGGTGAGATGCGGAAAATCTCGGCCGGATCGTTGTTCAGCAGCAGCACCTTCAGCTCGCCCCGGTAGCCGGCGTCGATCAGCCCCGGCGCGTTGACCAGCGAGATTCCATGGCGGCGGGCCAGCCCCGACCGGGGCAGCACCAGGCCGGCATGGCCGGCCGGGATCTCGACCGCGATGCCGGTTGCCACCTGCCAGCGCTCGCCGGGACCGATGTGCGCCTTCTCGGAGGCGTACAGATCCAGCCCCGCGTCGCCCTCGTGGGCGCGGGTCGGGAGGGTGGCGGAATCGTTGAGCAGCTGAACCTTGAGTTCCATCAGGGCTGACTCTATAACTGCTCACCGGCCGATTCCGGACGAGCACGGGGTTCGGGCGAAAGCGAGCGCCGGGAGCGGCGACCCCAGCAGCTTCAGCCAGGCCTCAGTTGGTCACGAGGTCAGCGAACCGGTGCATCTCGCCGAGCGGCAGCCGGGTCCGGACCAGGACGCCGTCGGGACCGTCCTCGCGGTCAACCTTGCCGGCGACCTCGTGGAGCTCGTGAAGTCGTGCCCCCTCCGAGTAGGGCACAAGCAGCTCGACCGGGGCCATCGTTTCCTCGAAGGCCCTTTCCATCTCGACCCGCAGGTTGTCGAGGCCCTCACCGGTTTCAGCCGAGACCTGCACCGCGCCGGGATGGTTGATCCGGACTTCCGCCCGCTGATCCTCGTCGAGCAGGTCGATCTTGTTCAGGACCAGCAGCCGCGGCTTGTCGCCGGCACCGATCTCCTCGAGCACTTCATCGGCCGCAGCCATCTCGGCTCTCATGCGTTCCTCGCCGGAGGACGAATCAACCACGTGAAGGATCAGGTCGGCCAGGACTGTTTCCTCCAGGGTCGCCTTGAAGGCTTCCACCACCTGATGCGGGAGCTTCTCGATGAAGCCGACGGTGTCGGTGACCAGATACCGGCGTCCCTCATATTCGAAAGCACGGGTGGTCGGATCGAGCGTGTGGAAAAGCCGGTTGGCGACACTGATTCCGGCTCCGGTCAATGCGTTCAGCAGGGTCGACTTGCCGGCGTTGGTGTATCCGGCCAGAGCGACTTGGGGCAGAGAAGAATCCTGGCGCCGGGCCCGCATGACCCCGCGGTTCTGCTCGACGTGACGGAGCCGTCGTCTGAGCGCTGCGATCCGGTCCCGGGCGAGCCGGCGGTCCGTTTCGATCTGGGACTCACCCGGTCCCCTGGTGCCGATCCCGGCGCCGAGTCGTTCGAGGTGGGTCCAGAGTCCACGCATTCGGGCGAGGTTGTATTCGAGTTGTGCCAGTTCGACCTGAAGCTTGCCTTCGGCCGAGTGTGCGTGGTCGGCAAAGATGTCGAGGATCACGGCGGTCCGGTCGATCACCGGGACTTCGAGGGCCGCTTCCAGGTTTCGTTCCTGGCGCGGGGCAAGCTCGTCATCGCAGGCGACCAGGTTGGCGCCGGTCCGCTTGATCTCTTCCTTGACTTCTTCCAGCTTGCCACGCCCGAAATAGCGATCGGGATCGGGTTCGCTCCGGCTCTGGATCACCTCGCCGACCGTGGCCACCCCGGCAGTCCGGAGCAGCTCACCGAGCTCATCGGTGGTCGTATCGCCCGTGGTGTCGACGGCAATCATGAGCGCCCGTTGCTTCGCGCGCCGGGCTGCGGCATTGTCAACCGATTCGGTCACCTGCCCCATGCTAGAAGGTGTGACCGCCACGCCCCTTGACGCTACGCTCCTCACCATGAAGATCTTCATGACGGGAGCGACGGGGTTCATCGGTGGAGCGACGGCCAGGCACCTGGTTGAGCAGGGTCATCAACTGACCTGCCTGGTCCGCGACCGCTCGAAGGCAACTGAACTCGAGACACTCGGCTGCGAACTCGTTGACGGTGACCTTTCCTCCCGGCCCCGTCTGGCCGAACAGATGGCGGACCACGACGCGCTGCTCCACAACGCAGCCCTCTACGAGGTCGGCATCCCGAAAGAGCGGGCTCCAGTGCTACGCAAGGCCAACGTCGAAGGAACCGCAAACACGCTGGAAGCCGCCCTCGAAGCCGACATCCCCAGGGTCCTCTACGTCTCGACCTGCGCCGTCTTCGGCAACACCCGTCAGCAAGTGGCAAGGGAGGATTTCCGTCGTCCCGATCTCGATGACCCGGCCGGTCTCCAGTTCACCTCGGTCTACGAGGAAACGAAGTACGAGGCGCACCAGATCGCGCTGAACCTGATCAAGACCCGCAACCTGCCCTGCGTGATCGTCCAGCCCGGCGGCGTGTACGGACCCGAGGATCATTCCGAACTTGGCGCGACGATCCACCAGTTCCTCGATGGAAAGCTGCCGATGGTGCCGTTCCCCGATTTCGGCACCGGCCTGACCTACGTCGATGACATCGCGTCCGGAATTGCCCTCGCACTGGACAAGGGTGAAATCGGCGAGTGCTACATCCTCAACGCCGGAAACTTCACGATGAGGCAGGCCCTCGAAGAGGTCGGGGCAATCACCGGCAAGAAAGTGCCGAAGCGGAACATGCCCACGACCTTCCTCAAGGCCCTGCGACCGATCGGACCGCTGGTCGGGAAGATCATGGACCAGCCGCCGAACCTGTCGGAGCTGATCAGCTCCGCTGATGGCGTCACCTTCTGGGCCGATGCGTCCAAGGCCAGGACCGAACTCGGATGGCACCCGCGGGATCTCAAGTCGGGCCTCCGCCAGACCCTCGAGGCCGAAGGCCGACTTTCCGCCACAAGCTGACCGAGATGCGAAAAGCCAGGGATCAACCCTGACTTTTTCGAACCTCGACGCCTGTTCAGGCCAGGTGTTCCCTCATGCGTTCGAGCGCCTCGGTGAGACGATCGTCGGGCGTGGTCAGAGAGATCCGGAAGTAGCCCTCGCCCGAGCGGCCGTACATCGAGCCGGGTGAGATCACGACTGCGGCTTCTTCCAGCACCTTCTCGCAGAAGCTGGTCGAGGTGTATCCCTCCGGTACAGGCGCCCAGACATAGATCGTGCCCTTCGGGCTCTTGACGTCGACCCCGATCGCCCTCAGCGTGTCAACCGTGAGGTCGCGACGCCGTGCGTAGATCGCGTTCATCTCCTCCAACGGCGCGGTGGGGCCGTCGAGGGCGGCCACCGCAGCCATCTGGATCGCTTCGAAGAGACCCGAATCCACGTTGGTCTTCAGGCGCCAGTAGGTGCTGATCGCATAGGCGTTGCCGAGGATCGCCCCGACCCGCCAGCCGGTCATGTTGTAACCCTTGGAGAGCGAGAAGACCTCGACTCCGACTTCCTTGGCGCCCGGCGTGGCGAGGAAGCTCGGGGCGACATACCCGTCGTAAGTGGTTTCCGAGTAGGCGTTGTCGTGGACGACCAGGATCTCGTTCTCCCGGGCGAACTCGACGACCTTCTCGAAGAAACCGTCGGGAACGATCGCGCCAGAGGGGTTGTTCGGGTAGTTCAGAAAGAGCAGCCGGGCACGTTCGGCGGTCTGCGCGTCGATCGCGTCGAGGTCGGGGGCGAATCCCAGCTTTTCCTTTAGCGGAAGCAGCACCGCTTCGGCGCCGGCCAGGATCGGACCCCCGGTGTAGACGGGGTATCCGGGGTCGGATGCGAGCGCGACGTCGCCCGGATCGAGGAATGCGAAGCACAGGTTGTAGATGCACTCCTTGGCGCCGATCGCCGGGATCACTTCGTTCTCGGGATCGATCTCTACGCCAAACCGGTCGCGGTAGAAGTCCGAGAAGGCGCGGCGGAACTCTTCGCGGCCCCGGTTGCTCGGATAATTCTGGTTGCTACGGTCGGCGACTGCCGCCTGCATCGCCTTGACCACATGTGGGTAGGTCGGATGGTCGGGGTCGCCGATTCCGAGGCTGATCACGTCAATGCCGGCCGCCCGCTTCTCGGCGATCTTCTTCTCGAGCTCGGCGAACATGTACGGCGGCATCGCCTGAAGTCGCCTGGATGGATCGGTCAGCCCCACGGTTCCTCCTTCGGTGGTTCGGTTCTGTTCAAATCTAAAGCCAACAGGCTCAGCCCAGATCGGCCAGCGCGGCCACCATCTCAGGCGCCAGCTCGCCGGCGGCGATCGGTTCCGCCCAGCCGGTCAGGGTCACGTCGAGATCATCTGAGATATCCACCTTGAGTTCCCCGCCGTCGAGCTCGACGGTGATCGGGCTGGGCGCTCCGTTGAGGAAGGCGGCGACAGCGGCCCCTGAAGCTCCGGTGCCGGAGGAGAGTGTTTCCCCTACCCCGCGCTCGAAGATCCTTGCCCGTACCCGCGACCCGGATACCCGGTAGAACGAGACGTTGGTCCGGTTCGGGAAAAGACAGTTGCGCTCGATTCCCGGGCCGATCTTGCCGAGGTCGAGCTCCTCGAGGTCGGCGCCCGCTTCGATCGCGCATTGTGGATTGCCGATCGAGACATGTTGGAACTTCCAGTCGCGATCCCCCGAGGCGAGGGTGCCTCGTCCGTCATCTGCCCCATCCGGGTAATCCTTGGAGGTCGTGGAGGCCTTGCCCATCTCGACCCTGCAGGTCCGCTCCGACGTGATGGTCGGGGTGACCGGACCGGAAGCGGTCATGATGCTGAAAGTGTCGGCGTCGGTCCAGCCGTGGCGCCGCAGGTAGAGGATCGCCTCGCGGGCACCGTTGCCGGACAGCTCCGCTTCGGAACCATCCGGATTGAAGATCCTCAGATTGGCCACGTATCCCGGATCATCCGATCTGGAAAGCAGCAGGATCCCGTCGGAACCGATCCCGAAGTGCGGATCGCAGATCCGTTGGACCCGCTGCTGGGTCATCTCCCAAGGCAGGTCTTCCGCCTCGATGATCACGTAGTCGTTGCCGAGTGCTTGCCACTTTTCGAACTTCATGCGACCCGGGAAGGTATCTGTTCAGCGAGATCGAGGATTATTGATGCCACCTCGGCGTCGCTCAATCCGGTCCGGTCAATGACCTCGATCCCCTCCATCCTTCTCATCCAGGTCATCTGCCTCCGCCCGTAGCGTCGGTGGAGAATCACCACCCGTTCGAGATCTCCCCGGCGGAACTCATCGAAACCGATCGCCGCCCGAACCGTTCGTGCTGCCCCCGCCGCCTCCGCCCTTTCGGCTTCATCGGCAGCCCCGGCGACGGCCATCGCCTCGACCCGGACCCTGATCTTCTTGACCAGCGGCTCGTCGTCCTCGACCAGCCCGATCAACAGCGCAGGACGTCTCAGCGAAGCGGTCCACAGCTCTCCCCCGCCTCGATGATCGGGGTGCGGGTCGACTCCGGAGCGGATCAGCTCGGTCAGGCGGGCGATTCGCTTGCGGTCATTGGGATGAACCCGTTCGGAGAGATCATCCGGAAGTTCTGCGTGGAGCGCGTTGGGTCCCCGCCGTTCAACCTCGGCTTCGACCTCGCTTCGCAAGTTCTGGTCGACCGGTGGGCGCATCTCGAGTTCGGTCAGGGCCGCCCGCAGATAGAGCCCGGTGCCCCCGACCAGGATCGGTCGTCGACCCGATTCCAGTGCAGAGTCGATCTCCCGGTGTGCCGCATCGCCGAATCGTCCGGCGCTGAACTCCTCGCTGATCGGAACGAATGAAAGCAGCCGATGTTCCAGCCTGTCCCGGTCGTCGGCCGTCGCGGCACCGCTGATCACCTCGAGGCCCTCGTAGACCTGGATCGAGTCACAGTTGATCGCGACCGGATCCTCCCCCCGCTCGCGAAGCAGGTCGGCCAGCTCGATACAGACGCCTGTCTTGCCGATCGCGGTCGGCCCGAAGACTGCGATCAGCGGCGGCGAATCGGTACCCGGCTCCAAACCGGACATCCCCTAGACGCCGATACCGCTGAGCAGGCGCTCGGTGCCGGTCAGGGTCTGTGACGTGGCCGAGGTGATCTCGACTTCGACCATCTGTCCGGCTTCCGCGGTCCCCTCGAAGTTGACCGCCTTGTTATGGCGGATGCGGCCGCGAATCCGGGTCGGGTCGTTCCGGCTGGGCCCTTCGACCAGAACTTCCATGGTGCGTCCCACGAAACGCTGGGAGCGTTCTCTGGCCCGTCGCTGGACCGCCTCGACCAGTCTCTCCATCCGCTCGACCTTGACCGGATGGGCGACCTGATCCTCCATCTCCGCCGCGAGCGTTCCCCGTCGGGGCGAGTAGACGAAGGTGAAGGCGCCGTCGTACCCCACTTCCTCCACCACTTCGAGGGTCTGATTGAAATCGCTGTCGGTCTCGCCGGGAAAACCGACGATGATGTCGGTCGTGATCGCGCAGTCGGGAACCCGCTCACGGATCATCGCCACGCGGTCCATGTACCGCTCCCGGGTGTAGGTGCGGCGCATCTTCTTGAGGATCGGGCTTGACCCGGACTGCAGCGGAAGATGGATGTGCTCGCAGAGCGAGGGAAGGCTGGCATGGGCCTCGATCACGTCCTCGCGCATGTCCTTCGGATGAGGGCTGGTGTAACGGATCCGGTCGATGCCGTCAACCCCGTCGATCATCGTCAGCAGGTCGGAGAACCGGATCCGGCTATCGCTGGGCAGATCGCGGCCGTAGGAGTTCACGTTCTGGCCGAGCAGGGTGATTTCCCGAACGCCGTCGGCGGCAAGCCGCTCTGCTTCGAGCAGCAGTTCCTGCGGGTCGCGGCTCTGCTCCCGACCACGGGTCGAAGGAACGATGCAGTACGAACAGACGCAGTTGCAGCCCTGTGAAATCTGGAGCCATCCCTGGAACTGGCGGGCCCGACGAGCCGGAAGGTGACCGGCGAAATCCTCAAACTCGAAGAACCCCTGCGCGGTCAGCTGGTCCGAGTTGAGGAACTCGGCCAGCTTGTGAATCTGGCCGGGCCCGAAGGCGACGTCGACGAAGGGAAACCGTCGGAAGACCTCGTCCTTGACCGACTGGGCCCAGCAACCGCCGACCCCGACGATCCGCTCGGGATCCTCCCCCTTGAGACGCTTGGCTTCGCCGAGATGCGAAATGAACCGGTTGTCCGCGTTCTCGCGGATCGAGCAGGTATTGAAAAGGATCAGATCGGCCTCGTCACGCTGCTCGGATTCGGTGTACCCGAGCGATGTGAGCATGCCCTTCATGCGCTCCGAGTCGTGCTCGTTCATCTGGCACCCGAAGGTGGTGACGTGAAACTTCTTCATCGACCGACGAGATTACAGCTACTTCAAAGAGTGGAGAGGGCCCGGGACGGGTGTGCCCTTCCTGGTCCGTCGCGCTTCGCGCTCCCCCGAAGGCCCGTGACGGGCGCACCCACCCCGGACCTCAAAGTCCTCCGAGACGCGGAGTCCGATCATCCATTCATGGATGTCGTGATCGGACGGGTTTCACTTGGAGGGCGGGTCGGACCCCGCCCGACTGCAGGTTCTACCCCGCCCGACTGCAGGTTCTACCCCGCCGATCGCAGGTTCAGGCGGCGTCGGCCGGCTGAACGATGCGAATGCCCGCGGCTTCGGTGGATTCCTCGCCGGTCGGGTGATGGCCCTCTTCGCGCTCGTGGGCTTCTTCGATCGAGAGCTTGACCGCGAAGGTGGCGGTGCCGCCGACCAGGATCAGCGCGATCAGGATCGAACCGATCATCGCGCCCTTGCTGGGGAAGTTCTTTACGCGCAGCCCGACGAAGCTGATGATGACTGCGTAACAGGCGAGGCCGATGCCGAAGGCGAGGAAGGCGGTCTTGATATCCATCGGCGCGAATCCTACCGATTTGACCGGCGACCCGGCGGGTCCTCAGCCGGCAGGTTCAGGGACGCTCATCTGGCGATTCGTGTGGAGCGAAGTTCGCGGATCACGGTGATCCGAACCTGCCCCGGGTACTCCATTTCACGCTCGATGGCGGCCGCTATTTCATGCGAGATCAGGGCGGTTGCCTCGTCGTCGACCTGCCCCGGATCGACCATCACCCTGATTTCCCGGCCGGCCTGCATAGCGAACACCTTGCTGACACCCGCCTGTCGCATCGCGATCTCTTCGAGATCGCTGAGCCGGGTTACGTACTGCTCGAGCGAGTTGCCCCGGGCTCCTGGCCGGGCGCCGGAGAGGGCGTCGGCGGCCTGCACGATCACCGCCTCGACAGTCACCGGTTCGATCTCGTTGTGGTGGGCCTCGATTGCGTGGGTGATCGCATCCACTTCGTCGTAACGCCTGGCGAGCCGGGCTCCGACCGCAGCGTGAGTGCCCTCGACTTCGTGACTGACTGCCTTGCCGATGTCATGGAGCAACGCCGCCCTGCGGGCCACTTCGACCGAGGCACCCAGCTCGGCCGCCATCAGGGCGGCCAGGTTCGAACATTCGACCAGGTGGTCGAGCACGTTCTGGCTGTAGCTGGTCCGGAAGCGAAGCCGGCCAAGCAGCCTGACCAGCTCGGGATGGAGCCCGGTGACGCGGGCTTCGAGCAGAGCCGACTCCGCCGCTTCAACCATGACGTCATCGACTTTGGCCGAAGCTTCCTCAAAAGCGGCTTCACAGGAAGCGGGATGGATGCGGCCGTCGGCGATCAGCTTCTCGAGTGTCATCCGCCCCACTTCGCGCCGGACTCCGTCAAAACTCGAGATGACGACGGTTTCCGGAGTCTCGTCGATGATGATGTCGACTCCGGTGAGGTTCTCGAGGGCCCGGATGTTGCGGCCGTCCTTGCCGATGATCCTTCCCTTCATCTCTTCGTTCGGGAGCTGGATGGTGTGGGTGTTCGATTCGATCGACTGGGTCGAGGCGAGCCGCTGCATCGCCACGGCAAGAATCCCTCGGGCACGTCTTTCCGCGTCGAGCCGGGCCTCTTCCTCGATCCGCTTTACGGTCAGTCCCGCCTGATGGGTGGCTTCCGCTTCCACCTCCTTGATCAGGAGCTGCTTCGCCTGCACCCGGGTGAGACCCGATACAGCTTCCAGTTCGGCAAGCCGGGCTTCACGGGCCTCCTCCACTTCCCTCTCGGCCTTGTCGAGCGCCCGTTCCCGCTCCTCCGCAAGCTCGGACCGCCGGTCAGCTTCCCGCAGCCGCGTTTTCGCTGATTCCAGGTCCCGCAGAGCCCGTTCCTCCATGCGGACAATTTCTTCGCGTCTCGCCCGCAATTCAGCTTCAGCGGAGAGGAGATTTCCTTGGGGAGGCGGCGAATCGAAATCAGGTGAGGGCGCGCCGACGGTTGGTTCTGCCACCGTCTCTTCGCTCCTGGCGACCGTTCCGTTTGACTTCTGGAGCGGGGCCTCGGCGCCTTTTTCCCCCTCCGGTGCCGGGGACCGGTTCCGCAGCCAGGCCGGGATGATCGAGTCGAGCGCCATGCCTCACTCAAGGGTAGCCGACGCCCCGATCGTCCCTTCCGAATTGGACCGGGTCGGGATACACGTGGCGAAAGCGGTTCGCAGCCCGTAAATCAGGCGGCGCGGGCAGCGATGCGGATCGCGGCGTAGGCCTCCTCGGCCTCATATCCACGGCGGGCGAGCAGACCGAGGGCGCGCTGCCGTCCCCGATCGTCGCTCAGGTCCGCGCCCCGCTCGTTGAGCACGCGCACGGCCCGTTCAATCTCCGATTCACAGTTGTCGGCGGCGAGGGCCTCTTCGACCAGGTGCCGGTCAATGCCGCGCCGGAGCAGGTCACCTCGGATCCGGTCCTGACCCCACCCGGAAAGGTCTCGCTTGTCAGCCGTGAATGCCAGGGCATAGGCCCGGTCGTCGAGAGCGAGGTTCTCGGTCAGGAAGGCGATGATCCTCTCGATCTCCGTCTCCTCGGCCTCTCTCTTCACCAGCCACTCCCGCATCTCGGCTTCGGTCAGTGCCCGCTGGCCGAGGCGGGTGAGCGCTTTTGCGAGCAGGTCGTC
>JAEZIQ010000118.1 GCA_023436605.1 Actinomycetes bacterium | reverse complement strand
GTGTTGGGTTGGGTCGGGGTGGGAATGGCCGGCGCGACCGTCTCGGCCTGGATCGCCGTATCGGCGACGACGGGGTCGGCCTTCTTGTCCTCGGACTGGTTGTAGAAGTAGACCGCGGCGGCGACGGCGCCGGCGGTCACGGTGACCATCAGGGTGGCGCCGATGTAGGCGAAGGGACTGCGGTAACGGAAGGCATTGGTGAATCGCCGGAAGGAATCTGCGATCGGCCAGAGAACCCACTTTTCCAGGAACCAGCCGAACCGCTTGATCGGCCAGAGCAGCCTGTTCGGGGGCTTCCCTTGGTCCTGCCAGTTGTCGTTGTGTTCTTCGTGCATCGAGTCGTAAGCCGTTTCCCGCATGGGCAGAGCCTTCCCCTGGACCCGTACCGGGCGTAACAGGGTAGTACGGGAACCCCAAAGGGGAGCTAAAGGACCGCCCGGCCGGGCACGACCCTGCAACCGCGATGTCTTCCCTTAAACGCAGTCGGGGAGCCGAAAATGGCTCCCCGACCGGCTTCGTTCAGCCTCGACTGAGGCTGGGCTTATTTCTTGGAGAACACCAGTTCGCCTTCGCTTGCGTCGATCAGGACCGAGTCACCTTCGGTGAACTCGCCTTCGAGGATCTTCAGCGCGAGCTTGTCGACCAGCTGCTTCTGGACCACCCGCTTGAGCGGACGCGCGCCGTAGGTCGGGTCGTAGCCCAGGTTGCCCAGCAGTGTCCTCGCGTCTTCGGTCAGCTCGATCTCGATGTCCTTCTCGGCGACTCGCCTGGTCAGGCCGTCGACCTGGATTTCGACGATCCGGCCGATGTCTTCCTTCGACAGGCGGTGGAAAATGACGGTGTCGTCGATCCGGTTGAGGAATTCCGGCTTGAAGGTCGTCTCCAGCACCTCGGTCACCCGTTCGCGGATCCGCTCGTCGACGTTCTCGCCGGCGATCTCCTGGGAGCCGACGTTCGAGGTCATGATCAGCACCGTGTTGGCGAAGCTGACCGTGCGCCCCTGACCGTCGGTCAGGCGTCCGTCGTCCATCAGCTGAAGCAGCGTGTTGAAGACATCCGGGTGGGCCTTCTCGATCTCGTCGAGCAGCACCACCGCGTAGGGCCGGCGCCGAACCGCTTCGGTCAACTGGCCGCCCTCTTCGTAGCCGACGTATCCGGGGGGTGCCCCGATCAGCCGGGCGACTGTGTGCTTCTCCATGTACTCGGACATGTCGAGCCTGACGATCGCCTGCTCGGTGTCGAACATGAACTCGGCCAGCGACTTGGCCAGCTCGGTCTTGCCGACACCGGTCGGTCCGAGGAAGAGGAAGGAACCGATCGGCCGGTTCGGGTCGGAGAGTCCGGCCCGGGAGCGGCGCAGCGCGTTGGCGACCGCGGAGACCGCCTCGTCCTGGCCGATCACCCGGTCGTGGAGGCGCTCCTCCATGTGGACCAGCTTCTCGACCTCGCCTTCCATCAGGCGGGTGACCGGGATCCCGGTCCACTTGGCGACCACCTCGGCCACGTCCTGTTCGGTGACTTCCTCGGTCAGCATCGTGCCGCCTTCGGCCTGCAGTTCGGTCAGCCGCTTCTCGGCGTCCGCGACCTGCTTCTCGAGTTCGGGGATCTCCGAGTAGCGGAGCCTCGCGGCCCGTTCGAGGTCGGCGTCGCGTTCGGCCCGTTCGGCCTCGCGGCTCGCCTCCTCATGCCTGGCCTTGGCTTCCTTGATCGACTCGATCAGACCCTTCTCGGTCTGCCAGCGGGCCTTCATCGCGCTCGACTTCTCGTTCAGCTCGGCCAGTTCTTCCTCGAGGTTTTCGAGGCGGCCGCGCGAGGCTTCATCGGTTTCGGCCTTGAGGGCTTCGCGTTCGATCTCGAGCTGCTGGATGCGCCGTTCGACTTCGTCGATCTCGGTTGGCATCGAGTCGATCTCGATCTTCAGGCGGGAGGCCGACTCGTCGATCAGGTCGATCGCCTTGTCGGGCAGGAAGCGGTCGGCGATGTAGCGCTCGGAGAGGGTGGCCGCGGCGATGATCGCCGAGTCGGCGATCCGCACACCGTGGTGGACCTCGTAGCGCTCCTTCAGTCCGCGCAGGATCGCGATCGTGTCGGCCACGTCGGGTTCACCGACCAGCACCGGCTGGAAGCGCCGCTCGAGGGCGGCGTCCTTTTCGATGTGCTGGCGGTACTCGTCGAGCGTGGTCGCTCCGACCGCGCGCAGTTCACCGCGGGCCAGCATCGGCTTCAGCAGATTGGCCGCGTCGACCGCGCCTTCGGCTGCTCCGGCTCCGACGATGGTGTGGAGCTCGTCGAGGAAGAGCACGATCTGGCCTTCCGCATCCTGGACTTCGGTGAGGACGGCCTTGAGCCGTTCCTCGAACTCGCCGCGGTACTTGGACCCGGCCAGCAGCGCTCCGATGTCGAGTGCGATCACCCGGCGGTCGACCAGGCTTTCCGGCACGTCGCCGGAGACGATGCGCTGGGCGAGGCCTTCGACGATCGCGGTCTTGCCGACTCCCGGTTCGCCGATCAGGACCGGGTTGTTCTTGGTCCGGCGCGAGAGCACCTGGATCACGCGGCGGACCTCCTCGTCCCGGCCGATCACCGGGTCGAGCTTGCCCGAGGCCGCGTCGGCGGTCAGGTCACGTCCGAACTTTTCCAGCGCCTGGACCTGGTCCTCCGGGTTGGGGGAGGTCACCTTGTGGGGTCCACGCACTTCATTGATCGCTTTCGACAGCGATGCCCGGTCCGGCAGCAGGTCGGCCAGGGGGGATTTCGAGTCCGCGATCGCGAGCAGCATGTGCTCGGTCGAGAGGTACTCGTCGCCCATCTGGGCCATCTCGCCTTCGGAGCGGCGCAGCACGTCCGTGAAGGCGGAAGAGGGTCGCGGGTCGGCGGCAGCGCCTTCGCCCAGGGTGGGGAGGTCGCTCATCGCCTGCCGCGCGCGGCTCTTGATGGACGTAAGGTCGGCACCGAGCTTGTTCAGCACGGCGGGCACCAGCCCGTCTTCCTGTTCGAGCAGGGCTACGAGCAGGTGGGCAGGGGCGATTTCGGGGTTTCTCGAAGCAGCAGCCAGACGCTGCGCGGTCTGGATGGCTTCCTGGGATTTCACTGTAAATCTGTCTGGTTGCACGTAACGGATTGTACGAGCTCACGGACAGAATGTCAAGAAATCTAAGTCCTGCTCACTTAGATTCGCGGACACGCCGCTCAGGCTACCCTCCGGATCGGGTGACCGTCAAGATTTCGTCGGCGATTCGGCCGTCAGTCTGCGGCCATGCAGCGCGGACAGGCCGAGTCAGTCTTGGGGGCGGCGCACCGGGATCTCGACCGGGGGGTCGGGGTCGTAGGCGCCGTAGGGGACGATCTCGGTGCGTAGGCGGCTCATTTCCGAGTCGAGCTTCTCCTCGAGTTCGCGGGTGCGCTGGCGCATCGCTTCGAGTTCGGCCCGCATCTGTTCGACCCGGGATTCCATTTCGAGGACGGTCTCGACGCCGGCCAGGTTGAGACCCTCCTCGTTGGTCATCTGCTGGATCCGCTTGAGTCGCTCGACGTCCCGCTGCGAGTAAAGGCGCGTGTTCTTGGGCGAGCGCTTCGGGGTGATCAGACCCCGCGCCTCGTAGATCCGCAGAGTCTGAGGGTGCATGTCGGCCAGTTCGGCGGCGACCGAGATCATGAACACGCCACGGTCCTCGTCCACCGTGACCTCCACTCTGGTTTGCCGCTGTTCCGCCATCACGAACCCGACTTCACCTTGGCGCGCCGAAGCAGTTCGGCCCGGGGGTCTTCATCGCTCATCGCCTCGGCCAGCTGGTCGACGGCCCGGCGCTGGTCATCTGTCAGTTCCTTCGGGATGACCACATTCAAGCGGTAGCGGATGTCGCCACGGCCGCCCTTTCCGCCGGTCTTGGGTGGCCCTTCACCCCTGAGACGCTGAATTGCGCCGTTACTGGTACCCGGCTGAACCCGGATCCGCTTGGTCCCGGAAAGGGTCGGAACTTCGATCGTTCCGCCCCGCATCGCCTCGGTCACCGAGATCGGAACTTCGACCTCGAGGTTGCCGTCATCGAGCCGCTTGAAGACGGGCGAGGGAGCGACCTGGATGGTCACGAAGAGATCGCCCGACGGGGCGCCGCGAACTCCGGCTTCGCCCTTGCCGGCGACCCGGATGCGGGTGCCGTCCTTGACCCCGGCCGGGATGTTCACCTTGTAGCGCTTGGTCTGATGGGTCAGGCCGGAACCGCCGCAGGTGTGGCAGGGGCTGGGGATGATCTGGCCGGTGCCCTGGCACTGCGGGCAGGGTTGGCTGATCGAAAAGAAACCCTGGCCCTGCGCCTCGACCCCGCGGCCTCCGCAGCGGGGGCAGGTCTCCGGGCTGGTGCCCGGCTCGGCGCCGGAGCCCGAACAGGTCGGGCAGCGCTCTGACTTCGGGATCGTGACCGTGAGCTGGGTGCCGGACATGGCGTCGTCAAACGAGATCCGGGTATCGGTCTCAAGATCTCGGCCACGCTGGGGCCCGGCCGCTTCGCCACCGCCGCGGCTGAAGATGTTGGAGAAGATGTCTCCGAAACCGCTCGGTGCGCCCTGACCGAAGGGGTTGCCCTGTGCTCCCTGGCCGAACGGGTTGCCGCCCTGGCCGAAGCCGCCGAACATACCGCCACCGGCGTCGTACTCCTTGCGCTTCTCTTCGTCACCCAGCACGTCGTAGGCGGCCTGGATTTCCTTGAACTTGTCCTCGGCGGCCTTGTCGTCCGGATTGCGGTCCGGGTGGTACTGCCGCACCAGCTTGCGGTGGGCTTTCTTTATCTCTTCCTGGGACGCCTTCTTGCTGACCCCCAGGACTTCGTAAAGGTCATTCGCCATAACTTGATCTCACCTCCCCGAAAGATTCGGGGGATCGCTTCGTGTCTCTCACTGGCTGACCACGACCCGGGCGTGGCGGATCACGTTCTCGCCGGCCCGGTAGCCCTTCTGCATCTGTTCGATGACCACGCCCGAATCGACACCTTCGGCCGGGAGGGCCTGCAGCGCCTCGTGGAGGTTCGGGTCGAACTGCTCGCCCCGGGAATCGAAAGCTTCGACGCCGGCCTTTTTCAGGACTCCGTTCAGGTCCCGGTACGTGACGATCACGCCCTGGGTGGTGACCGGAGCATCTGACGGGATCTCGCCTTCGAGCGCGGCGACCTCGTCGATGCCGGCCGCCTCGAGCACCCGTTCGAGATTGTCGATCGCCTCGATCAGGCCGGAGACGACTTCGAGCCTTCCCCGGGCCGCCTGGGCCTGGCTTTCGGCGGCCATCCGCTTGCGGTAATTGTCAAAGTCGGCCTTGGTTCGCTGCGCCAGCTGCAGGTACTCGTCACGCTGGCTCCGCGCCTCCTCGACCAGGTCGCTCAGGTCCTGCTCGACGCTGGCCTCCGCCGCCGCATCGGCGGCGGCATCAGCCTCGGCAGCCGGAGCGGTCGCCGACACCACTTCGGCGTCGACGACCTCTTCCACCTCGGGCTGGCCCGTGGTCTCTTCCGGCTCCTGGATCACTTGCTCTCGTCCTCTTCGACCACTTCGGCGTCAATTACTTCCTCGTCATCGGAGGAAGTGGCTCCACCGGCAGCGGCACCGTCGGCACCGGCAGCCTGAGCGTCGGCCTGGGCCGCCTGGTAGACCTGTTCGGACACCTTGTGGAAGGCCTCCTGGACCTTCTCGGTCATGCCCTTGATCTTCTCGGCGTCGTCCGACTCGAGGGCGTCGCGGAGTTCACTGATCCGGTCCTCGATCTCCTTCTTGCTTGACTCGTCGATCTTGTCGCCGAGCTCGGCAACCTGCTTCTCCGAGGTGTAGGCGGTGTTCTCGCCGATGTTCCTCGCCTCGGCCAGCTCGCGCTGCCTGCGGTCCTCGTCGGCGTGGGCCTCGGCGTCGGAGACCATGCTCTCGATCTCTTCGTCCGAGAGTCCGGAACCGGACTTGATCTCGATCTTCTGTTCGGTGCCGGTCCCGAGGTCCTTGGCGGTCACGTTGATGATGCCATTGGCATCGATGTCGAAGGTGACCTCGATCTGCGGCATGCCACGCGGGGCCGGCGGGATGCCGGTCAGCTGGAACTTGCCGAGACTCTTGTTGTAGGCAGCCATCTCCCGCTCGCCCTGGAGGACGTGGATCTCAACCGAGGGCTGATTGTCCTCGGCGGTCGAGAAGACTTCCGACTTGCGGCTCGGGATGGTCGTGTTCCGCTCGATCAGCTTGGTCATGACGCCGCCCTTGGTTTCGATGCCGAGGGTTAGCGGGGTGACGTCGAGCAGCAGCACGTCCTTGACGTCGCCGGCCAGCACGCCGGCCTGGATCGCGGCGCCGACGGCGACCGCCTCATCCGGGTTCACGCCCTGATGCGGCTCCTTGCCGGTCAGCTCGGTGACCTTCTCGCGGACGGCGGGCATGCGGGTCATGACGCCGACCAGGACGACGTGGTCAACGGTCGCATCGGCGTCGCTGAGCGCCTGCTTGACCGGTCCGACCACGCGGTCGAGCAGATCCGAGGTCAGCTCGTTGAGCTTCGACCGGGTGAGTTTGATGTCGAGGTGCTTGGGCTGGCCTTCGACGGCGGTGATGAAGGGAATGTTGATCTGCGTCTCCTGGGCGGATGACAGCTCGATCTTCGCCTTTTCGGCCGCCTCGTAGAGGCGCTGCAGCGAGTTCTTGTCGGCCGCCAGGTCAACTCCCTGGTCCTTCTTGAACTCGGCGACCAGCCAGTCGACGATCGCCTTGTCGAAGTTGTCGCCGCCGAGGTGGTTGTCACCGGCGGTCGACTTCACGTCGAAGACGCCGTCGCCGATCTCGAGCACGGACACGTCGAAGGTGCCGCCGCCGAGGTCGAAGACCAGGATGGTCTGATCCTCATCTTCCTTGTCGAGCCCGTAGGCCAGCGAGGCCGCGGTCGGCTCGTTGATGATGCGCTTGACCTCGAGGCCAGCGATCTTGCCGGCGTCCTTGGTCGCCTGGCGCTGGTCATCGTTGAAGTAGGCCGGGACGGTGATCACGGCCGAGTCGACCGTTTCGCCCAGCTTGGCCTCGGCGTCGGCCTTGAGCTTGCCGAGGATCATCGCGCTGATCTCCGGCGGCGAGTACTGCTTGCCGCGTGCGTCGACGCGGACGTCCCCGTTCGGGCCGGCTTCGACCTTGTACGGGATCATCGTCTCCTCTTCCTTGACTTCGGCCTCCTTGCGGCCCATGAAGCGCTTGATCGAGAAGATCGTGTTTTCCGGGTTCATCACGGCCTGGCGCTTGGCTACGGTGCCGACCAGCCGCTCGTCCTTGTCGTTGAAGGCGACCACCGACGGGGTGGTGCGCCCGCCCTCGGAGTTCTCGAGGACGGTCGGTTCGCCGCCTTCAAGAACCGCTACGCACGAGTTGGTCGTGCCGAGGTCGATTCCTATCGTCTTTCCCACTGTGTTTCTCCTGTTTGCGTGTCCAAGGTCGCCTGAGGGAGCGACCATTATCGAAAAATCTAAGTGAGATTGTGTCAGATTTCTTACGAATCGTCAACTGGCCCCGAATTTGAGTCCACAAAAAGCAAAGGTGGGGGCGATTCACATGCAAATTGC
>JAEZIQ010000066.1 GCA_023436605.1 Actinomycetes bacterium | reverse complement strand
GTCAAGGCCTGTGATGAGGCCTTCCTGATCGGACCGGCGGTTCCGGCCGAGAGTTACCTGTCGATCGAGAAGATCATCCAGGCCTGCAAGGACTCGGGTGCCGAGGCCGTCCATCCCGGGTACGGCTTCCTCGCCGAGAACTCCGATTTCGCCCGCGCCCTCGACGAGGCCGGCATCACCTTCATCGGCCCGCCGGCTTCGGCGATCGACGCGATGGGTTCGAAGACCATGGCCCGCGAGGTGATGGAGAAGGCCGGCGTGCCGATCGTTCCCGGCGCCACCGAGCCCGCCAAGGACCTCGATGAGGCCCGCAAGCAGGCCGAATCCGCTGGCTACCCCGTCGCCTGCAAGGCGGTCGGCGGTGGTGGCGGCAAGGGCTTCCGCGTCGCGATGACCCCGGATGACCTCGCCGAGGCCTTCGAGGGTTCGGCCCGTGAAGGTGAGAAGTTCTTCTCCGACGACCGGGTCTACATCGAGCGTTATCTCGAGGATCCGCGTCACGTCGAAGTCCAGGTCCTGGCCGACAAGCACGGCAACGTGATCCACCTCGGCGAGCGCGACTGCTCGATCCAGCGCCGTCACCAGAAGCTGATCGAAGAGGCTCCCGGTCCGCACGTCGACGAGGAAATGCGCGAGCGGATCGGCAAGATCGCAACCGACGCGGCCCGCGCGGTCGGCTACTTCTCGGCCGGCACGATCGAAGGCATGCAGGTCGGCGACGAGTACTTCTTCCTCGAGATGAACACCCGGGTCCAGGTCGAGCACTGCGTGACCGAGGAAATCACCGGTGTCGACATCGTCCGCGAGCAGATCAAGATCGCCGCCGGCGAGGAGCTCTCGCTCAGGCAGGAGGACGTGAAGTTCGACGGCTGGGCGATCGAGTGCCGGATCAATGCCGAGAAGGCGCACATGAACTTCGCTCCCGCTCCCGGACCGATCGACGTGTACGACGAGCCTTCGGGTCCCGGCGTCCGGGTCGACTCCGGAGTCAAGGCCGGTTCCGAAGTCACCCCGATGTACGACCCGATGGTCGCCAAGCTGATCGTCTGGGACAAGGACCGTGAAGCGGCCACCAGGCGGATGCTGAGGGCGCTCGACGAGTACGAGATCGCCCCGCTCTCGACCCTGATCCCCTTCCACAAGACGATCCTCCAGACCGAGCAGTGGGCTCGTGGCGAGACCTGCAAGGACCTGACCGAAGACAAGAAGTGGCTGAAGACGACCAAGCCCGAAGAAGCTGAGGTTCCGGCCCCGGCCGAAGGCGAGGCCGAGAAGGTCGCCCGCGACTACCTGGTCGAAGTTTCCGGCAAGCGTTTTGACGTCAAGGTGATCGGCGAGGCGAGCGGATTCGCTGCCGCCGGCGGAGCCGCTCCGGCGGCCGGTGGCCCCAAGCCGAAGCGAGAGAAGAAGGCGGGCAGCGGTGGTGGAGGCGGAGGCCCCGTGCTCGCTTCCCCGCTCCAGGGTTCGATCTTCAAGCTCGAAGTTGCCGAGGGCGCCGAGGTCAAGGAAGGCGACCTGATTTGCGTTATCGAGGCCATGAAAATGGAGAATGAGATCACTGCGCACAAGGACGGCAAGATCACCAAGGTCAGCATTTCCGTTGGCGATGCGGTCGCGTCGGGTGACCCCCTCGTCACGATTGAGTAACATTCCGCGGTCGGTCGAACGCTGACCCAAGGCGGGGTCGGGTCGCCCGATCCCGCTCAAGAGAGGATCAGTAATGGAAATACTTGCTTACCTGGACCCAGGCAGCGTCAGCGCCGCCCTCGCTGCAGTGCTGGCCGGCATTGCCGGAATCGGTGCAGCTTTCCGCACGTTCGGCTCGAACCTGAAGAACAAGCTCATGTTCTGGAAGAAGGATGAGCCTGCCCCCGAGGCCGCTGCCACTACGGCCGCAGCCGACGCCCCCGAAGACAAGCCCGACGAGCAGTAAGGCTGTGAACGCAGCAGAACCGGGCTCGTTCAGGGACCGTGACAGCCGCGTCGTCGTTTCGGGCGACGCGATCTACCGGGCCCTGAGCCCGGAGGGAGCAGAGGACTGGGATGCCCTCTCGGCCAGTCCTCTACTGGCCGAACTGACCTCCTCGGGCCGCGTGATCGGCACCCGGGAGGTCGATTCGTCGGTTGCCGGCATCGGCCAGGACCTTCTGCCGACCGGGGTGACGCGGGTCCTCGAGCACGACCGGGTCCCCTTCGTCTCCTACCCCTACGAGTGGACCTTCAGCATGCTTCAGGACGCCGCGAAGCTCCAGCTGGAGATCGGGGCGGAGGCGCTCGAGTCCGGCCTGAACCTGAAGGACGCAACTCCTTACAACGTCCAGTTCATCGGCTCGAAACCCACCTTCATCGACATCGGCAGCTTCGAGAAGAAGGTCGAAGGAGAGCCCTGGATCGCCTACCGGCAGTTCTGCATGCTTTACCTCTACCCGCTGCTCTTCCAGGCCCACAAGGACATCCCCTTCCATCCCTGGATGCGGGGATCGATCGACGGCATCCAGCCGATCGACGCGATCAAGGTCTTCTCTTTGCGCGACCGGCTGCGCCGGGGCGTCTTCGTCCACACCTCGCTTCACGCCCGGCTCGACCGGCGGGCCAACAAGTCCGGACCCGGCAGCGCCGAGGAGAACAAGCAGACCCGGCAGGTCAAGCCGAGCCAGGTCAAGGCACAGCTCGAGTCGATGAACCGCCTGGTCTCGAAGCTCAAGTGGAAGGCCGGTGAGACCTCCTGGAGCGGCTACCGCCAGTCGAACACCTATTCCGATGACGACGACAAGCGCAAGCAGGCTTTCGTGGCCGAGGTGGCGGCCGCCAAGCGGCCCACCCTGACCTGGGACATGGGCTGCAATGACGGCGCCTACTCGCGGATCGCCGCCGAGAGCTCGGACCGGGTCGTGGCTTTCGACTTCGATCACGCCACGGTCGAGGCTCTCTACCGCTCGCTGAAGCAGGAAGGCAACACCAAGATCCTGCCACTGGTTTCGAACCTGGCCGACCCGTCGCCGGCGCTGGGCTGGCGGGGCCTCGAACGCAAGCCCCTCGTCGATCGCGGCGCCCCCGACCTGATGTTGGCCCTGGCCCTGATCCATCACGTCTCGATCAGCGCCAATATCCCGATCGCTGACTTCCTGCAGTGGGCCCGTGACATGGGGACCACGCTGCTGATCGAGTTCCCGAAGCGGACCGACCCGATGGTGCGTGCCCTCCTGGCCAACAAGCACGAGGGAGCGAACCCGGATTACGAAGAGGGCAACTTCGAACGCGAGCTCGAAAAGCGCTTCAATATCGAGCGTCGTGAGGAGCTTCCGTCGGGTGACCGGATCCTCTTCCTCGCCTCACCGAGGTAGGAAATTGAGCGCTCCGGGCGAAAGTTCGGAGGTGGAAGCAAAGAGGGGATTGGCCGCGGTCTTCGACCGCCCCGCGCCGACCCGGCGTCAATTGCTGCTCGGCGCCGGACATGTCGCTGCGCTCTGGGCCCTGGCCTTCGTCCAGCCCCTGCTCGACCTGCTCGGCAGCAATCCCGACTTCTTCGTCGCCCGCGGCAACAGCACCGGCGACATCCTGATCCTTGCCTTCGGCTTCACCCTCCTGCCGCCGCTGGTCCTGTTCGGCATCGAGTGGGTGGTCAGCAAGGTCAGCACGAAGGCCTACTACGGCCTTCATTTCCTGCTGCTGGGAGTGATCGCCTCCTTCTTCTTCATCCAGGTCGTATCCGACCTGATCACCGCCCGGTCGGCGATCGTTCTCCTGCTCTCCTTCGGGATCGGGTTCCTGCTCGCCTGGGCGATCTTCCGGTTCCTCTTCGTCAAGAACCTGATGGACATCCTGATCATCGCCCCGGTGGTGGTGCTGCTGCTGTTCATCTTCAACTCGCGGACAACCGACCTGATCTTCCCCAAGGAAGGCGATTTCAAGGTCGCCGCTGATTCCGGCCGGAACGTGCCGGTCGTGCTGGTGATCTTCGACGAGCTCGGCACTTCGAACCTGATGACTTCGAAAAGCGCGATCGACGGCCAGCGTTTCCCCAACTTCGCCCGCCTGGCGAAGACCAGTACCTGGTACAAGAACGAGACCACCACCGCCTTTTTTACTCCACACGCGGTCCCGGGAATCCTGACCGGGATCA